>CAIQPS010000001.1 GCA_903873715.1 uncultured Actinomycetes bacterium
CATGCACTGCTCCACCGTAAACTCGCCCGCCCAGTTCGAGCCGAAGGGATTGCTGAGCGACATGCCTCCCTCGGTGATCCCCTTGGCCTTGGCCGTTTCGATCACCTTGGGCCAGGTCGCTATCTGCTGGGCCTGGGTGCGGTTGGTGTTGCGCTGGGCGAAGACATCACACATATCGACCCGGGTCATGTACTCGGCGATCCGGGGAGACAGCGGCGGCGTGAAAACCCGTGCCCGCTCGTATCCCTTCTCGTTCAGGGCGGTGAATGAATACTTCACTCCGGGTTTGGGGTGAAAGCCGCGGACCAGTTCATCCATGCACGCCATCTGGGGCGTCCACTTGGGGCTGACGAAGGAGCCGAGATTGATCTCCTTGAGCCCCGTCTCCGACAGGGCGTCGACGAGACGGATCTTGTCCGCGACAGGAATCTCACGATCTTCGATCTGCAAACCGTCGCGCATGCCTTCTTCCATGTGCAGAATCTTGGGATAGCCGGCCATAAACGAACCTCCTTGGGGATAGGATTGATGGGTACTGCTCCGGGATGTTCCCTTGAGAAGAGCGTGCTTTCGCACGGCGTTTCTATACGAAAGGGTGCGCCCCGTTGTCAAGCTATTTCGTCGCGCCGGGCCGTGCCTGTCGATGGTCCCCCGGCCGGGTCCCGCAGCGCCTCCCCCGGGCGCTTCTGCCCGGGGGAGGTCCTCCTTCGCGGGCCTCTGCTCTTTCCCCGGGGCGATCCTTGACAGCCAGGGGCGGGCCTGCTATGGTCCCGCAGTCGGTGCGGTGTCACGCACTTCCATCCACGACGATGTCTCATCAGAGAGGTCTTTCATGGGAAAAACGATCGCGGAAAAGATCTTGGCACGGGCGTCGGGTAAGCAGGAGGTCTCCGCCGGGGATTTCGTCACCGCCAGGCTCGACCTGCTCTACACGCTGGAAAACGGCATCGTCGAGGTCTACGACAAAGTCGTGGCCACCGGCCTGCCTGAGGGACTGCCCCGGGTCGCCCATCCTGAGGCGGTCGCCGTCATGATGGGCGACCATCAGGGATGTCATGCCCGGCCCCAGGATGCGGTCGTCTACAAGAGGACCCGGGAGCTCGCCAGGCGCTACGGCATCGAGAAGCTCTACGAAATAAACACCGGCATCGCCCACGCCGCGGTGCCGGAAGAGGGGCTGGCGCGGCCGGGCATGCTGGTCTGCGGCAAGGATTCGCACGGAACGACCTGCGGCGCCGTGAACACCCTGGCGACGCCGGCAAGCTCCGTCGAAACGGCGTGGATACTCATGACCGGGGAGCTCTGGTTCCGCGTTCCCGAGACGGTCAAGGTCCTCTGCACGGGGAAACTGCAGGAAGGCGTCACGGCGAAAGACATCTTCCTCTTTCTCGTGGGCAGGTACTCGCCCTCCTTCGGACAGTACAAATCCATCGAGTGGAAGGGACCGGTCATCGAGGCCATGGGGATGGACGGGAGACTCACGCTGGCCTGCCAGGCGATCGAGCTGGGGGCCAAGTGCGCTCCCTTCGAAGCGGATGAGCGGTGCCTCGAGTATGTGCGGTCCACGCCGCTGGGCCACGAGCCCTTCACCCCCACCGGCGCCGACCCGGACGCGCACTACGCCGAGGTCTACGAGCACGACTGCTCCGCTCTCGAGCCGCAGGTGGCG
>CAIQPS010000002.1 GCA_903873715.1 uncultured Actinomycetes bacterium
ATCATCACCGCTTCGCTCACCGGCCCGGCGGCCACCTCGAAAGAGACCCCGGCGATGCCCCGCAACGCAGAAGAGATCGCGGTAGCCGCCAAGGACGCCTACGAGGCCGGAGCCGCCGTGCTCCACATCCACCTGCGCGACAACGACAACTTCACCGCCGACCTGGACGTGGCCAAGCGCACCGTCGCGGCCGTCCGGGAGAAGTGCGGGGGGATCGTCCAGCTCTCCACGGGCGGCGGCATGCCCTACGAGGAGCGCATGAAGATCGTCGAGGCGAAGCCGGCCATGGCCACCCTCAACCCGGCGACCATGACCATGGGCGACAACGAGTTCCTCAACCCGCCCAAGCTGATGTACAAGCTGGCCGAGCGGATGCTCGAGCTGGGGGTCAAGCCCGAGATCGAGATCTACGACACGGGTCACATCCCGCTGATGCTCAACCTGCTCAAGAAGGAACTGGTCACGCTGCCGCTCCAGGTGTCCTTCGTGATGGGCACCCACGGCGGGATGAAGGCCGACCCGATGCTCCTCTCCTACTGCGTGCGCGAACTTCCTGAGGACACCAGCTGGCAGGTGATCGCCATCTCCAAGGCCAACCTGCCGCTCACCACCATCGGTCTGGCCATGGGCGGGAACGCCCGCGTGGGCCTCGAGGACACCATCTACATCCGGCCGAAGGAACTCGCCACCTCCAACGCCCAGCTGGTCGAACAGCTGGTGGGCGTGGCCAAGTCGATGAACCTGCAGCCGGCATCGGTCGAGGAGGTCATCGACCGGCTGAAGCTCGACCGCGACCTCATCGGGTAGCGGCATCGGAGCAGGCAGGAATTCCTTGACAAGAAGGATGCCCGACGTTCTCGGCAAACGCGGCCGTTACCCCCAGGCCGCGTTTCCCGAGGACGTCGCTAACTCCAGGGGCCAAGCACCATGGCTATGAAGCACGGCATCCACCTGGAGAGGGTCAGCGCAAGCACCGTAGCGGCGATTGACGAAAGACTGATGTCAAACGCTGCAGCACTGATCCTAGACGACTTCATTGTCGCAGTTGACGTGGGAATGCGGCCGTACGCTGCACGACTTCTGCGGGCGACGCTCGAAGAGGAGTATCAGCGTCCGGTGAGGTTTGCCTGCCTCACCCACTACCACGCCGACCACGCCTTCGGGCTCCAGCCGTTCAAAGATGTCGCGTTGTTTGGGTCGTTCGAGATCGCCGAGACGCTCGTGGGTGGTCCCGATTGGTCACCGGACGCGATCGCCAGATGGAGGCGAGACGATCCCGATGGCGGCGATTGGCTTAACGAGGTCGAGTTCATCGTCCCCGCGCTGCTATTTCGGGAGCGACTGGATATTACGAATCGTGCCAGAGTCGCCGAGTTTCATCACTCTGGCGGGCACACGAGGTGTTCTGTCTACGGCTATCTGCGGGATGAGCGAGTGATTTTTGCGGGAGATCTGCTGTTCTCGGAGATGTTTCCTTTTGCGGGTGACGTCTCTACTGACCCCGAGCGATGGATGGCCACTCTGAGGAGCTGGTTGACCATGGATGTCGATCATGTGATCCCTGGCCACGGCGCTGTTGTGGGTATCGAAGAGGTCGAAAAGCAGCTGAAGTTTCTCGAGACGTTAAAGCAGAACACGATCGAAGCCATCGAAAACGGTCGAGACCATGACGAGATCGTCTTGCCCGCAACGTACCCGCAGCCCGACGAGGGCTGGGTCGTAGAAAGGACGACTCGGCGGTGGCACTCGTATTACGGCGAACGGTGCTCGCGGTCGAGGACGGATGTGAACGAAGGCCAGCACCAGGAGCATCCCAACGCCGTCCTGCCCTGATGCGTTCGCAACGGGCCGTTCGTTTTTTGCACGCCTTCGGTTGACAGGAGTTGATCGGCTGCCCCGACGATGCCACTTCTGGGTCAAGAGTTCGTCGCTCACTTCATGGCGGCCTACAAGAACGCCGATGTGGTGGTTTGCGGCTAGAACCACCGTGCGTTCTTCGTCGAGTACCTCATGTGTAATGAGCGGGTGGGCGCGCGGGTTGTAGCAGCGGGGCGCTCGCCGGCGGAACAGCGCCGGCGGGTCGAGCATCAAGCTGCAAATCCACCCGCCTTGCTCGTCGTCTACCGTCCGTCCTCACGGCTCCAAGGGCTGGGGGCGAGGTAACCGGCCCGCTTCAGCTCCTGAAGGTCGAGAGCCACGCCCTTCTCCACGGGGATCGTGATCGGCGTCACGGTACCGCCCGGCGACCCCACCTCCCCCCTGCCCGGTCAGTCATCGGTCGTCTCCGGTAGTGTGAAACCAAGCCACAATATTGGCACTCATTCCGCGCACAAAAATAAAGAAGTCATGTTGGGCGAAATCACCGGGGAAATTGGTGACTTGCGGGCGATCGAGGCTGGCCGATATCGGCCTGGCGAAACAGGCGCGACACTTTAGGCCGCAGATTCAGAAGTTGTCCGGTTAACTCCACTGGCCGACGTGACGACCGACATGCCGGCGTCCGTCACCGCCGTCTGAACACGTAGATCGCCCACCCTATGGTGTCGCGACCCCAACGAAGATAGGCCGCCTTCTCCTCATCCACCCTGCGCAGGATCTCGGGGATGTCTGGATCGTCCGGGTTCGAGCGTGCCCACTCGAAGGAAGCGGACCACTGCAGCCCCTGATATCTGTCCCAGTCGTCGCCGTTGCTGACAACGGTGTGGACCAGTTCGAGGCCCCGCCGCTCCCCGGCCTCGACATTGCCGATGTGGGTCCCGAACGCCTCCTTCGGAAGGCCGAGGGCCTCTAGGTATTCCTCGCACGGCTCGTGCAGCCAGTAGGGCTCGCCCGTGATCACCCAGCCGCCGGGGGCGGTCATCCGCGCGAGCGCATCCAGCGTCCCCGCGTGCCCCCCGTAGATCCAACTGGCGCCGAGACAGGAAGCCACGGTGAAGCTGTGAGCTTCTTCCGGTTTGAACTCGGCACCGTCCATCTCCTTGAAGGTGATCGCCGCCCCAGGCGCCCGGGCCTCGAGTCGCTTCCGGGCCTCGGCGATGAAGAACGGAGAGAGATCGATCCCGAGGCCGTCGATCCCGCAGGCCTCAGCCAGACGGATGAGGAACTCGCCCTTTCCGCAGGCGATATCAATGACGCGAGCGCCGGCGGGGAGCCGCAGTAGTCCCACGAGGTGGTCCATCTTCTCCAGGCTCGTGGGATTGCAGATCACGTGCTCGCGATGGGTGACGTCGAAGAATCTCCACATGTCCATGGGTCGTTTCCTCTGTCCGACTGGCGATCACCTTGACCCTTGCCAGCCTACCACCGGCCGCCTCCGCGGGGCGTATGATGGTGTCAACGAGCTGACCGATCCGAGGCAGGTGGTGCGATGTACCGGACGGCGTCTCACACCCATCCCAAACAGCGCGTGGCCTTCGCCGGGATCGTTGCTCTCGTCACCTTCCTTGTCCCCCTGCTGCCCGCTCTCCTCGTGGCGCCGGAATGGCAGCTGGCCCTTGCGGCTACTCTGGTCGTCTCCGCTTTCGTGTTCGAGCTGCTGAGCCGCCCGCAGCCGGAGTGGGGCTATGGGTTGGCCTTCGCCTTGATACCGGCTCTGGTGGTCGGCGTCGGTGCCGGCGTAGTCGTGGGGGTCGACCCCAGCGGTTCGCGTTGGGAAGGCGTGTTCTATTTCTTCGTCGTGTTCGTCCCGGCGTTCCTGCTGGGCATGCTGGGCGCGTCGATCGCCTCTCTGGTGGCGCGACCGTTGAACCCCGAGAATCGCCTGTGGGCTCCTCGACGGCTACGGGCCTGGCATGTGGGAGCGGCCGTCGCGGTCGCCGAGATCGTCGCGGTGGCGGCTCTGACGGGAGCGATGAGCTAGGCTCAGGACCGCGCCCGGATGGCCTCCTCGACCTCGGCTATCTTGGCCTCCAGGTTCGCCACGTCGGATTCGTACTTGCTCACCTTCTTGGCCGAGATGTGCATCCCGGTCTGGCCCAGGACGAACATGCGTTCCTCCTGCAGTTCCTCCATGTCGTCCTGAAGCTTTGCCAGAAGCTCCTGCAGCTCTGCCGCGCTCATCTCACTGAGTCCATCCATCGCGCCACCACCCTTTCGATCGGGCTGGAGGCCGGGCTTGCCGGCCGGTCGGGAACGATCACAGCACTGCAATGATAGGCCATCGAACAGCTTGTTGACTCCTCCCGACTTCGGCCTAGAATCAGAGATGGTACGGGGCTTCAACAGCCCCGTGATCGACTCGGGAAGGCCGCCGGGATGGGGTCTGGATCGAGTTCGCACCTGCGGGACCCCCTCCTGGTCGGAGCGTAGCCGGGAAGGAGGCAGCGGTCCCATGAAGTCCGCCATTCGAGCCATGTCGGCGCTGTTGATGGTCGCTCTGCTGGCGCTCGTGGTGGCGACCGCGGTCGCCGACGCGGGGAAGACTCTCAGCACCACCCGGGTGATGACCACGTTGGATCTGATGCGCGTGGCGCCCGCTCACGCTGAGAGGGGGACCACCGCCGAGATGACCACAACCACGGAGCCGGGAGCGGGGTTCATCTCGTCCGTGAGCGTGGACTGAGGGCCGGGATCGGTAGCGGCGACTCCGGGCGGCCGGCGGCCCGCGCTCCTACCAGCCGGTGGTGGCTACCGAGCCGACCACTTTGACGTATACGACGTTCCCGTGGGCGCCCTTGTCGGCGTAAACGCCGAACTGGTTGCCGGAGCCCGAGGTCGTGGCGATCGAGTACGAGACCGCCGCTCCGAAATAGTCGACGCTGTTGGTGGCGGCGGAGGCCGTCGCGGCGATAGAAGGAGTGGCGACGTCGACCACGTGGCCGTCCGCCTCGTTCCAGTGGATGGTGGGCTCTATCGCTGCCAGCACCGATGCCCCGATGGCGTACGTGTGCGAGTCGACGTAGGCGGATTCCATCCCAACGACCGCCTCGCGCACGAGGGAGACCGCCGAGGCATCCTCGGCTTTGCCCCGGTGATGAAGGAACGACGGGATGGCGATGGCCGCCAGCACCGCGATGATGATGGTCACCACCAACAACTCTACAAGGGTGAAGCCGCGCTGGGCTTTCATCCTGTTCACGACACCGGACACCTGCCACTCCCTGCTCGTGCTGCTCGCCACCTCGGCCCATGGCCGCTGCGGAAGGTCCCTGATGCCGGCCCCCCGCCAAAAGTGCCCCACTGTAATGGGCCACTACCATTTTCGGCAAGATGAACCTGTCACTTTGTACGCCTAAAGTCCAACAACTTCAGGCCGATACTGGCGGCCACGCGCTTCCGTACGCTTGGCGGACCGGTCGACGTCAGAGGCTATAATCCAGGCGGCGATGGCATCCGCGACGCCGCGGCGCAGGCCGCTGATGATGCCTACCGTAGGTGGCGATCGCTCTTGCGCGACGGGAGGCTTTTCGTGCTGACCCGCTTTCTGGCAGTGGCTCTCGGCGGAGCCGTGGGGTGCATGCTCCGCTACGGGACGACCCTCGGGGCGGCCCGGTTCTTCGGCACCGGGTTCCCGTTCGGCACCCTCATCGCCAATCTGGCCGGCTGTCTGCTGGCCGGGCTGATCTTCGGTGTCACGGCCAAGCATGCGGGGTTCTCCCCGCTCCTGCGCGTCCTTCTGCTGACCGGCTTTCTCGGCGGCTACACGACCTTCTCCAGCTTCATGGCGGAGACCGTCACCCTGATGCAGGACGGCAGCTGGGCGTTGGCCGCGGGAAACTTCCTGGCCAATAACGTCGCGGGTGGGGTGCTCGCGATCGGAGGGATCTATCTCGGGCGTCTGGTGTGAGGAGTGTGGTCACATGACGGGCATGACATACAAGATCGTCCACATATTCACCAGCGAGCAGGCTCACGTGCACGGAGCCCCTCTCTACGAGGCCATCGTCAGGGTGGTCGCCAAAGAGAGGAGTGCGGCGCGTTGCATCGTCACGCGCGGAGTGGCCGGGTGCTTCGAGAACGGTGAGACCGCCTCGCACCGGGTGCTGGACATATCCCACAACATGCCGGTGAAGATCGAGATCGTACTGCCGGGCCCCGAACTGGAACGGGTGCTGCCGGCCATCGAGGAGCTGGTGGGCGACGGGGTCATCGTGGTCCAGGAAGGTGGGATGATCGTCCACCGCACCACGGGGAGCCTCTTGCCCCGAAGCGCCAGGGTACGCGACGTGATGACCGTCCCGCCGGTCTCCGTGGGCCCCTACGACGGTCTCCGCCAGGTCTTGCGCGTGCTGGTGCGGTCGGAGTTCGACGGCGTCCCGGTGACGGACGGCAACGGGCGTCTGCTCGGGATGATCGGCCAGGAGCACCTCATCCGCAAGACCGGCCTTCACGCCACTCCGGGACTGCTGGCCGCTCTGGCCCAGGGCGAGCCCGAGGCGGTTCCGGAAGCCGACCTGTTCCCACCGGCCGCGGCCGGCATGACCGCGGGTGATGTCATGACCCCGGCGGGGGAGACCGTCGCCGACGACGACCTTCTGGTGGACGCCGTCAGGCTCATGGTCAAGAACGACCTCAAGCGCCTCCCGGTGCTCGACGCCGAGCGGCACCTTGCCGGTATGCTCTCCCGCATCGACGTCCTCCGCCTCGCTTCGGTGGGCGCTTCCCGCCGGCAAGCGCTGGCGGGGTACGGTGGCAGCGTTCCCGGTGGCACTCCCATCGGGAAGGCCCGACTTCTCGAGGTCCCGCGAGTGGCTGCGCACGCGCCGGCCCGTGACGTGCTCGACGTCATCGACGATGAAGGCCGGCGGGTCGCGGTGGTGGATGCGGACGGACGCCTTGAGGGAGTCATCTCGGACAAGGACCTGCTGCCCCTCGTCGACCCCAAGGCGCGGCACCGGCTCGATGGTCTGACCGCCGCGGACATCATGCGGCCCGTACCGGCCGTCTCGCTGGCCGAGACCGTGGACGAGGCGCTGCGCTTCATGGTGGAACACAGACGGCAGCGCGTACCCGTTGTGGACACTGAAGGGAGATATGTGGGGATGCTCGGCAGGGAGGAGCTCCTGCGGATGCTGGCGCCGGCACACGACGACGCTCCTTCCGCCATATGAGTGCCGCCAACGAAGACCTGAGCGCCGCGCGCGGCCGCATCGCCGCGGCCTACGACCCGCTGCTGCTGCAGGAGGCTGGCCACCGGCTGACCGACCTGCTCGCCGCGCACATCACCAAGGCGGAGGCCGGTCTGTCCGATGCCGTGCTCCCCTGGGTGGAGCCGGCCGAGGGCATCCGCGCGGCCACGGACTATCTGCGGGGCCCGGCCGCCTTCGCGCCGCCTCTCTCTCGTGACGGCGACCCGTGCGAGGAGGCGGCAGCCGAGCGGTCGTTCTCCCGGGACGATCTTGCCGCTCACTTCTCCAGACTGGTCGAGGTCATGCTCCAACGTGGCCTCAACCTCCACGACCCTCGCTACATCGGCCATCAGGTACCGGCTCCGGTGCCGTTGGGCGGGCTGTTCGATGCGGTCGGTTCGGTGACCAACCAGGTGATGGCCATCTACGAGATGGGCCCCTTCAGCACGGCCGTGGAACAGGCCATGATAGGCGAACTGGGAGCGGCGCTCGGCTGGGAGCCGGGGACGTTCTCGGGCGCCGTCACGCACGGCGGATCGCTCGCGAACCTCACCGGCCTGCTGACCGCGCGCAACGTCGCCCTGGGCGATGTGTGGGAACAGGGGCTGGCATCGAGAGCTGTGGCCGCGACCGGCGCCGGCGGCGCCGCGGGACCGGGGCCCGGCGCAGCCGCCCTCGCGCCCGTCCTGGTCGCCCACGCCGAGACCCACTACAGCGTGGCGCGCGCGGCCGGCATCCTGGGCATCGGTAGCCACCGGGTGGTGAAGGTCGGACTGGACGCGCGCGGCCGCATGGACCCGGCACTGCTGGACGACGCGCTCAACCGCCTTGACGAGGAGGGGCGGCCGGTGGTGGCCGTGGTGGCCTGTGCCTGCGCGACGCCCACCGGCGCCTTCGACCCGCTGCACGAGATCGCCGATGTCTGCACTCGTCACGGAGTGTGGCTGCACGTGGACGCCGCGCACGGAGGCGCGGCCGTGCTCAGCGAGCGGCATCGCCATCTCGTCGCCGGCCTGGAAAGGGCCGACAGCGTCGTCTGGGACGCCCACAAGATGCTGTTCGTGCCGGGGCTGTGCGCTTTCGTGCTCTACCGCGACCGGGCCAACCGGTTCGAGGCGTTCCGGCAGGACGCTCCCTACCTCTTCGACCCCGCCGCGCCGAGCCTCGCCGAGTACGACAGCGGCATCAAGACCGTCGAGTGCACCAAGCGTGCCGCTGCTTTCGGCTTGTGGGGCGTGTGGTCGCTGTTCGGGCGGCAGCTGTTCGCCGACATGGTCGATGTCACCTTCGAGCTCGGCCGCACCTTCTACGACAAGCTCCAGGCGGCCGGCGACTTCGAGCCTCTTCACGACCCGCAGTGCAACATCGTGGTGTTCCGGCACGTGCCCGCGGAGCTGCGGGACGCGCCCGCCCAGAAGATCGGCGACTTCCAGCTCGAACTGCGGCGGCGGATCATCGAATCCGGCGACTTCTACATCGTGCCCTTCAAGAGGGACGGCATAGGCGCCCTGCGGGTGACCATCATCAACCCGCTGACCACCGCGGAGCATCTCGACGCTCTGATGGAGGCGCTGCGGCGCCACGGGAGAGACCTGCTGGCGGGCCGTTAGCCCGGGCGAAGGCCGCTCAGGGCCCGGCTCGCCGTCCGGCGGCCGTGGATCCCGACCGTCAGGCCCGGGTCACCCTGAAGGGCACCGAATAAGTGAACATGCTCCCCGTGTAGCCGCTGTACGTCACCGTGATGGTGATGGTCGCCGTGTACACCGTGCCGGAGGTGCCCGGGACCGCGGTGCGGATGTTCACCTGCTGCTTGGCTCCGGCAGCCATCGTCACGGAGGCGCTCCGCCCGGAGTTGCCCACGTTGGCGAAGCCGATCCCGTTGATGACGTTGTTCGGGTCGACAGAATCGATTATCGCCACCGTGATGGAGGTCACGCCCGCGGGGAAGGTGGAGGGGGCCTTCACCGTGAAGACGCGGGTCTCGTTGGTGTTGGCGCTCGGCTCCTTGCCCAGGTTGACGCTCAGCGTCGCGTCGCTGCCGGTGGCGGCCATGGCCGTCGGGGTGACGCCGGCCTGGGTGTAGTAGCCGTTGAGGCCGTCGGGGTCGGTGCCGGTGGGCGACGCCTGGGAATAGAGATGCAGGAAGTCCGACACGCCGGCGCTGGTGGCCGAGGCGGTCGACGAACTGGCCGCGGTGAAGGTGGCGCCCGAGGTAGCGACGATGCTTCCGGCGACGGCCGTCAGGACGGCCAAGGCGATGGCTATGAGGAGTCGGCGCTTCACCGTCACTTGGCCTCGGCGGGGTCGCAGAGGGGGTCGAGCGCCGGGTCGGACGGGCAGCCCGGGTCCTCCTCGTCTTCCTCCGGTCTCTTGCGGAGCCAGGAGACGGTGAAGCCCATGATCAGCAGCCCGACCACCACCAGCAGCACGGTACGGACCACCCGCAGCGTGAAGGCCGCGAGCACGTAGCCCACCCAGGGCATGTGGAAGGCGTACTTGGCCTGGACGCTCTTATCGAGAGTGAACTGCCACGGGTCGACCGCCTCGTTGGCGTCACCCTTGGTCTTGAACACCGGCCTGCCCGTGTCGTCCTTCTGGATGTCGACGATGCGGTGGGTGACGTTGGCCGGCATGCTCGGCGGGCGGAAGGTGATGACGTCGCCCACCCGCAGGCTGCTGACCGGGACGGTCTTGTCGAAGACGATGGACCCTTTGGAGATGGAGCCCGTCATGGATCCGCCGGTGATCACGTACATCGACACACCGAGAGCGTGAGCGGCCACGCCCCCGCCAATGATGGCGAGCGCGACCACGGCGAAGAGCGACCAGGCGATGATCCTGCGCTTCATTGGGTCACTCCGGTGAAGGTGAGGGTCTCGGTGGTGGATAGGTTCTGGAGCGCTGCCGCCCCGTTGGCTGCGGGGAAGGCCACGGTGAAGCGGAAGTTCTTGGTCGTCCCGGGGGTGAAGCTGCCCAGGGACACCCCGCCCGACACGGACTGGAGGTCGGCGAACTTGCCGGTCCAGAGGGTGGTGGCGGTCCCGGTGACGTCCTCGATCTGCAGCGTGACGGCCCCGGCCAGCGCGTTCCCGTCGCCGGTGCCGGTGAGGGTCACCACGCTGGTGCAGTTACCGGTCACGGAGATCGAGAGGGTCCCGGCGGTGGAGGGGCCGCCCGGGATCAGCTTGGTGGCAGTCACCACGGCCGTCGAGGCCTTCGAGTTGGTCAGCACCATGGTGCCGGCGGTGAAGACGGAGCCCGGGTTCTTCGAGTTGCTCGTGTACGAAGCCCCCGACCGGCCGATCTGAAGGCCCAGGAGCAGCGAGAGGGCCAGGGCGGCGATCGCGGCGAACGCGATCATCGTCCGGGTCCTTGGTCTCCGTGCTGTCTTGGCTGCCTTGCTCATGTCTTCCCGGCTTCGTCTACCTTCGTGTCGTGTCGGCGGCGCTTCCGTGGGTGCTCTTGGGATGTGTGGCCGGGCCCGCCGAGGTGGTAGACCTTCGGCGGGCCCGGCTGCGGACCTACTCGCGAGCTGTCGGCTACTGGATGGCGGCCCAGTCGAACTCGACGGTGCTGCTGCTGCCCATGTAGGCGTTGTCACCGGAGGCGTTGTCGGCCGGGATGTCGCCTTTCGGGAAGGTGACGGTGAACGTGTAGGTGTGGGAGGCGCTGGCGGCGTACGTCACGGCGGCCAGGGAGGTGAAGTCCTTGAGGTTGCCGTTGTAGACCACGGTGCTGCCGTCTTCGATCTTCAGGGTGAGGACGTTGAACAGGTGGCCGCTGCGGACGGGGTTGGTGCCCGTGGTGTCGGCGGTCTTCTGCATCGACAGGGTGAAGGCGCCGGAGATGTCACCGGTGTTCTGGATGGTGACGGTACCGGTCTGGACGTCGCCCGGCTTCATCTTGTCCATGGTCAGGATGGCGGCGCCGTCTTTGCTGTTGCTGTTGACGATCTTGCCGGCGGTGAAGACGTTGCTCGGGTTGGCGGACGTCGAGGTGAAGTCGGCGCCGCTGCCGACCAGGAAGGCGGAGGCGAGCACGATGCTGGCGGCGAGGAGGCCGCCGGCGGCGACGAGCTTGCGCCGCTTGGAACTGAGCGAGAAGCGTTTCATTCTGTATCTCCCTTTCCTACTTGTTCTCGATCTGGTTGCGGATCTGCCTGCTGCTGGTCTCTTCTATCTGGAGCGCGTGGTGCGCATTGCTGCCGTGCCATCGTAGTGTGGGGCCCCTCGTATGCCATCGGATGGAACGCCTGATGCGCCCTCCGCCGATTCGCCAGTCTTACCCTGGACGAAAGGCATAGATCCGAGCGAGCGGTCGTACCGGGGCCCGGCGTGGGCCCGGCGGATCGTCTCCAGGAGCATGCCGGCGCTCGACTCCTTGAACAGGCAGCAGAGGGCGCCTGCTTCGAGGGCCCGGCGCTCGATCTCCGGGTCGGCGTAGCTCGCCAGGGCGATGATGTGGCAGTTCGGATCGATCTCTTTCATGCGCCGGGTGACGATGGGACTGTCCATGCTGGGGGCCGCGAGTTCCATCACGACAACCTGGGGCCGGGTATCGGTGAAGAGGCGAAGGGCCTCCATGGCGGAGCCGGCCTCGGCGACTATCTCCAGATCGGCGCACGTGGAGAGGAAGACCCGCAGCCCGTGGCGGACCCGCGCGTGCTCGTCGACCACCATGACCCGGACGGGGGCCGGTCCCCGTCCCGTCCTTTGCCCTTGTTCGTTCGCTGCCATGCAGGCACAGTAGCCTGGGGTGCTGCTGGTGCCATCTGGCAGGTGTTCATGTCTTGCCTAGCTAGAACGCCATACTGATACCTGGATGAAGGTCATAGGCGGCCGGGCGCGTATCATTCCAGAGATGGATGAGACAGTAGACGAGGTTACCCACGCCGAGATCCCTGTGGACGCGACTCCGCGCCGCCGCGGGCTGACCCGCCGCGTGGAGTCGGACCTCGTGCACCGCGTGTCGCGGATCGTGACCGAGACTGCCGATCCGTTCACCGCCCTGATCACCGTCACCGAGGAGGTGGCCCGGGTCTTCAAGGCCGGCCTGGTAGGCGCGATGATCCTGGGCGAAGGCTTGGACGGGCACCATCTGGCGCTCTCGGACCCGGCGCTGCGGGAACAGGCCGATGCTCTCTTCTCCGAACAGATCCGCCGGGACGACGGTCTCATCACCGCCCTGCGTCAGTCGGGTTTCCAGCTGCGGACGGACGGTCCACCCGCCTCGGCCCCTATCGGCTGGCGGCATCTTTTGGGCGCCGAGCGTCTGGGCCCGGCTTTGCTGGTCCCCTTCATCGTCCGCGGAGTCACCGAGGGCGGGCTTGTGATCGTCCGAGAGCCTGGTGGAAGCGCGTTCGACGAAAGCGAGACCTGGGCCGCCGAGAGCATCGCCGGCATTCTTGCCCTCTCCATAGGGGCCTCGGCGCGAGCCAACGAGTTGGACCAGTTCTTCGCCACGTCCCTCGAGCTACTCTGCATGATCGACCGGGGCCGGCGTCTCCATCGCCTGAACCCGCAAGGGGAGAAGCTTCTGGGATATGAGCCGGGACGGCTGGAGGGCTTCGCCTTCCTCGATCTGGTGCACCCCGACGACAGGCCCGCGACGGCAGCGGCGCTCGACGATCTGTTCGAAGTGCAGGTGCCCGCGCAGTTCGACAACCGCCTGCGTACGGCGGACGGCTCGTATCGGGAGTTCGAGTGGCTGGCGAGACCGGGCAGGGATCTGGTCTACGCCGCGGGCAGGGACGTCACCGACTTGAAGCGGCAGGCGCGGGCGCTCAAAGAGAGCGAGGACCGGTACCGCCTCATCGCCGAGAACATCAACGACGTCGTCTTCGTCATGGACCTCGAAGGTATGACCATCGAGTACGTCAGCCCGTCGATCATGCATCTCACCGGACACCTGCCCGAGGAGCTGATCGGTCGCACGCCGTTCGCCATCCTCTCTCCGGAGGCGCAGAAGAGGGCCATGGAATCCACCGAGGCGCACACCGCAGGCTCGGAGTCCGGAGACGCGGAAGCGGCCAACTATCTGGTGCAGACGGAGTTCTCCAGGAAAGGCGGGGACCAGATCCCCGTGGAGTTGTCGGTGAAAGTCCTCCTTGACGCGGACGGGAAGGCGCGCAAGCACGTCACTCTCTGCCGCGATATCACGGTGCGGAAGGTCGCGGAAGAGGCGCTCCGGGAGAGCGAAGAGAGCTTCAGGCTCATCGCCGACAACGTGGCCGACGTCATATGGATCCTCGACCTCGCCACCATGCGCCTTTCGTACGTGAGCCCCTCAGTCGAGCGCTTGCGTGGATACACGCCCGCCGAGGTCATGTTGCAGGACGTCCACGAAGTGGTGACCCCCCGGTCGTACGAGAAGGTCATGGGACTGCTGCGATCCAGTATGGAGCGAGCGTACCGGGGCGAGCAGGTCGCGGTCGAGAGCCTGGAGATCGAGCAACCCCGCAAGGAGGGCGGCGTGGTCTCGACGGAGATCATCACGCGTCTGCTCTCGGGGCCTGACGGCAGACCCAACCAGGTCCTGGGCGTGTCGAGGGACATCACCCTGCGGCTCGCGGCCGAGACTGCCTTGCGCGACAGCCGGAAGCGCCTCGAGGACCTGGTGTTCGTCGTCGGCGACTGGATATGGGAATCGGACGCCGAGTTCAGGTACACCCTTTGCTCGGAAGGCGTGCGGTCCGTCCTGGGATATGAACCCGCGGATGTGATCGGCAAGCGGCCGTGGGACTTCATGGTCCCGGAAGACGCGGAGAAGATGCGCGAGCACGCCCGGGAGAGAGCGGCGCGCAAAGAGGGTTGCACCGAGGTCGTCAACCGCAACCTACGGCGCGACGGGCGGGAGGTGGTGCTGCTCACATCCTGCGTGCCGATCCTGAACGAGTACGGTGACCTGGCGGGGTTCCGCGGCATCGACAAGGACATCACAATAGCCACGCAGACCCAGGAGTCGCTGCGGCGCAGCGTCGTGGAACTGAACGCCCTATGGCAGATCGCGGAGACGGTGGCCGGTCCGGACGACCTGAGCGCGGCGCTCACCAGCGTCACCCGTCAGGTGTCCGACGCGCTCGAAGCCCACTTCGCCCTCGTGGTCACGTTTGGGGAGGGCGGGGAAGGGCGGAACGTCATCGCCTCCACCAAAGCGGACACAGCCTGGTGTGAAGAGTTGTTCCTCGGGCGCTCGCAGCAGCACATGCCCGGCCTGGCCAAGGTCGCGGCGTCCGGCGAGCCCCTCGTGCTGAACGACCTGACGTCGGGACCTCTGCCGCCGCTGATGGCCGAGAGCGCCAGGGCCCAGGGCTTCTCTCGCCTGCTGGTGATCCCTCTGGTGCTGCAGACCGAGACCATCGGGGTGCTGGGAGTCACCCGTTCCGAAGACGCTCCGCCCTTCAGGGAGCGGGACATCGAGTTCGCCCAAGCCGCGGCCGGGAGCGTGGCGGCCGCAGTCGTACACGCGCGCCTGCGCGTGGAAGAGAACCTCAAGACCGCGAGCCAGGTGCGGGACCACCTGGCACGAGAGCTGCACGACGCAGTCACCCAGAGCGTGTACTCCGCCAGCCTGATCGCGCAGGCCCTACCGGCCATCTGGAAGCGGTCGCCCGACGACGCCATGAACGGTCTGGGACAGTTGCAGCGTCTGGTCCGCTCGGCGCTCGCCGAACTGCGCATCCTGCTCTACGAACTGCGGCCGGGCTCGTTGGCCGGTGTAGGTCTGGACCAGCTGATCGAGCGACTTGGCGACAGTCTGGCCGGGCAGGCGGACGTCACTGTGACGGTGGAGGCCCGCATAGGGGTGCCGCCGCCCGCCGAGGTGAAGGAAGCTCTCTACCGGATCGCACAGGAGGCGTTCAACAACATAGCCAAGCATGCGCGCGCGTCCAACGTGAGCGCGGCTGTCGTGGCCGACGCCACCGGTGCCGTCCTCACGGTAGAGGACGACGGCGTGGGGCTGGACACGGATCCCGTGGAGGGCGATCACCACGGGCTGGCCATCATGGGCGAGCGCGCCGAGGAGATAGGCGCACAGTTGCGAATCGGTAGAATAGAGCCCGCCGGCACGCGGTTGATGGTCCGCTGGACCGCGCCGGATCTTTAACTCGACGGAGGTAGTCAGGTGGAGGGCCCATCCCCGATCAAGGTCATGATCGCCGACGACCACCCCATGGTACGGCAGGGGCTCCGCACGTTCTTCTCCACCTGCGACGACATCCAGGTGGTGGCCGAAGCGTCTAACGGCGTGGACGCCGTGCAGAAGAACGTCCAGAATGCCCCGGACGTCATCCTGATGGACATGGTCATGCCGATGATGGACGGGGCCGCAGCCACCGCCCAGATCCTCGCCGACCGGCCGGCTTGCCGGGTCATCGTGCTCACGAGTTTCGTCGATCCGGTCACCGTCAAGCGGGTCCTCGAGGCCGGAGCCGTCAGCTACCTGCTCAAGGACGCCAGTCCGGACAAGCTCGCGGACGCCATCCGTCAAGCCCACCTGGGCAGAGGCTCGATCGATTCGAGTGCCGCTCAGGCTCTGGTGGCTGCGCAGGTCCAGGCCAGGCAGCACACCGTCGGCGAAGATCTGACGCAGCGCGAGCGCGAAGTGCTGACCCTGGTGGTCGCGGGGCTCAACAACCGGGAGATAGCCTCCAAGCTGTTCCTCAGCCAGGGAACGGTGCGCCTGCACGTCAGCAACGTGCTCCGCAAGCTGGAGGCTCCCAATCGCACGTCCGCCGCCATGCTGGCCGTGCAACACAACCTGGTGTAGCCGTTCGTACAGACTGGTCCGAGGTCTAGTCCTCCCCGGGATGCACACTGGACTTCGGCCCAGTGTGCCGGTACCGACCCCTTCTTAAAATAGACCTAGAGAGCGAGGTGGTTCGCCCTCAGGCCCCGCTCTCCCGCCCCCACACTCGCGGACCATGGGGGTGCGACACGCTTTCTGCGCGGGTTTCCTTACTGAGTGGGGCAGCCACTGAAGAGGAAGGAGATTGCGGAATGAAGAGATTCGTGTTGGTGGTCTTCCTGGCGATGACGCTGCTGCTGACAATGGGAGTCGGCATCGCTCTCGCCGGGAACGGTTCCCCGTCGGGGTTCCACGAGAACATCAACGTCATAGGTGTGAACAACGCCAAGAACGCGAACTACACCGGCGGAAACGGATCCACCATCTTCATCTCCCGTACCGGTAGCACCCAGTTCTTCGTGTACGGCGGCAACAGCTTTGCCATAGTCGACCATGACGGCACGGATGGCAAAGTGGGCACTTCGGCCATGAGCGCCGAGACTGCCGGCCTCATCTTCCCGTACATCGGCTGGACCGGGTACGGGACCGGCCACTGGAACGTGGACATCTACGCACGGCTACTCGGCCCGACCAGCGCTTCCTTCCGCTGGACCACCGAGTACTACGACGGCCTCGCCTGGGTGCAGTTGAGTTCCTTCACCCTGGACCGGAGCAGCAAGTTCAGCCTCAAGACGGGCGACGTCCTGATCGACGGCTACAGGAACATCCTCTGGACCTGGGACCAGAAGAACGACTACCGCATCTGCCAGCTGAGGATCTATATCCACTGATCTAGGTCTGAGGCAGGTCCGCGCAGAGGGGGCCTCCGGGCCCCCTCTTTGTTGTGCGCAGGTGTCTCGGCGCCCCCAAACAACACGTGGGGATCACGACCGCAGAAAAGAAGAGGGAGCCTTGCGGCTCCCTCTCCGATGTCCAGCGTAGCCGCGCCGTAGGCGCCGGGGCTATTCGATGTGCTTGCCGCGCGCGACGTAGTGCGTGTGCAGCAACTCGTGGCTCTTGTGACCGCACGGCCCGTCGGTGAGGAACTCCTCGTAGACCTTGACCACGGCCGGGTTCTCGTAGGACTTGCGGATGTCGAGCTCGTGGTCCTCGGAGTAGATGGCCTTGGCGCGCGCCGCCCGGATCTCTTTGCTGGTCGGGATGGGCTGGCCGCCGCCGCCCAGGCAACCACCCGGGCAGGCCATGAACTCGATGAAGTGGCAGTGGCTGAACTTGCCGCCGTGCTTGATGTCTTCCATGACCTTCTTCGCGTTTGCCGTGCCGTGGGCCACGGCCACCTTGAGGGTGGCGCCTTTCAGCCAATCCCAGTTGGGTACCAGGTGCTTGAGGATGTCCGGCACCGGGCCCACGTCCGGGATCTTGACCTCCACGTAACGGACGCCTTCGAAGCCGCGCACCGGGATGATGTCGCCCTGCTCGAAGATGCTCTCCACCTTGCGGCCGGTGACCAGCTCGATGACCGTGCGCAGCGCCGACTCCATCACGCCACCGGTGGCGCCGAAGATAAGACCCGAGCCGGTGGCTCCGCCGAACGGGTCGTCGAAGTCGGACTTGGGCATGGTGGGCACGTCGAGGCCTGCCTGATGGAACATCTTGCCAAGCTCGCGGGTGGTGAGGCCGAAGTCGACGTCCTGGTAGCCGCTGTCGACCATCTCCGGGCGGTTGCACTCGAACTTCTTGGCCGAGCAGGGCATGAGGGCCACGCTCACGATGTTCTTGGGATCGAGGCCCAGCTTATCGGCGTAGAAGGTCTTGATGAGCGCCCCGAACATCTGCTGCGGGCTCTTGGCCGTCGACAGGTTCGGGATGAACTCCGGATAGAAGTGCTCGCAGTACTTGACCCAGCCCGGCGAGCAGCTGGTGAACTGCGGCAGCGCGACCGACGTCTCACCCTCTACTAGAGCTTTATACAAGCGGAGAACGAGCTCCGTGCCCTCCTCGATGATGGTGAGGTCGGCGGTGAAGTTGGTGTCGAACACATGGTCGAAGCCCATGCGCTTGAGGCCGGTGTTCATCTGGTAGGTGACCGAGGTGCCGGGCGCCAGGCCGAAGCACTCGCCCATGGCGGCGCGGGGCGACGGGGCCGTCTGGATGACCACGTGCTTGTTGGGGTCGTCCAGGGCCTTCCAGACCTGGTCGAGAGCCGGGTTGGCGTACAGGGCCGCGGTCGGGCAGCGGTTGATGCACTGGCCGCAGTTGATGCAGATCTCGTTGCCGAGGGGCTTCTGCATGAAGGTGGAGATCTCCACCTTGTTGGAGCGGTTCATCGCCTCGAGGACGCCCACTTCCTGGACGTCGATGCTGGTCCGCACGCAACGGCGGCAGCGGATGCACTTGTTCATGTCGCGGACGATCGAGAAGCTCGAGTCGTCGATCGCCACCGGTTCTTCGACATGACCGAAGCGGAAGCCGTCGACCCCGTACTCCTCGGCCAGTTGCTGCAGCTCGCAGATGCCGTTACGGATGCACGAGTAGCAGTCCCCGCAGTGCTCGGAGAGCAGCAGGTCGAGCACATGCCGGCGGGCGATGCGAACGGCCTTGGAGTAGGTCTTGATCCTGACGGGCGCGGTGATGGGATAGGCGCAGGCGGCCTGCAGGGTCTTCTGACCCTCCACTTCGACCACGCAGATGCGGCAGATCCCGGCCACTTCCAGGTCCGGGTGATGGCACAGAGTGGGGATGCGCACGCCCATGCTCTTGGCAGCCTCGAGGATGGTGGTGCCGAGAGGGACCTTGGTCTCCATCCCGTCGATGGTCACCCCGATCGTCGCCCCGATGGCGTCGGCCACAGGCGTTTCCCGGGGGAGATCCGGCTGGAACAGCTGGCTGAGCGGCGCTCTCCGGCGAGGCAGGCAGGTGTTATCGGCCATGGATCTCATCTCCGAAATGCTCGATGATGGACAGCAGCGCCACCGAGCTGGATTGTCCCAGCCCGCACTTGGAGGCGACCTGCATGGTGTTGGCGAGCCCCTTGAGCTCGTCCAGGTACTCGTCTGAGCAGGTACCGGCCTTGAGCATCTCCACGCCTTTGAGCAGTTTGTCGTTGCCCACCCGGCAGGGGGTGCACTGGCCGCACGACTCGTCCACGAAGAAGTCCATGATGTTATGAGCGAGGTCGAGCATGTCGCGGCCCGGGCCGATGACGATCACCGAACCACCGGTGGGGACGTCCTCGAAGGCCAGCCGGCGCTCGAAGTCCTTCTTGGGCACGCACCGGCCCGAAGCACCGCCGATCTGCACGGCCTTGGCGTCGCTGCCGCCCACCTCTTTCAGCAGGTCGGCCACGGTGATCCCGAACGGGAACTCGTAGACGCCCGGCTTCTCGCAATCGCCGGATACGCTGAACAGCTTGTGACCGGTGGAGTTGTTGGTGCCGATGCTCTTGAACCAGTCGACCCCGTTGACCATGATGCAAGGCACCCAGGCCAGCGTCTCGACGTTGTTGACCACGGACGGCCGGTTCAGGAAGCCGGACACCACCGGGAACGGCGGCCGGTTGCGCGGCTCGCCGCGAAAGCCCTCGAGGGATTCGATGAGGGCCGTCTCCTCGCCGCAGACGTACGCGCCTGCACCCATGGCCACCATGATGTTGAAGTTGAACCCTTCGACCCCGCAGATGTTCTGGCCGAGGAGGTTCTCCGCCTTGCGGCGCTTGATGGTGTCTTCCAGATGCTTGCGCAGGTACGCGTACTCGGCCCGCAGGTAGATGAGACCCAGGGAGGCGCCGATGGCCCTGCCCCCGATGGTCATCCCTTCCATGACGAGGTCGGCGTATTCGCTGAGGATGAGCCGGTCTTTGAAGGTGCCGGGCTCCCCTTCGTCAGCGTTGCACATGACGTACTTGGGAGTCCGCTTCTCAGCGGCGGCGAAGTTCCACTTGATGCCGGTCGGGAAACCGGCGCCGCCGCGCCCCTTCAACTTGGAGTCGCGCACCATGTCGATGATGTCCACGCGGGGCATGGCGAGCGCCTTCCTGAGGCCCTCGCCGGCGGGGATGGCGGAGAAGGTGAGCGTGTTGCCCTGGGTCTTGATGGCGTCGGTGCTCATGACTCACACTCCACGGGGTTCTCGCCCAGCAAGGGCTGTTCCGCGGCCCGTGCAGGCGTGTGCGCTTCCGGCCGCTTCTTGTAGTCCTGGACGATGACGGCCACCCGGTTGGGCGTGAGCTTCGTATGGATCTCGTCGTTCACCAGCATGGCCGGGCCCTGGTCGCACATGCCCATGCAGTTGGCCCATTCGAGGCTGAACATGCCGTCGGCAGACGTCTCGCCGAACCCGATGCCCAGATTGCGGGAGAGCTGCTTGGCGATCTCTTCCTTGCCGGCCAGCTCGCACGAATAGGTGCGGCACAGCCGGAAGATGAAGCGGCCCTCGGGCTTCGGGTTCAGGAAGGCGTAGAAGGTGGCCACCGCGTTCACTTCGACCGGGTGGCAGCCAAGCACGTCGGCGATGATCTGCATCGCCTCGCTGTCGATACCCCTGTATTTCTCTTTGACCGTGCGAAGTACGGGGATGAGGGAGGCGCGGTTGTAGTTGGTGAGGGCCGCGACCTCCATGACCTCTTCGCGCAGTCTGGCGTAGTCGACCACAGGCCTCACCGTGCCTTCTCAGCGAGGAGGCGGGTCACCTTGGCGACCAGCACCGACGGGTCCACCGGCTTCTCGACGAACTCGTCGACGGGGACCATCTCGTCGTCCTTGCCGATGTTGAGGCCGAGCGCGCGGTTGACGCTCGTGAGCATGAGGATGGGCAGGTCGGTGTGGCCTTTGCGGCGCACCGCCCGGGCGAAGACCAGGCCGTCGTCGTGCTCTTCCATCATCACGTCGAGGATGAGCAGATCGGGCGCGTTGGCCTCGAGCGCTTTGAGGCCGGCCTCGACGTTCGAGGCGCTGGCGACCGTATGCCCTTGTTTTTCCAGGACGTAGCGCCCGGCCTCTACCATGTCCGGGTCGTCGTCCACGATTAGGATCTTGGCCACAGTTCTCCCTCACTCGCTAGACAGCACGTGGAAGAGCCCGGCCCCCCCGGACCCGCGGCGCCTGCGGCGACCGCGTACTGTGAATTATATATCAGTAGGGCGCGCGGCGGAAGGAGGCCAAGAGGCCCGGACGGCGTATTCTGCCTGCGGGAGGCGTGTCCGGGCTGCGGCTCAGGCGTTCGCCGAGGCCGGAGCCGGCTCCGGCGCAGCCGCCGAGTCGGCATCCCTGAGGGTCACCGTGAAGATCGACCCCTTGCCCTTCTCGCTCTTCACGGTCGCGTCGCCGCCGTAGAGCTGGGCGAGCTTCCGCACGGTGGAGAGCCCCAGGCCGGAGCCGAGGATCTTGTAGGTGTCCTCGTTCTTGATGCGCACGAACTCCTGGAAGAGCTTGGCGCTCTCCTCCGCCGTGAGACCGATGCCCGTGTCGGCCACCTGGATCTTCACGGGGCCCGGGGCGCCCCCGTCGAGGGTCTTGCGCTCGAGGGCCACGGTGACGGTGCCGCCGTCCTTGTTGTACTTGACGGCGTTGGACACCAGGTTGTTGAGGATGATCTCCAATTCGCCCGGGTCGGCCAGCATCTCGACCGGTTCGGCGGCGCGCAGGGTGATGGTGATGCCCCGTCCGGCCGCCTCCTGCGAGACCATGTCGATGGCCGCCTGCGTGATCGCCCGCACGTCGGCGCTGACCAGTTCTCGCTGCTTCTGCCCGGATTCGATCCTGGTGAGGTCGAGCAGGTCGAAGATGAGCTTCCGCATGCCGTCCAGGCGCACGAGGCTCCTGTCGATCATCAGGCGCCTGTCTTCGGGCTCGTCTGGCTGCAGGATCTTGAGATAGCCCTCTATGGCGTTGATCGGTGATTTCAGCTCGTGGGAGAGCACCGAGATGAAGTTGAACCGCACCTGGCGCTGGGCTTCGGCGAGGCGGCGGGCCTCCCGGCTGATGATCAGCTGGTCTGTGGCCTTACGGACCGCGTACCGCAGCTCCTCCGGAGAGAACGGCTTGGGCAGGAAGTCATAGGCGCCGAGCTTGGTGGCCTGCACCGCGGTCTCGAACGTGGCGTAGGCCGTGATCATGATGGCCAGGATGCTGCGCCCCTGGGTCTTGAGCTTCTGAAGGATGTCCAGCCCGTTGATGCCCGGCAACTTGAGGTCCACCAGAAGTAGGTCGAACTCGGCGCCCTTGTCCAGTTCCTCGAAGAACTGCTCTCCGCTGCCGAAGTGGGTGGACGTATAGGAGACGTCCACCTCCACGTCCTCCACGTGCACCTGGTACTTGTTGAGGATGCGCTCGACCGCCAGACAGAGCGGCTCCTCGTCGTCCACCATGGCGACCCGCAAGGCCTGCTGCGGGCTCATGCCAGCGCTCCGATCATCCCGTGCGAGGTGGGCGCGCCTGTCTCCTTGCGCGGCAGATCGATGCGGAACGTGGTGCCGGTGGGACCGGCCGCCGGGTCGCTGTTGGACTGCACGCTTATCTGACCGCGGTGCATCTTGATGATGCCGTGAGTGACCGCCAGCCCGAGCCCGGTCCCCATCCCCACCTGCTTGGTGGTGAAGAACGGGTCGAAGAGCTGGGCCATGTGTTCCTTCGCGATCCCGCTGCCGCTGTCCGCGACTTTGATGGTGACCGTGCCGGCCGTGTCCGTGAGGGTGATGGTTATCGTGCCGCCGTCGGGCATGGCGTGCTGGGCGTTGGTGAGCAGGTTGGTGAGCACCTGCACGATCTGGTCGCCGTCGATCTCGGCGATGCTGTCGTTCAGGCGGTCGTCGACGGTGATCTCCACGTTCTCGGCGGTCGGGGCGGTGCGGATGACCTTCTCCACCAACTCGGACAGGTCCGTGGGCTGCCGCACCACCCGGCTCTGGCGGGCGAAGTTGAGCAGCCCGGAGATGATCCGCTTGCAGCGGTTGGCCTGGTCCACGATGGTCTCCAGGTCCGCCTTCACCTCGGAGTCGTCCTCGCACTCCTCGAGCAGCAGGTTGGCGTGCAGGAGCAGCGTGCCGAGCGGGTTGTTGACCTCGTGGGCGATGCCGGCGGCGAGTTGCCCCATGCTGGCCAGCCGCCCGGTGCGCTCGAGCGCCTCCTTGGCCTCTTCCAGCGACTTGTGCGACTCCTCAAGCTGCCTGTAGGCAGAACGGAGTTGCTCGATGGCGTGGGGGAGGCACATGTCCGAGTCGGCCAGTCCGGCGAACACCGCGTAGGCGTGGTCCAGGCAGGTGTCGTACCCGCAGGCGCCGCAGTTCAGCAGGTCCTGGGCCTTGTACTTGCCCATCCGCCGGAGGATCTCGTCGATGTCCTGCAGGGTCGGGATCTCGGCGAGGGTCTGGACGTCGGCCTGATACTCACGGCTGAGGTCCAGGTCCCGGTAGGTCTCGGGGGCGCCGTCGACGAGGGCGCGCTCTTCATCGGTCATGCTGCCCAGGCGGTTGCGGGCGTACGCACTCACGCGGCTTCGGCGCTGGAGCATGGTGAGGTCGCTGGTCATGCCGGGCCCGGCGAAGCAACCCGAGCAGGAAAGCACGTCGAGCAGCCGGGTGTCGCCGCCGGCGGTCATGTCGAACTCGGTGATGGCTTCGATGAACTCGCCCCGGCCCTCGGCTATCACCAGTTCGCCGGTGAGGAGGTCCTCATCGAGGCCGGCGGTCTGAAGAAGCCCCCCCGCGATGGGGAACACCGCACCGATGCCGCCATGCGGGGGGTCGAAGCGGTCTCCGTACGCGAAGTCGTCCGGTCTGACGCCTCTTCGCGCGAACATGTCCCGCAGTTCCGCGAAGGTGAGCACCGCGTCGACTTCCCCGTGGGTGGTGTCGATCGATGCGCGCTTCTTGGCCACGCACGGGCCCATGAACACGACCTTCGTGTCGGCGCCCATCTCGTACCTCAGCACCCGCGCCATGGCCACCATCGGAGAGACGATGGGGGCGAGATGCGGCATCAGTCTGGGATGGTACTTGCGCACGTATGCCACGGCCGCGGGGCACGGGGTGGTGATGTACCGGCCCTGCGGGTCCTTCTCGAGGAGCTTGCGGTATTCCCCGGCCACGAGGTCCGCGCCGAGCGACATCTCATGGACGGAATCGAACCCCAGCGCTCTGATCATGGAGATCAGCCGGTCGGGCGAGATGTCGACGAATTCGGCGGGGAAGCTGGGGGCGACCATGGCCACCACCTTCTCCCCGCTCGCCAGCAGCGAGAAGGCCTTGGCGGTGTCGTCGCGGACCTGCTTGGCGTTCTGGCTGCACACCCGGAGGCAGTTGCCGCACCCGATGCAGCGCGGCTGGATGACGCGGGCCTGACCGTCCACCACCTGGATGGCCTTGGCGGGGCACTCCCGCACGCAGGCGTAGCACATGCGGCATTTCTCGCCGATGATGGTGATGAGCGGGTTGTCCCAGGTGGGCATCAGGACCCGCCTATGAGTCTGGTCCCGTACCGGTCGTGCCGCCGTCTGGGCCGGCGCCGCCGGCAGGTGGCTCGCCGCTCCTGCCCGCCAGCAACTCCGCGATCTTGGGGAGCAGCTTGGCCGGCACGAGCGGTTTGTCGAAGTAGGCGTCCACGTTCATCTGCTTGGTCTCCTCCTCCGAGCGGGGCCGGAAATCAAGGCCGAGGGCACTCGAGACCGACGTGGAGAGGATGACGGGGATGCCGGCGTAGGCGGGGTCCTCTTTTATGGCTCTCGCGAAGGAGAAGCCGGAGTCCATGGAGGTCATCATGAGGTCGCTGATGACCAGATCGGGCTTCTCTTCCGCCATCTTCTTGAGGGCCGCCTGCGGCTCGGAGGCGGTGACGACGCGGTAGCCGGCCCGCTCGAGGACCATGCGGTTTATCTCGACGAAATCGAAGTCGTCGTCGACGATCAATATGAGAGCTTGACCAGCCGTCGTGTTCGCTCCTTTGCGACCGTCCCGCCGGGGACTGGGTTTATGCGGTGCCGCCGCCGCGAGCGGCGGCGGCACCGGGTTCCCGTCTTCGGGGGAGGTATGGCCGCTACTTCACTCGGTCAACTATACCCTGTCCTTCTCGGTGTACTTGGTGTGCAGCAGCTCATGGGACAGATGGCCCAGCGGCTGGCCCAGATACTCGTCGTACAGGGCGAGGATCTCCGGGTTCTCGTGGGATTTGCGCAGCTCGCGGCCTTCGTCCTCCGCATAGATGGCCTTGATGCGGGCCTGCCGCACCGCGTCGGAGGTGAGACGCGGTTGACCGCCGCCGCCGATGCACCCTCCGGGGCAGGTCATCACTTCCACGAAGTGGTAGGACGCTTCACCGCGACGGATGCGGTCGATCACCTTCTGTGCGTTGGCGAGACCGTGAGCCACCGCCACGTTGACCGTCGCTCCTTTGAGGAACGCCCAATCGGGCACGGTCTCCTCGATGGTGACGGACGCTTCCTTGACTCCCTCCAGGCCCTGGATGGGCGTCACATGGAGGTTGTCGAACGGGAAGGCGGTGCCGGTGACGATCTCGTAGGCCGTGCGGAGTGCTGCTTCCATAACCCCTCCGGTGGCCGCGAAGATATCGGCGGCACCGGTGGAGATGCCCAGGGGCTTGTCCATCTTCTGCTCGGGCAGGCTGCGGAAGTCGATGCCGGCCTGCTTGACCATGCGGGCGAGTTCCCGGGTGGTCAGCACGTAGTCGACGTCCTGCATGCCGTCACGACCCATCTCCGGACGGGCGCACTCGAACTTCTTGGCAGTGCAGGGCATGACCGAGACCACCACCACGTTCTTGGGATCCATGCCCAGCTTCTTCGGGTAGTAGGTCTTGGCCAGGGCGCCGAACATCTGCTGCGGCGACTTGCAGGTGGACAGGTTGGCCAGCATGTCCGGGTTGTAGTGCTCCATGTAGTTGATCCAGCCCGGGGAGCAGCTGGTGAACATGGGGAGGGCGACCTCCTTGTCTTCCACCAGGGCCTTCTTGAGGCGGGTCAGCAGCTCGGTGCCTTCCTCGATGATGGTGAGGTCGGCCGTGAAGTTGGTGTCGAACACCGCGTCGAAGCCCAGACGGCGGAGGGCCGCCACCATCTTGTCGGTCACCAGGGTGCCTGGTTCGTATCCGAACTCCTCGCCGAGGGCCGCGCGGATGGCCGGGGCCGTCTGGACGATCACGTGTTTCTTGGGATCGTCGAGCGCTTCCCAGACCTTCTCCGTCACGCTGTTCTCGGTGATCGCCCCCACCGGGCACACGGCGGCGCACTGTCCGCACTGGACACAGACGACGTCCGCCAGGTCCATGGCGAAGGCCGGACCGATGACCGTGTTGAAGCCGCGGTTCTGCGGGAACAGGGCGCCGACACCCTGCACCTGGTTGCAGACGGTGACACACCGCCGGCACGAGATGCACTTCCCGGTGTCGCGGACGAGAGCGGGCGTGGTCCGGTCGATCTTCTGACTGGTCCTCTCGCCCTGGTACGTGACCTCGTCGATGTTCAACAACTCGGCCAGGCTGCGCAGCTCACAGTCGGCGGTGCGCACGCAACTCTGGCAGTCGCCGGCGTGCTCCGAGAGGAGCAGTTCGAGTACCGCCCGGCGAGCGCGGCGCGCACGGCTGGAACTGGTGTGAACGACCATGCCCTCTGTGGCCGGCTGCACGCACGAGACCACGAGGGTCTTGGCTCCCTCGACCTCCACGAGGCACATCCTGCAGGCGCCGATGGCCTGCACGCCCTCGAGGTAGCACAGGGTGGGTATGCGGGCGCCGGCCTGCCGGCAGGCGTCAAGCAGGGAAGTGCCCTCAGGCACCTCGACCTTGATGTCGTCAACGGTCAGGACTGGCATTACTTCACCTCTTCTTGTACTTCGGCGCCTACGCCCCGCGCGGCGGCCACTGGGATCTTGCCGTAGTCGCAGCGCAGGCAGCGCTTCGCCTCGGCGCAGGCAGTGTCGAGGTTCCAGGAGAGCTCGACCTCGTCGAAGGTGCAGGCGCGGGCCTCGGGATCGAGGCACACGACCGCGGCCCGCGCGGTGGTCACCGGGTCGGCGTCTGGATCGAACCAGACGTCCACGGCGACGTCCCTGCGCCAGAACGCGTGGTTGGCGCCTGTCAGATACTGGTCGATGGCCACGGCGGCGCGTTCGCCCGCTCCGACGGCCTCCACAACGGATGCGGGGCCGGTCGCGGCGTCACCGCCCGCGAAGATCCACTCCACGCTGGTGGCGCCGGTCGCGCGGTCGACCTTGAACCAGGCGCGGTTCATCTCGACGGGCAGGTCGCCGATGAGCGCCTTCGCGT
Organism: uncultured Actinomycetes bacterium; assembly: GCA_903873715.1. GTDB lineage: Bacteria > Actinomycetota > Thermoleophilia > RBG-16-64-13 > RBG-16-64-13 > CAIQPS01. The sequence goes on from CAIQPS010000002.1 coordinate 27,086, forward strand.
CGAGCGACTGGCCGACGGCTGCGATCACCTGGTCGCACGCGACGGTGAAATCGGGGTTGCGCCCGGCGACCGGGGCCCTGCGGCCGCTCCGGTCGTAGTCCCCGAGAGCCATCTTCTGGCAGAGCACGCCGAGCACCTTGCCGTCCTTGTCGCGGAGGATCTGCTTGGGCGCGGTGAGGGGCAGCACTGTGATGCCCTCTTCGTCCGCAGCCAGGATCTCCTCCGCCCAGGCGGGCATCTGCTCGCGCTGGCGGCGATAGAGGATGTTGACGTGCTCGGCGCCGAGCCTCAACGCCGTCCGAGCCGCGTCGATGGCGGAGTTGCCGCCACCCACCACGGCCACCTCGGTCCCGACCGCGGCCGTGCCGTGCACGTTGTAGTCGCGAAGGAAGGTGAGAGCTTCGGTCACGCCGGCGCCACGCTCGCCGGGGATGCCCATGCCGACACCGGCCGGGGCGCCCACGCCGAGGAACACGGCTTCATAGCCCTCGTCCTTCAGGCCCTGGAGGGTGAAGTCCTTGCCCAGGGTCATGCCGTGCTTGATGGTCACGCCCATGCTCTCGATCATGCTGATCTCGCGGCCCAGTTCCTCACGGGGCAGCCGGTAGGCCGGGATGGCCTGCACCAGCATGCCGCCCGAACTCGGCTCCTTCTCGAACACCGTGGGCTTGTAGCCGAGGCGGGCCAGGAAGTACGCACAGGAGAGACCGGCGGGGCCGGAGCCCACCACGGCGATCTTCTTGGCCGCGTTCTCAGTGTTCACTTTGACCTGGGGCAGCCGGACCTCGGTCTCCTGCTCGGTCATGAAACGCTTGAGGCTGCGGATGGCGACGGGCTCGTCGAGGCCGCCGCGCACGCACTTGCTCTCGCAGGGGTGGAAGCACACGCGGCCGCAGATGCTGGCCAGCGGGTTGCGTTCCCGGTGCAGCGTGAGAGCTTCGTCGAAGCGCTTCTCGCCTATGAGGCTCACGAAACCGGGCACGTTCACGTTGGCCGGGCACGCGTTGGTGCACTTGGACGTGAACATCGTCGAGCAGACGCCGGCTTCGCAGTAGTGGTCCTTGATGTGGGCCTCATACTCGTGGCGGAAGTGGCGGATGGTGGAAAGCACCGGGTTGGCCGCCGTCTGGCCCAGACCGCAGAGGGCGGTGTCCTTGATGATGGTGCCCAGTTCCTCGAGCGCCTCGATGTCGCCTTCCCTGCCCTCACCGTTGCAGATGCGGGTGACGATCTCGAGCATGCGCTTGGTGCCCACCCGGCAGGGCGGGCATTTGCCGCAACTCTCGTCCTGGATGAAGTCCAGGAAGTAGCGCGCCACATCCACCATGCATGAGTCGTCGTCCATGACGATGCAGCCGCCGGAGCCCATGATGGCGCCCAGTTCCTGCAGGGTCTCGTAATCGACGGGGACGTTGAGGTCGGTCTTCGGGATGCAGCCGCCGGACGGGCCGCCGAGCTGGACGGCTTTCAGTTCCTTGCCGTTCGGCACGCCGCCGCCGATCTCGTAGACGATCTCACCCAACTGGACGCCGATGGGCACTTCCACCAGACCGGCGTGCTGGATGGCGCCACCGAGGGCGAAGACCTTGGTGCCCTTGCTCTTCTCGGTACCGGTGCTGGCGTACCACTCGGCGCCCTTGAGGATGATGGGGGCGATGTTCGCGAACGTCTCGACGTTGTTGAGCACGCTCGGCTTGTCCCACAGGCCTTTGACGGCCGGGAACGGGGGACGGGGCCGGGGCTCGCCGCGGCCGCCCTCGATGGAGCGCATGAGGGCCGTCTCTTCACCGCAGACGAAGGCACCGGAGCCCATGCGGATCTCGAGGTCGAACTCGAAGCCGGTGCCCATGATGTCGGTGCCGAGCAGTCCCAGGTCACGCGCCTGGTCGATGGCGTACTGCAGACGCTCGACCGCCAGCGGGTACTCGGCCCGCAGGTATACGAAGCCCTGCTTTGCGCCGATGGCATAGGCGCCGATGGCCATGCCTTCGATTAGGCTGTGCGGGTCGCCTTCGAGGACCGACCTGTCCATGAACGCGCCGGGGTCGCCGTCGTCGGCGTTGCAGAGGATGTATTTGACGTCCGACTCGGTCTGCCGGGCGAACTTCCACTTGAGCCCTGTGGGGAAGCCGGCGCCGCCGCGGCCGCGCAGGCCGGAGCGCAGGACTTCACTCACGACCTCTTCGGGCTTCATCTCGGTGAGCACCTTGGCCAGGGCCTGGTAACCCTCGCGGGCGACGTACTCCTCTATCTTGAGCGGGTCGATGATCCCGGAGTTCCGCAGAACGATCTTCACCTGGCGGTTGAAGAACTCCACGTCCTCCATCTCGGCGACGGAGCGGTCGGTGCCCGGAGCGTGGCTCACAAGGCGGGTGACGACCCGGCCCTTGAGGAGGTGCTCCTCGCAGATCTCATGCACGTCCTCGATGTGGACGTTCTGGTAGAAGACCCCGTCCGGGTAGATGAGGACCACGGGACCGACGGCGCAGGGGCCGAGGCAGCCGGTCTCGATGACCTGCGTGTTCTGGGCGATCCCCATGTCCGCGAGCTCTTTGGAGAACGCCGCGCTTACTTCCAGGGCACCTGAGGCGATGCACCCGCCCCCGGTGCAGATGAGCACCTGGTTGCTGATCTTTTCCATATCTTGTTCCTTCGCTATCCGGTGAGCGGCCTAGGAGGCGATGAGGTATTCGGTCGCCGGTTTGCCCCCGACGAGGTGCGACTGCACGATCGCGTGCACCTTGTCGCGGTTCTCCAGCAGACCGTAGTGGTACACCGACCCATCGGCGAAACTCACCGTGGCCATCGGCTCCATCTCGCACAGCCCGGCGCAGCCGGACTGGTGGATGGTGACGTTGGAAAGCTTGGCGTCGGCGATCTCGGAGAGGAACGCCACGACGACGTCCCGCGCCCCGGCGGCGATGCCGCAGGTGCCCATGTGGACCGTCACCTTGATCTCCTTCGGGCCGCCGCGCAGGTCGAGGTCTTCCTTGGCCTTGCCGGCCATGGCGAGCAGGTCGGCAGGGCTCTTGATCTTGTCAGCCATCACTCGCTCCTTCCACCGGCGCCGACAGCTTCAGGCGCGTACTGGGCCAAGACCTCGTTGATCCGCGCCGGCTTGACCCGGTGATGCACGACGTCGTTGATCGTGATCACGGGCGCCAACCCGCAGGCGCCGAAGCAGCGGGCCACTTCGAGGGAGAACTCCCGATCCTCGGTGGTCTCTCCGACGTCGATGCCCAGTTGCTTCTTGAGGGCTTCGAGCACCTGCATCCCCCCGCGCACGTAGCACGCGGTGCCCAGGCATACTCGGATGAGGTTGCGGCCCCGTGGGACCGTCGAGAAGAACGAGTAGAAGCCGACCACGCCGGCCACCTCGCTGTAGGGTTTGCCGAGGCCCTTGGCGACCTTCTTGAGGGCCACTTCCGGCAGATAGCCGAAGATGCCCTGGGCCATCTGCAGCACCGGGATCAATGCCCCCGGCTTCTCCTTGTACTTTTCGATCACTTCGTCCAGGCGGGCGAGCAACTCCTCTTCGGAGGCCTCCTCACATCCTGAACAACCCGTTTTCCCAACATCGTCGGTCATGCTCGCGACTCCCTTTCTCTACCGTCGTTGACGTCGTCACTGCTTTGCCCTCGGCCGCACGTTCCGTCGCCCCCCGACGTCTGCTGCGTCCCTGACTGGTGCGCGCTTGGGCACACCCGAGTCTTACAACCATCTTCAGGTCACTGACTCCTCCGCGAATCGTTGGAGCCGTGTTGCCGCCTCCAAAGGAGGGGCGTCGTGGAGGGGGGGCACGAACGCGTCCCCTCTCAGGGTCACCTTGAACTCCACGCCCGGATTGGTCACCGCCGTGACGATGATGGTGGTGGCCACATCGCCGATGGGCGGCCGGTCCAGGTCGTTCAGTCGCATATGGGTCTCCACGCGCACCCCACCCAACTCGGGCGACGTCCCGATGGTGAGGCCGCCGCCGGCCGCTTCCGCGTCGGCTTTGAGGAGCGCCAGACCGAGCCCCGTCTTCTTGCCGGGCTTGGTGGTGTAGAACGGGTCGAGGGTCTGCTCCGGGGTGGCGCTGAGCCCGGTCCCGTCGTCGTCCACGGCCAGGCTGAGCTCGTCGCCCGCCCGGTCGATGACCACCTCGATGTCCACGCGGGTCGCCCCGGCGCGGGTGGAGTTCTCGAGCACCTCGAGGAGGTAGAGGGAGAGGTCATGCATCGCCGCCTCCCGAGCCCCCGCGGCCGACCCTCGCGGTCGTGCGCCCGCCGGCGCGCTTGAGGGCCAGGGCCAGTTCGGAGAAGGTGGGCGCCTCGGCGGTCAACTCGGTGACCCCCTGGCCGATCTCCTCCAGGTAGTGGGCGTCCGACGAGCCGACGAGCGGCAGTCCCACGGCCACGATCTGTGCCAGCCTGGGGGAGTCCGCCTGCATCCACTTGGAGGTCTCCAGGGCGTCGAACCCCGCGTCCTCCGGGAAGAACCCCAGCTGCGACAGGACGCTGAAGGCTTTCCTGTCCACGTGGGCCGCTATCGCCAGACCGCCACCGTCGTGGATGAGCGCCACGGTCTCGTCCAGACCGAGCGGAGTCGCCATGGCCAGGGCCGCGGTCTCGGCGCCCACGGTACGGCCGTCCACATCCAGCACCGGCTGTTCGCCGAAGAACGAGTAGTAGTGCTCGTCGGCGGCGGGGAGCATCTCGCGGACCCGGGCCGCCACCCGCTCGGCGTGATCGGCGTCGGGGAACAGGCCGACCACGTGGACCTCTTCCGCGCTGGTCAGCTCCATCCCGGCCAGCACTGCCAGGCCCGCGGCTTCGCCCGCCTGCTGGACGGCCCGGACGTTGCCGGCGGCGTTGTGGTCGCACACGGCGATCATCTCAAGCCCTCTCGCCAGCGCCGCGGCCACGATGGCCGCGGGAGTCATCTCGTCCGCACCGCACGGCGACAGGGCCGTGTGGATATGAAGATCCGCACGGAAGAGCCGCATCGATGTGGTCCGTTCGTCCAACCATGGTCCCTTACAGCACGCTCCTACTCCCGGCGCTAGGCCGGGCACCCCCGCAGACCCAACTCGTACATCCGTCCGACCAACTCGAAGGTGTCGGCCTTCGAGGCGAACAGAGAGAGCCCCTCGCCGGTGGCCCGCTCGATGATGTCTTCCTCGGGCATCCGGCCGCAGGAGAAGATCACTCCCCTCAGCCCGGCATGGCTGGCCACGGCGATGACGTTCAAGTGCACCTGGAGGGTCACCAGCAGGCCGCCCTCAGGAGCGTGGGCCAGTACGTCGCTGAGCAGGTCGGAGGCGTAGCCCTGGGTGATGACCGCGTCGCCGTCCCCGGCGGGAGTGAGCTCTTCTAGGCCGAGGGCCTCGGCCAGTTCATGCAAGGTCATGACTCCGCGTCCTCCTTCTCCGGGGCGATGTACGGGCACAACCCGATGGTGGCCCGTTCCATGACGACGTCTTCGGCCAGGGCGGCGCAGGTGGGCGCGCCGCAGGTGCCGCAGTCCCGGCCCGGCAGCGAGCGGACTATCGCCTGCAGCCGGCCGAGTTTCTGGATGGCCTTGCCCATGTCCGGGTCCAGCCGGATGCCCGGCCGGGCCGCGTACGGCCGGCGGCGGGTGGTGGCGGCCAGGAGCGCTTCGGCCGAAGCTGCGCCTCCGTTGCCGTCCTGGGTCTGGACCTGGGCCAGGTCGCGGCTCCAGCGGCGGAGCGCGACGTGATAGTCCTCGAACAGCAGGGGGGAGCCGAAGCAGCCGCCCTCGCAGGCGTACGCCTCGATCGCCGGGATGTCTTCGAGCAGACCGTTCTCGATCTCCTCGAGCACGGCCATCACGTGGCGGATGCCGGTCACCACCAGCGTGTCGCCGCGCATCTGTGTCCCGGGCGGCGTCTCGGCCGAAGCGGCCGGGGCCGGCTCACCGCCGATCGCGGGGCCTGTCAACTCGACCATCACGGGGCTGCGCAGCGCCTCGGGCAGCAGGCAGTCGATGGTCGCGCCGCCCTCGGCGGCCGGCTTGTGCACCTCGCCCGCCGCCAACACGGACCGCTGGCCCGGGCAGGAGACCACGCAGGCGAGAGCGGCGTCGCCGCTCAGAGCCTCCACGGCCTCCCAGGGAGAGGCGACCGGAGGTATCGACGAGACGAGCGAGGGGAACTTCAGTTCCACCAGATTGATGATGGCGGGGCACATCGGGAGGATGGCGGGGCCGGCGGGGATCTCCCCGCCGGCAGTCACCGCCGGATCCGAGGCGGCCGCAGTGCCGCCGGCTTCGCCGGGCGCCTGCGCGGCCCTCCGTACCGCCTCTTCGAAAGGCCGAGCCGTGTGGGCCTGGGGGAATCCCAGACGGCCCATCGCCGTGAGTACCCGCGCAGGCGGGTAATCCGAGCCAAAGCCTGCGAGCAGCGCGGGGGGAGCCACGAGGGCGGCGGTGCTGCGGGCTTTGACGTCGTCGACGGAAGTGAGGACATCGCGGATGGTGAGGGCGCCGGTCGCGCACGCCGAGATACATTCCGCGCAGTCTATACAGAGGTGCTCGAGCACCATCGGCCGGCCTCCACGGACGCGCAACGCCTGCGTGGGGCAGGCGGCCAGGCAGGCCCGGCAGTCGCGGCAGCGGTCGGCGGAGGCATACAGGGAGATGGCCGGTGCCACCGAGGTGACTTCCGGGCGCAGATACACGCTGAAGCTCACCCGGGTGCCCTCACCGGGGCGTGAGGTGACTCGCAGGCGGTCGCTGCTGCGCTGGATGTTCGGCAGGCCCATCCCGGCCCCGAAGCCCAGGGCCCGGGCCTCGGCCGTGGCGGTGGAGAAGCCCTCTTTCATCGCCATCTCGATGTCGGGGATCCCCGGTCCTGCATCGACCACGTTGACGTCGATCCGGGTGTCCGACAGCGAGGCTTCGAGCCGGCCGCCGACCGAGTGGATCACCACGTTCATCTCCGCCTCGTAGGAGGCGATCATGGTGCGGCGGATGGCGTCGGCCTCAGCGCCGATGTGCTTGAGGTGCTCCTTGATGGCGCGCGAAGCCGCACCCGCCCTGCGGAAGTCGTTGCTCTCTATCTCGTAGGAAACGAACTCCATCGGCCCGGACCTTCGGCGCGTCCCCTACGCGGACTTCTCGACGACGTCGTCCATCATCCCCGTGAGTATCTGGTAGATGAGGCCGCAGGTCTCGAAGACGCCCACGGGCGAGACCATGATCATCGTGGAGTTGGTGCGGGCGAGGGTGACGATCTCCTTGTCGGGGTTGACGCCCTCCACGAAGCAGACCCCGGGCACTTCCATGAGTTCCGCCACCCGGACCATCTGCACGTTGGCGAGGTTGGTGACGAGGAGGGTGGTTCGGGACGCCTCGTTCAGCAGGTCGCTCACCCGGTCTCCTGCGTAGATCCTGGTGATCTTCGCGCCCTCCGGGCCGGGTGTGAGCACCGTGGCGCCTATCCGGCGCGCGAGATCCTCGAGTCTCATGTCGGCCCCCGCAAGTAGTGAATCGATACTCTGGATGATGGGTCGCATCTCGGCATCCGACGCGGCTATGCCGGTGAACGTCTCGGTATCGGAGTCCTGGTCGTCGGTCGTGGAGGCGCCGTCCTGGCGAGCGAAGAAGGCCGCCGTCTCCAGCGCCGACGTGATGTCCATGTGACGTACGAAGATCTGCTCCGGCAGGCGCAACGGTACCGCGGTGAAGTCCACGAGGCTGCGCACCCCGGCCCGGACCAGGCTGTCGGCGACCTTCTGGGCCACCTCCGGCGGCACGGCCAGGATGGCCACCCGGATGCCCTTGTCCTTGACGATCTGTTCCAGGTCGGCCATCGCGTGCACGTGGCAGCCCTCGATGGTCGTCCCGATGAGGGTCGGGTCGGTGTCGAAGCCGGCGGCGATGTGCAGCAGCGGGCGCCGCCCGGCGAAGTGGGCGAGCACGGAGCGGCCCAGGCGGCCGAGCCCGACGAGGGCTACGTCCTGCCGGGTGGTGCCGTCCAGCAGGTGCTCGATGCTGGCGAGGCAGGTGTCGAGCTGGTAGCCGCGGTTGGGGCTGCCCGAGTACCCGATCACCATGAAGTCGCGCCGCACTTGAGCGGCGCTGACGCCGGCCAGGTGAGCGAGTTGGTGGGAGTAGATGCTCGTGGTGCCTGTCTTCTGGAGGTCGGAGAGCACGCGGCGATAGCGGCTGAGCCGCTGCACTGTCTTGCGCGAGACCACGGGCTTTGCGGTCGATGCCACGCTACCTCCAACCGTTACAGCAATCACAATGCTGTTATCCTTTTCACAATCTACTCTTTCGGGTAGAGTAAGTCAACACTACGTAGTGTTTTCGGGCGCTGATCGGGCCGTTTTAGGCCGGTGTCCGAGAGCTACACTGGTGGTGGAGGGCGCGACCAAAAAGGGCGGACAAGGAGGGGATCTCGGTGAAGCACACCATCTTCGGCATCCACATCTCGCATCGCACGGAGAACGTCCCGGCACTCCAGGCGTTGCTGACCAAGTACGGCTGCAGCATCCGCACCCGCCTTGGTGTGCACGACGCCGATTCCACGGAGTGTTCCCCCAGCGGTCTGGTGCTCATCGATGTGATCGGCGCCGACGTCGAGCGTTTCTATATGGAGTTGTCGGACCTCAGGGGCGTCGACCTGCAGAGGATGGACTTCGCGGAATGAGGACCCGTCCCGTCAAACAGGCCTCTGCTCGCCGGCGGCCCACGCCCCGGTGGGCTGGCGTGCTCCTCGCCGTAGCCCTGGCGGCAGCCCTCCTTCTGGGCGGCCTGACCGCCGCGTGCGGGTCCGGCTCCACCACCACGACCGCGGCCCAGCCGGGCTCGTCCACCACGGCCGCGTCGCCGACCACGGAGTCGCCGTCCACCTCGGAGGCGGCCACCTCCACCTCGGCGGCCGCCGGCAGACTCGACACCATCACTCTGGTGGCGCCGCCCGGACCCATGGCCATCCCGCTCGCCTACATCGCGGTGAACGACAAGCTGTCCGCCGTGGCAGCGCAGACCAAGGTGGTCGTCTGGGAGAACGCGGACCAGCTCAAGGCCTACGTCGCCGGCAAGCAGGGTGATTTCGTCACCATGCCGTCGAACAACTCGTCCATCTTCTACAACAAGGGCATCGCGCTGCAGTTGCTGGACATCTCGGTCTGGAACATCACCTACCTCATCACCAGTGACGGCACCGCCGCGAATCTCGCCGACATCAAGGGGCAGTCCGTGGCCGTGTCCCTCCAGGGCAGCGTCCCCGCCCTCATGTTCCAGTACCTCGCCAAGGCGCAGGGGCTCGACCCGGCCAAGGACTTCCAGGTCCGCTACGCCACCGATCCCACGCAGGCGGCCCAGCTGCTGCTCTCCGGCCAGGTGCAGAACGCGGTGCTGAGCGAGGCCCTCGCCACGGCCGTCATCCTGCAGACCAAGGACAGCGCCAAGCCGCTGCACCGGGCGCTCGCGTTCGACAAAGCCTGGACCGATTCCGCCGGTGGCGACACCCCCATCGCCGGCACGGTAGCCACGGGTTCGGTTCTCGGCAGGCCGGACGTCATCGTGGCGTTCGAGCAGGCCTACAAGGAAGCCGTGCAGTGGATGCTCGACAACCCGGAAGAGGCCGGCGAGCTCATGGCCGCCCAGTTCCCACAGCTCGGTCTCAAGGCTCCGGTCATGACAGCTTCGCTCAAGAACATCACCTGGAGATACACGCCGGCGAAGGACGCCCGGCCGAGCCTGGACGCCTTCTACCAGGACCTGTCCGAACTCTCGCCTGAAGTGATCGGGGGCAAGGTGCCCGACGATGGCTTCTACTTCTCACAGACTGAATAGGGTCATCTGGATCCTCGCGGGGGTGGCTGCCATCCTTATCGGGTGGCAGCTGCTCTCGCTGTTCCTTCCCCCGGTGTACGTGGCGTCGCCGGCCGCCAGTCTCAGGGCGCTCGGGCGGCTCGCCTGGGGAAGCACCCTGTGGATCCAGGTGCTCATCACCTTGAAGCGCCTGGTCGTCGGCTTGGCGGTGGGGGCCGCCGGGGGATGGGCGCTCGGGATAGCTTCCGGGCTGTACGCCCGGGTCCGCGCCTTCCTCGAGCCGATACGCTGGGTCGGCATGACCATCCCCGTGGTCATCGTCGCCGGGCTCGCCGCTCTGTGGTTCGGCCTGGGGGACTTCACCGTCATGGTGGTCGTCGGCCTGATCGTGCTCCCCACCATGTTCGTCAACACCGTCGAGGGCATCCGGGCCATCGACCGGGACCTCGTGGAGATGGGCCGGGTGTTCCGCTTCTCCCGCCGCCTGCTGCTGCGCGAGGTCTACCTGCCGGGCATCGCCTCGCCCTCCATCGCCGGACTGACCCTCGCCACCGGCATCGGCATCCGGGCCGTGGTGCTGGCGGAAGTCCTGGGGGCCGCGAGTGGCATCGGCCACGCGTTCTCCCGGGCGAGCAGTTGGCTCGAGACCGACGTCATGTTCGCCTGGATCATCGCGCTTCTCGCCCTGATGGCGCTCATCGAGTTCGGCGTGCTGCGCCCGGTGCGGCGGCGGGCGCTCCGCTGGCGGAAGGCCGAGCAATGATCGTATTCGAGCATGTCAGCAAGTCCTTCGATTCGCTCAAAGTCTTGAACGACGTCTCGTTCCGCCTCGCGTCGGGGGACATCCTGGGGGTAGTGGGACCGTCGGGCGTGGGCAAGACGACCCTCCTCCGGCTCATCACCGGCATCATCGCCCCTGACGAGGGGTCGGTCCAGGTGGCGCAGGGCGCCGTGGGATACGTCTTCCAGGAGCCCCGCCTGCTGCCGTGGCGCACTGCCCTGGACAACGTCGCGGTGGCGCTGCGCGCCCAAGGGATGGAAAAGGACGGCGCTCGGGTCAAGGCGGCTGAGTGGCTGGGGCGGGTCGGGCTGGCCGGCTTCGAGCACTACCACCCGGCGGAGTTGAGTGGCGGTATGGCCCAGCGGGTGGCCGTGGCCCGCGCTCTGGCCATCGAGCCGGCCGTGCTGCTCATGGACGAGCCCTTCGTCAATGTTGACATAGACCTCAAGTCGAGCTTGATGGTCATGCTGCAGGGGTTGCTCGCCGGCGGGAAGACCACGGCCGTCTACGTCACCCACGATCTGACGGAAGCCTTGCGCCTGGCCGACCGCGTCATCGAACTGCAGGCCGACCGGACGGTCCGCGAACTGGACCTCAGCGACCGGGCCGCCGTCGCCCGGGACTGGTTCGCACGAGCCTCCGCCCAGGAGTAGCGCGTCGCGGCGGCGGGATCCGCCAAACTCCACATTCCGGCCTAGATACTTTTGTCGCGGATGCTCCTAGCATCGCCCCGCATCAGCAGTGTGAGTGCGAGGAGGAGCGATGTTCGAGAAACAGGCGTGGATGCAACGAGCCGGCGAGTACCCCCAGACCGACCAGGAGTACTTCGCCCTGCTCTCCCGGGCCGTGTTCAGCGCCGGGCTGGGGCCCAAGGTGGTGGAGAGCCGCTGGAAGGAGATGGGCGAAGCGTTCCACGGCTTCGACCCCGGCCGGGTGAAGACCATGGGTGAGGAGGACGTCGCCCGGCTACTGAGCGACCCCGCGGTCATCCGCAACCGGCGTAAGATAGAGGCAGTGATCAAGAACGCCGGTACGTTCCTGGAGCAGGTCGAGGAGCGCAAGGCCACCGGCGGCGCCGGGCGAGTCGCGGCGCGCAAGACAGCCGCCAACGGTCACTCCGCGTTCCACGACTACCTCCTGGGCCTCGGCGCCGGGGCCGACTTGGACCTGGCCGCCGACGGGCTGGCGGGCGTGTTCTCCCACCTGGGGCGCACGTCGGCGATGTTCTTCTTGTTCAGCGCGGGGTTCCGCCCCCGCGAGACGGAGGGTTTGCCGCCTCTGGGAAACGGTTAGGACCTCTGTCGTAGAGGCGGCGGCCGCGGCCGCCGCTCCGGATGAAGGAGGCATCATGGACAGGACCGACTTCAGAGACTTCGAAGGCAGGCTCACTCACTGGCTCCAGAGTGGATACGGGGTCCTGGCCGACGACGTCGACGGGGAGCTCCGCATCACCGTGATGTTCAAGGCCGGCGGAGGCGCGACCGGCAGCGAGCGGGAGCAGGAGTACTGGCCCATGACCGCCGAGATCGTCGAGTTGCTCGCAGCGAACGGGGTGGAGGTGTCCCGGTCGCTCTCGGGGCCGCGCTCCTGGGCCGGCACCCATCCCGCCGAACTCGAGGAGATATTGGACTGACCGCGGGTGCCGGGGGCGGTCGTACCGGCTCCGAGTGCCGCACCGCAGTACGTGGGGCCGCCGTGCGGCACTGGCGCGGCGGCCCGACCGCGCGTGTTCGGGGCCAAGGCGCCGCCGGGATGGTATCTTTCCCTACGCATGCCACTAATAGGGTCGCGCCGTCTGTCGCCGTGTCTTGGGGGGACATCGCAACGAGAGGCGCGGAAAGGAGTCCCCCTTGTCTCGAGAGGTTGTGATCCTCAGCTACGCCCGTACCCCCGTCGGCCGCTACCTGGGCACTCTGCAGGACATCCCGGCCAGCAAGCTCGGCGCCATCGCGATGACCGAAGCCATCAAACGGGCCGGCATCGACGCCAAAGAGATCGAAGAAGTCGTCATGGGCAACGTCCTCCAGGCCGGCCAGGGTCAGAACCCGGCCCGCAAGGCGTCCCTCCTCGCCGGTATCCCGGAAGACATCCACGCCTGGACCCTCAACATGGTCTGCGCCTCCGGCGCCAAGGCCCTCCACGTGGCCGCCAACACCATCAAAGCCGGCTCGGCTGAAGTCATGATCGCCGGCGGCATGGAGAACATGAGCGCGGCCCCGTACCTGGTCCCCAAAGCCCGCACCGGCTACCGCATGGGCGACGGCGTCCTCCAGGACGAGATGATCTACGACGGTCTGTGGTGCTCCACCTGTGACATCCACATGGGCATCACCGCCGAGAACGTGGCCGAGAAATACGGCGTCACTCGCGAGACCCAGGACAAGATCGGCTACGAGAGCCAGCAGAAAGCCGCCAAGGCTATCGCCGACGGCAAGCTGAAGGCCGAGATCGTCCCGGTCCTCATCCCGCAGAAGAAGGGTGACCCGAAGGTCTTCGACACCGACGAGCACGTCCGCGCCGAGACCACCCTCGAGGGCCTGGCTTCCCTGAAGCCCGCCTTCAAGAAAGACGGTACCGTCACCGCCGGTAACGCTTCCGGCATCAACGACGCCGGCGCCGCCTTTGTCGTGGCCTCCAAAGACTGGGCCGACAAGCACGGCCTCAAGCCGCTGGCCACCATCGTCGGCTATGCCAGCGCCGCTCTCGACCCGGCGTACATGGGCATGGGCCCCTACTACGCCACCAAGAAAGTCATGGACATCACCGGCATGACCGTGGACCAGATGGACGTCATCGAGTCCAACGAAGCCTTCGCGGCCCAGGCCGGCGCCGTTGCCCAGGAACTGGGCTTCGACATGAAGAAGGTCAACCCCTACGGTGGCGCCATCGCCCTCGGCCATCCCATCGGTGCCTCGGGCGCCCGTATCCTCTGCACGCTCATCTCCGGGCTCAAGCAGGAGGGCGGCACGTACGGTCTGGCCACGATGTGCGTGGGTGGCGGCCAGGGAGTGGCCACCATCCTCAAAGTCTGAGATTATTCGCACCTCAGACGCGGGAAAAGTCTGGCCTGAGCCGCGATAGCGGATCGACCGGCGCAAGAAGAAGGAGTAGCACATGAAGGAAGACGTCGAAAAGGCATTGGACCTTATCCGTCCGGCGCTGCAGAACGACGGTGGCAACGTCGAACTCGTCGATGTCGACGAAGCGACGGGGACCGTCAAGGTCAGACTGGTCGGGGCCTGCGGTAGCTGCCCCATGTCCCAGTTGACCCTGCGCATGGGCGTCGAGCGCGTGCTCAAAGAGAACGTCCCGGCCGTCAAAGAGGTCGTCCCGGTCTAGGAGCCCCGCTCCACCGGTCGCTCGAGAAGCGAACGAAAAGGCCCCGCTCTTCTCAGGAAGGCGGGGCCTTTTGTCTGCTGTGTGTGGGGGCACCGGCTGGTGCACCGCCCGCATTGCGGCCCCGCCCGCGACGCGCCGAGCCCGGCCGCGGCCCCCGGCCGGCGGCGCAGCCCGCAGCCCGCGCTACTTCTTGACGCTCGTGATGTGCCCGGTGGCCTTGTCCAGCTCGTCTTTGAGGAAGTTGAGCTTGGAGGCCTCGGAAGCCAGCTTCTGCATGCTGTCGGCGAGCACTTCCTGGTGCCGCTCGAGTTCGCGGAACAGCGGCTCCAGGTTCTGCACCTTGCGCATGATGATCTGGACGTCGGTCATGGAGTTGATCCCCGCCTTGCGCGCGGCTTTGATCAAGCGGATGACCGCGAGAGCCAGATAGATCAGCCCGGCGAGGATGAGTGCGCAGCCGATGCCGATGAGGATGTACGCGGGGTAAGGCATAGGTCGATTCTAGCGGAAAACGGCGGCGGCGACGCCTGGCGGAGGGGAGGGCGGCGCCGTACGGCGGCCGTTCGTGCCTAGTCGAAGAGCGGGTCCCCGGTGCGCATCTCTATGGGGAAGCGCCGTATCGCGGCCAGGTCGTGCCGGTTGCTCAGCTTGGAGATCATGACCTGGCTGGGCGTGTGGATGTACAGCCCGTCGCCGATGTAGATGCCGACGTGGTGCACCGGGAAGCCGAAGGCGATGAGGTCGCCGGGCTTGATGTCCTTGAGGTCCACGGGGATGCCCATCTGGGCCATGTATCCGGAGTAGTGGGGCAGTTTCACGCCGTGCTGCTTGAACACGTAGCGCACGAAGCCCGAGCAGTCCATGCCGGTGGAGGGCTTGCTGCCGCCCCACACGTACGGGACGCCCAGGTAGGCGGCGGCGGTCTGGATGAGCTGGTTGGCGACCTTGTCGTCCGCTTGGGGCAGCTCGCCCTGGTAGATCTGGCCGCCGTTCAGGATGTGGGCCTGCGCGGCCAGCAGCGCTGCGTCCAGCTTGGCCTGCAGTTCGGCCTGAAGCCGGGCCTGTTCGGCCGCCTGCCGCTGCTGCTCCTGGGTGAGGATGTCCCTCACTCGGCTGTCCAGCGACGCGAGCGTCTGTTCGCGCACCGCGATCTTGCTCTGGATCTCCTTGGCGGTGATGGCCAGCTGGTCGCGCAGCTTCAGCGCCTCGGCCTTCTGGTCGTCGGCGGCCTTGATGAGCATGTCCAGCTTGGCGGCGCTGTCCTTGAGGTCGGACACCAGGCGCTTGTCTTGGTCGGCGAGCGTGGAGACCAGGCGCACCCGGTTGTACAGGTCCTCGAGGCCGTTGGACGCTATCAGGATCTGGAGTAGCTGGTCGCGCCCCCCGGACATGTATACCGATTTGAGCCGCTGGGCCAGCAAAGCCTGGCGCTGGGCCTTGTCCCGCTGCGCGTCCTCGACGGTGCGGCGAAGTTCGCTGATCTTGGCGTTCGCCGCGTCGAGGTCGTCCTGGCACTTGTTGTATTCCTCGGACTTCAGCTCCAACTGCTCGTTCAGCTCTTCGAGTTGGGCTTGGACCGCCTGCGCCTTTGCGGTGAGTTCGTCCACCTGGGTCTTGGCCGCCCCTTGGGGGGCGAACTCCGTGGTGGTCGTCGGCGCAGCGGTGGTGGAGGTGGTCACGGCGCGAGCCGGCACGCCCGTCGCGCAGAAGAGCACCACCGCGATGGCGGCCCCGCAGCCGAGGGTGCGCAGGACGGCGCCCCTCCGGCAGCTTCTCTTCCGTTCCAGACGATTCGACTGACCCATCGGCGATAGCGACCTTTCCGCTGTTTCCTTCTTTGTATCGGCATCCGAGGCGAAACACTTTCGCGCCCGGCCCTTCACAAGGATGCAGCGCGCCGCCGCACTCCGCACTCCGACCTTGGGCCGAAGATGGCTTGGGAGGGGCTGCAAGCGTCGACGGTCCCAAGGCGTTCGCGGAAGGGTTTGGAGAACGCTGCCTGCGGGGCGTGCTATAATCCACCTTCCAAGCGGCGCGGGGTGGAGCAGTCCGGTAGCTCGTCGGGCTCATAACCCGAAGGTCACAGGTTCAAATCCTGTCCCCGCCACCA
>CAIQPS010000003.1 GCA_903873715.1 uncultured Actinomycetes bacterium
CCGACCATCGGCCTGCACCCCGACGACGTCCTGACCCTGCTGCGGGCCTTCCAGCGCCTGGTGGCCGAGGGCCACTCCCTGCTGGTCATCGAGCACAACCTGGACGTCATCAAGTGCGCCGACTGGCTCATCGACCTGGGGCCTGAAGGCGGAGACGCCGGGGGAGAGCTGATCGCCGAGGGGACGCCGGAGGAGATCTGTGCCACGCCGGGGAGCGAGACCGGGAAGGTGCTGCAACGGGTGCTCCCGGTGTGCGGACCGGCACCGGCGGGGCCGCGGCGCAAGCGCGCCGAGGCGCCAGGGCCCGAAGAAGCGGCGGCCGGCCGCCGCACCAAGCCCCGACGGAAGATGGCCGAATGACTTCAGATGGCAACAGCCGCCCTGGTAGCGTGCGCGCCGGTGCAGGCAACCAGCCTTCGGGCAGGCGGTCCGCCCGAGATGGTGCTGCCGGCGACCTACGCCCCGAAAGGGAGCGAGCCTACCTGATAGCGGTCGACACGGGCGACGATGGCGGCTGGACCGCGCAGGAGTCGCTGGCCGAGCTCGCCTCACTGGTGGAGACGGCCGGGGCCGATGTCGTGGGCACCGTCTCCCAGAACCGCGAAGGGGTGCACCCTGTCTGGTATCTGGGCACCGGCAAGGCTGAGGAGCTCAAAGAGGCCAAGTCCGAAACGCACTTCACCATCCTGGTGGCCGACGACGAGCTGTCGCCCAAGCAACAGCGGTCGCTCGAGGAGTTGCTGGACGTGAAGGTGCTCGACCGGAGCGGCGTGATCCTCGACATCTTTGCGCAGCGGGCCCACACGCACGAAGGGCGCATCCAGGTGGAGTTGGCGCAGCTGGAGTACCAGCTACCGCGTCTGACGCGCCTGTGGACCCACCTTTCGCGCACAGGGGGCGGGATCGGTACGCGGGGCCCGGGGGAGACCCAGCTGGAGACCGACCGCCGGGTCATCCGCCAGCGCATCAAGAAGACCCGGGAGCGCGTGGAGGAGGTGCGGCGCCGCCGGGAGACCGCGGCGCGCTCGCGCGAGCGCAGACTCCTCCCGACTGTCGCCATAGTGGGCTACACGAACGCCGGCAAATCGACGCTGCTGAACTCCCTGGTGGGCGAGGAGGCGGCGATGGCAGAGGACATGCTCTTCGCCACCCTGGACCCGACGACGCGAAGGGTGCGCCTCAGCGAAGGGCAGACGGTCATCGTGAGCGACACGGTGGGCTTCATCCACAAGTTGCCGCACCAGCTGGTGGAGGCCTTCCAGGCCACCCTGGAGGAGGTCACCCGGGCGGACGCGCTGGTGGAGGTGGTCGACCTTGCCGACCGGCATGCAGCCGAGCACAGGCGCACGGTCCAGACCGTGCTCGACGAGCTCGGAGCGGGGCACAAGCCCCGGGTGGTGGTGCTGAACAAAGCGGACCGTGTGGAGCCCGGGGAGTTGCCGGGAGCCGGGGTGGTCCGCCGCGACGATCTCCACGTGCTCAGAGCGTCGGCCCTCTCTGGAGAAGGCATCGAGCGACTGCGGTCCGCTATAGCCGAAGTCCTCGGCGAACTGTGGGCCGATATCGACCTGGCGGTGCCGTACGCCCAGGGTGAGTTGCTGGCCCGCGTGCGCGAGCGCGGCACGGTGACGTTCGAGTATCGCGACGAGGACGTCCGCATCACGGGGAAGATCCCCCCGTCCATAGCGGGGGAACTGCAGAGCGCCGCACGGGCTTGGGCCAGAGCGCGCAGGACAAAGGAGAGCCAACCGCAAGGCGAGGAGGCGACGGATATGGCCGACGAACTACTGACTGCCGGCAAGATCGCGGAAAGACTCGGCGTGTCTCCGGCGAAGGTCAGCAAGGCGATCAAGGACAACGCGGTGGAGCCGGACCAGAAGAAAGGCAACTGCGCGTACTTCGGCGCTCAGAAGGTGGCGCAGCTGGAGGCCCTGCTCAAGAAGTAGGAGTCTAGTAGGCTGGCTTGAGCGTGCCCCAGAGGTCCACCGCGTCCAGCGTGACGATCTCGCCGGTGGGGCAATCCGAATTGCGCACCATCCTCACGGTGTGAGTCCCGTACGGGAGGCTGCCAGTGGACCAGACTCGTACCCCGTAGGCGGCGGTCGCGGCGTAGAGGTCCAGGGTGGTCTTCTTGACGCCGTCGAGATAGATGTCGACGCGGGCGCCCGACGGGCCGACTGCGGCCAGCCAGTCGAGCCGGGTACCGATGAACGCCACGGTCGCAGCGGCGCCGCGAGTGGACGACCAGCCGTAGCTCCCGCCGGAGGCGAGGCTGGATGCGGTGTCGCACCAGGTGCCGTACTTCAGGATGTAGCGGTTGGTCTGCTGGTAACGCACGGGGCCGAGGGTGTGGGCGCCCCCGTCCACCGTTCCGCCGAAGCACGCATCCCAGTAGTAGGTGTAGTCGGAGCCGGTCGTGATGACGAACCCGACGCCGACGACCTTGAAACCGGGATCCAGCATCACGGAATTGTGGCTGGACGAAGCGCGCCAGGCGGTGAAGAGCGATTGCGCGGAGGACTGCCCTGCTGCGAGGTTCTCACCCTCTTTGCCCGAGTAGTAGCCGCAAAGCTTCATGCGGTCCCAAGGATAGGACCCGGCCGGGAACCAGTCCGACCGCTTGGTGACGTGCGAGAAGAAGTCGTACTTGCCCATATCGGATGCGTGGCGCTCGGACGCCAGGCTCAGGGCATCGGATACCAGCAGGGGCTGGAGCCCGTTCGCAACCCGGTAGTCGTTGAGGAGCTTTACGAAGGCTTGTTCCTGAGTGTTGTACGACACTGCGGCGTGGGCCGGAGCGGCGAAGGCGAGTGCGAGGACAAGGACGGACAGGGCTGCCAAGGCTACTGCGATGCTGAGGCGGCCCGAAGGCCGTATCGTTCGGGTAGGACTCAAACTCTGCCACTCCCCTCAGTCGAGTCCGACTGTCACCGCGCCGGCCACGGACCCCGCCGGCGCTCAACACGCGCCATTCTACCCGACGGTGGGTGGCTGTACATAGCGCGTCCGATATCCAGTTCGACTCACGGAGCAGGGCTCCTGCTGTACAGGCGACGGTGACGGCAGTACATTGGCATTGTCCACTCGGTCTACCGATGTTGGGGGGCTGATCCACCATGAGAACCTCCGTGTCTCGGCTATGCATCGCGGCGTTGCTCGCCGTCGCCATCCTCGCGGGTCCCCTGTCGGTCGGCGGTGCCTCCGCCGGGCGGGACAAGCAGGCGCCGACCGCTCCGGCCGGGTTGACCTCGAGCAGCGTCACCCAGACGTCGGTCGCGCTCACGTGGACGGCATCGACCGACAACGTCGCCGTGGCGTCCTACAGCATCTATAAGAACGGCACCCTGGTGGGCACTTCGACCACCAACGCGTACACCGCGACGGCCCTCATCCCCGGGACGCAGTACTCCTTCTACGTGAAGGCCAAGGATCCGACGGGGAACTCGTCGGCGGCGAGCAACACCTGCACGGTGACCACGCTGCCGGGCACACCGCCGCCCGCCATGCCGTACCGGGTGGTGGCCTACTACACCTCCTGGTCGGCATATCGCGGATACACCCCCGACAAGATCCCGTACGACAAGGTCTCGTACGTGAACTACGCTTTCGCGAACATCGGCAGCGATCTGAAGATCGCGCTCGGCGACGCCACGATAGACATCACGAACTTCGCCAAGCTGCGGGACCTCAAGAAGTTCAATCCCGATCTGAAGGTGCTCATCTCGGTGGGTGGGTGGAGCTGGTCGGGCAAGTTCTCCGACGTGGCCCTCACCGACGCGTCACGGACCGTCTTCGCTCAAAGCTGCGTGGCATTCATCAAGCAATACGGGCTGGACGGTGTGGACCTGGACTGGGAGTACCCAGTCGCAGGCGGCATGTCCACCAACACGACGCGGCCGGAGGACAAACAGAACTTCACGTTGCTCCTGCAGAAGCTCCGCGCTCTCCTGGACGCGGAGAACGCCGGGTACGTTCTCACCATCGCGGCCGGTGTCACCCAGAGCTATGTGAACAACACCGAGCCCGCCAAGATCCTCGCCAGTGTGGACTTCCTCAACCTGATGACCTACGACATCCATGGAGCGTGGGACAGATACACGGACTTCAACGGCCCGCTCTATCCGGACAGCCTGTCGCCACAGGCGCGTTGGAGCATCGACGACGGAGTCAAGCTGTGGGTCGCTGCGGCCGGTTCGAGTCAGGGCGCCGCCAAGAGCAAACTCGTGGTGGGGATCCCGTTCTACGGGAAGGCGTACGGGGCGGTCAAGAGCACGGACTCTTCGTATCCCGGGTTGTACGGCCTATACGGGAAGTGCACCACGGTCACGTACAAGGAAATCGTCACCGGCTACCTGTCCAATACGGCCTACACGCGTTACTTCCACACCACGGCCAAGGTTCCTTACCTGTTCAACGGCGCCACCTTCGTCAGTTACGACGATGAGGAGTCCATCGCGGCCAAGACCGCGTACATCAAGGCCGGGGCGCTCGGCGGCGCCATGGTCTGGGAGCTCAGCCAGGACTACGAAGGCAGGCTGATCGGGGCGGTGTACGACAGGTTGAAGTAGCGGCGGACCCAGCCTTGCGATAGGTTAGTCTTCTGGTATACTTTGCTCGTCAGTCGACCGGCCACAAAGAAGGAGCATCGGCCTGAAGACTACCCTGCCACTTTCGAGCCTCGGTTCGCGTTGCTGTGCGGCGTGACGGGGGACACTTCCCGGTGAACCAGATTTGAGGCGGGCGGCGCTGCATCCCAGAGCTCGGCTTCTGCGCGCTCTGCCGTTGCTACTGGCAGCCGTGATCGCGGTCGCGGTCCTTTTGATACCTGGCACCCGGCCTGAGGCCGCGCACGCTGGAGACGGCTATGGTGCCGAAGAGATAGCCTTGGTCAAGGCCATCAACGTCTACCGGCAGAGCAAAGGCCTGCAGCCCGTGTTGCTCTCGGACGAGATCTCCCGGGCCTGCGAGCGGCACAGTTCCGACATGGCCAAGTATCGGTTCGTGGACCATTTCAGCACCGGCGGTTCCGATTGGTTCGGCAAGGGCGCCTCCCCATGGGACCGCATGGCCGCGAGCGGATACTCCTACGACACCCGGATGGGAGAGAACGTCGCCGCAGGCTTCCCGGATGCCGCGGGTGTCATGACGGGTTGGAAGAACTCGCCCGACCACGACGCCGTGATGTCCGCCCCGTACTTCACCGTGGTGGGGGTCTCCCGCGTCTATGCCGAAGACTCGCCTTATGGCTACTACTGGACCGCCGATTTTGGCGGCTTCATCGATCCGACCGCGCACCCGGCCGGGGAGTAGAGGCGCAGTCGCCGGAAGAGGGGCGCCGCTCCGCTCCGCACCATGACTCTCCGACAGCCAGAAGCCCGCTTTGTTGGGGCGGGCTTCTTCCGAAAGGACGCCGGGGATCGCCCGACGCGTGAGGGTGGAACGCGCCACGGACATTCGCAGGCTGACGGCTCAGTACTCGAGGGCCTGATGCGGGATGTGGAAGGTGGTCGTCGTGTTCTGGATGCCCATGACCGTGGTCGCGGACTTCCCTTCCGACCCGGTCGTCGCGGCGGTGCTGCCGCACGCCACCATCACCGCGAACATGACGAGCATCAACACAGTCAGGATGGTCTTCACGGGAGCTCCTTTCTTCGGTCTCGACGCCCGACGGACGGGTGAGTGCCGTCAGGCAACCCTCACATGGTCTAGTCTGTCACCGTAAAGACAAGAACCAGACAAGGTCAGGTAAAGAAGGAGCGGGCGGGCGATGGGGCTGACATGAGGCTGAGACTCGAGGATCAGGGCGAAGGGTGGTTCTGGGACGGCTCGGAGATCGAGGTCGGGGTGCTCGACCACGTCCGCAAGCATTCCCGTGAGTTCTACCGGGTGGTCTTCCCCGAGCCGGTCGAGGTCCGCGAGGGCGCAGAGACCTACGAGCCCGGCGACCCGGATGGCGAGATCGTGGTCTGCTCGGGCGCGTGGCTGTCGCCGCGGTGGGTGGGACACGAAGTGGGACCGGATGTCGACATAACTGCCCTGTTGTGGATGGTGCGTGATATCGCGGCATCGGTGAAGGCGCCGCGGGACGTGCAGTATTCGGCGCGAGTGAGGTGCCGGGAAGCGGAGTAGGTGGGATGACCGGCCGGCGTGGGTGCCGGCGCCGGGGGACGAACCGCCTGAATAGTACGGGGCGGCTGCCACATCTGCGGCAGCCGCCCCGTCTGTGTCCCGCGCCGGATGGGCGGCGTCCGAAGGGCGCCTAGAAGTACTTGTGGGCCGACTCGATGGCGGCGGCTATGAGCGCCGCCCCGTTCTCGAGGTCTTTGAGAGAGAGCACTTCCACCGGGGAATGGATGTAGCGGGTGGGGCAGCTGATGACGCTGCACGGGATGCCCGCCTTGGTGATGCTTATGACGGTGGCGTCGGTGTTCCCGCCGTCGCCGACCAGGAGCTGGTAGGGGATGGACCCTTCGTCGGCCGCTTCGCGCAGCCACTTGACCACGGGTTTGGCGGCGATGACCCCACGCCCTGCGGCGTCCATCACCGTGATGCTCGGGCCTTTGCCGGTGGACACATGGCACTCGTTCTTGCTGACACCCGGATGATCGCCCGGGATGGTGACGTCAGTGGCGATCGCCACATCGGGATCCAACCCGAAAGCGCTGGTGCGCGCCCCTTTGAGACCCACCTCTTCCTGCACCGTTCCCACGGCGTAGACGGTGGCCTTCACCTCTTTGCCGTGGAGCTTCTGCATGGCGGCGATCAACATGGCGCAGCCGGCCCGGTTGTCGAACGCCTTGCCGGAGACGAGGTCGTTGGCGAGCGGCGTGTACTGCCGGTCCATCGTGATGGAAGTGCCGATCTCGATGCCGAGGTCGGCGGCGTCCTGGGAGCTACGCGCGCCGACGTCCACGAACATCTCTTTGAGCTTGGGTAGCTTCTTGCGCTCTTCGGCGTCCATCAGGTGGATGGGGCGGGCCCCCACGACGCCCGGCAGCACCTTGCCGCCGTCGGCGTGGACGAGTACCCGCTGGCCGAGGACGATCGGGTCGTAGAAGCCTCCGACCGAGACGAACCTGAGGAAACCGTCGTCGTCCACGTGCGACACGGCGAAGCCGATCTCGTCCATGTGGGCGGCCACCATCACGCTCGGGCCCTCACCATGACGGACGCCGATGACGTTGCCCATGGCATCGGTACGGACCTCGTCGACATAAGGCGCGAGTTCCTTCCGGAGCAGCTCCGCGACGTCGCTCTCGTAGCCCGATATCCCATGGGCGTTCGAGAACAGTTCGAGGAGGGCGGCTACGTCCTTCACTTGAAAGCTCCTTCGGAGACCTGGAGCGCCAGGGCGTCCATGTCTGTCACCAGGCCGGACTGGGAGACGGTGTAATCGAAGCCGGCGGAGCCGAGGACCGCTGCGGCGTCGGCGGCTTCCCACTTGCCCGTGCCGTAGAGGATCTCGTTGGCGAGCGTGAAGACCGTCTGAGCCGCGAGGGCCGAGTTGACCCGGGCCGCGTTCTTGAGGTAGTCGGCCTCGTCGCTACCGGCGGCGGCAGCAGCCTTCTTGAGGAGGGCGGCACCGGTCTCGGCCACGGCCGCCATGGTGGCGATGTGGAACATGACGTACTGCTGACGGGTGGCCTTGGCCTTGTGGGCTTCCTCGATGACCTTGTTGACGAGACGCACCAGGCCGGCGAAGACGTCGGCTTTCAGATCGGCGTGCTGCGCCGCGATGGCGTCCATCTGGGCGGCGATGTTCTCGTAGTACTCGTACTTGGACTGCACGGACGAGCGCCAGCGGAAGGTGCTGATGATCAGCTGCTGGATCTCGCTGGTGCCCTCGTAGATGGTCGTGATCTTGACGTCACGCTTGATCTTCTCGACATCGTACTCGCGGATGTAGCCGTAGCCGCCCAGAGCCTGGATGGCCGCGTCGGCCGCGGCGTTGCCGGTCTCCGTGGCGAACAGCTTCGCGATGGCGCCTTCGACCTGCAGGTCGGATTCACCGGAGTCGAGGCGTTCGGCGACTTCCTCGATGTAGGCGCGCGCAGCTTCGAGCTTGGCGGCGTAGGGGACCACCAGCTTGTGCGTGTAGCCCTGCTTCTCGATGAGGGGCGACCCGAACTGGATGCGCTCCTTGGCGTAGGCGATGACCTTCTCGAGGGCCGCCACGCCGCCACCGAGACCGAAGCACGCCACCATAAGGCGGGTGTAGCCGAACACTTCGTTGGCCTGGATGAGGCCCTTGCCGGGCACGCCACCAACCAGGTTCTCGACGGGCACGTAGCAGTCGTCGAAGGTGAGTGGGGCGGTGTTGGAACTGCGGATGCCGTGCTTGTCCTCGGCCTTGCCGGGGGTGAAGCCGGGCTGACCTTTTTCCACGATGAAGAAGGTCGGGCCTTCCGGCGTATCGGCCAGGACGGTGAGGAAGTCGGCGTAGCCGCCGTTGGAGATGAACTGCTTGTTGCCGTTGATCTTGTAGCCGACCACGGCGCCGCCGTCACCGGTGACGGGAGTGGCGGTGGTCTTGAAGCTCTGGAGGTTGCTGCCCGCCTCGGGCTCGGTCACGCCGTATGCGACGATGGTGCCCTCTTCGGCCAGCTTGCCAAGCCACTTCTCCTTCTGCTCGTGGGTGGCGCCCACGAGGATGGGGTCGGTGCCCAGATGGATGGCGAGGAAGGCCGTCGCCACGCCCAGGCAGATCTTGGCCATCTCCTCGGAGACCGCCGCGATGTCCCGCGCGCCGCCGCCCATGCCTCCGTACTGCTCCGGGATGAACAGCAACTGAAGGCCGATCTTCGGTCCCAGCAGTTCGCGGATGGCTTCTTCCGGGAAGATCTCCTCGGCGTCCCACTGGCGCAGTTTTTCAGGTGTGAGCATGCGCTGGCGGATCTGCGCGAGCAGATCGAGCACCATTTCTCGTTCTTCGATGGGTAGTCCTGCGAGTGCCACGTGTACCCCCGTGTGTATGCGTTCGCTGTGAGCGAGGACCATACCATATCGCACCGTCGGTCGGCCCGGATAGCCGCCCGGAAAGCCGGTTTCCGGACGCCGGCTGGGGTACACTCAGAAGCAGCTATGAGCGCTTCCACCGACCTCCGCGAACTCATCAAGATGGCCCCCGACCACCCTGGGGTGTACGTGTGGCGGGGCGCGGTCGGCGACGTCCTGTACGTGGGCAAGGCCTTGTCTCTACGCAAGCGGTTGTCCAACTATCTGCCGGCCGTGATGGGTCAGGAAGGGTCTCGGGTCGGTGCCAAGGAGCGCGAGATGACCAGCCGGGCGGCGAGCTTGGAATGGATCGTCACGAGCAACGAGGTGGAGGCCCTGCTGCTGGAGCACAACCTCATCAAGCAGCATCGGCCGCCCTTCAACATCCGCCTGCGGGACGACAAGTCGTACCCGTACATCATGATCACCATGGAGGACGAGTGGCCCCGGGTGATGTTCACCCGGCAGCCGCACCGCAAGGGCAACCTCTATTTCGGGCCGTACGCAAGCGCGGCCAAAGTGCGCGAGACGCTCGACGTGCTCGGCCGGGTGTTCCCGGTGCGCACCTGCCGGGGCAAGGACCCGGGAAGGCCTTCGGGGTCGCCCTGCCTCCAGTTCCACATCGGCCGCTGTCCGGCCCCCTGCATAGGGAACGCGGACAAGGCGGAGTACATGGCCGTCGTCGACCAGATCGTGGACTTCCTGAGCGGGCGAGAGACGAAGGTCGTCGCGCGACTGCGCAAGTCCATGCAGGAGGCGGCCAAGCGCCAGGACTTCGAGGCGGCGGCGGTGTTCCGCGACAGGCTGGAGGCGCTCACGCACGTGCTCGAGCGCCAGCAGATCGAGTCCGGGACACTGGGCTCCGCCGACATCGCCGGCCTCGCTGTGGACGACTGGGGCGCCAACGTGCAGGTATTCATCACCCGGGACGGCAGGCTGGCCGACCGGCGCAGCTTCACTCTGGTCAACGCCGAGGGGGCCGACGAGGAGGAGATCTTCGAACGGTTCGTCGCTGAGTACTATTCGACGTCGCCCACGGTCCCCACCGAGCTCATCGTGCCGCCGAAGGTCCGCGAGGTGGAGGCGTTGGCCGCCTTCCTGGAAGGGCTGAGAGGCACCCGTGTCGAGGTGCGGCAGGCGGAGAGAGGCGACAAGCGCCGGTTGCAGGAGTTGGCCGACCAGAACGCGGCTCTCGCGCTGGTCCACGAGCGCCTCAAGGCGGACCGCAGCCGCGAACGGCGGTATGGCGCTCTCACCGCCTTGGAGCAGGCCCTTCATCTCGACGCGCCGCCGGTCCGCATCGAAGGGTTCGACATCTCCAACCTGATGGGCGAGGACATCGTCGCGTCGATGGTGGTGTTCGAGGGTGGGGCGGCCAAGAAGAGTGACTACCGCAAGTTCTCTATCAAGACCACCGGTGGCCAGAACGACGTCGGAGCCATGCGCGAGGTGTTGCTGAGACGCTTCACCAGGGCAAAAGAGGGGCTGGCCGGGGGCGAGTACGACCCTTCCTTCGAGGCGATCCCCGACGTGTTGATGGTGGATGGCGGCAAACCCCAACTCGGGGCCGCGGCCGCTGCTTTGCAGGAACTGGGGCTCGAAGAGGCGGTCAGCCTCGTGGCCCTGGCCAAGCGGGAGGAAGAGCTCTTCGTGACGTGGTCTTCGGGACCGCTCCCCATCTCGCAGGACGACCCCGGGCTTCTGCTCCTGCGACAGGTAAGGGACGAGGCCCATCGCTTCGCTGTCGGGTACCATCGCACCAGGAGGATGGCGAAGACGACCCTGTCGATACTCGACCAACTTCCCGGGATCGGGGAGCGGCGCAAGAAGGCGATCATCAACCATTTCGGATCGCCGGAGCGGTTCCTGGATGCCACGCGGGAGGAACTGGAAGCCGTGCCCGGGCTGCCGGGCAAGGTGGCTAGGGAGGTGTACGCGTATGTCCACAAGACGGGTTGACGACGCATATGCGGGCTCGTACGAGACCGGCCGGGGCAGCGGCTGGGTGTACGTGCGCGACGGCAGGCTCATCGGCGTCGATCTGCCCGGAGAGGGCGCGGGTCCTGGCTGGGTGACCGCGGGGACCGGCGCTGAGCCCGCCGCCGAAGAAGCAGGCACGGACGCACCTGCGGGCTCCGTCGACGCGCAGGCACTGGCGTACTGGGTGGGACAGCTGGAGGCGTATTTCGCCGGCGGGCGACCCACCTTCGATCCTGACGAAGTCGCTCTCGATCACCTCGGGTTGGGCGTCTTCGAGCAGGCCGTGTACCGGGCGTTGATGGCCATACCGCCGGGGGAGACCGTCAGCTACGGCGAACTGGCCGAGTCGGCCGGGTATCCGCGCGCCGCGCGCGCAGTCGGCAACGCCATGGCGTGCAATCCCATCCCGGTGGTGGTGCCGTGCCACCGCGTGATCCGCTCCGACGGCACGATGGGCCGCTACGGCAACGACCCCACCTGGAAAGAGCGGTTGCTCAGGCATGAGGGGTGGGGAGGGAAGGCTCGGGCGCAGGGGCAGGCTGAGAGGAGCTGAGCATGGTCGACCGCCTGGGGCAGTTGCACATGACCATCATCACCGGGATGTCCGGTGCCGGGAAGTCCGAGGCCGTAGCCACCTTCGAAGACATGGGCTACTTCTGCATCGACAACCTGCCTCCGCAGATGCTGTCCCGCGCAGTCGACCTCTTCGCCCTGGAGGGCAGCCGGGTCGACCGGGTGGCCCTCGTGTTCGACGTGCGCGCGGGCTCCTATTTCGAGCAGGTCGGCCAGGCTCTGGCGCACCTTCGAGAGGCGGGTATCCAGTTCCGCCTGCTGTTCCTCGAAGCCTCCGACGAGGCCCTCGTAGCCAGGTACCAGTTGACCAGGCGCCCGCATCCGTTGTCGCGGGGAAGCCTTCACGCCGCCATCATCGAGGAACGGGAGCTCCTGGCCCCCTTGCGCGCTCAGGCGGACGTGGTCATCGACACCACCGGCCTGTCCATGAGGGAGCTCCGGCGCCGGTTGGAAGAGACGCTCATGGCGGAACAGCTGAGCGACCAGGTGTTCATCAGCTTGGAATCGTTCGGATACAAGTACGGGCTTCCCGACGAGGCCGACCTGGTGCTGGACGCACGCTTCCTGCCCAACCCGCACTGGGTCGAAGAACTGCGGCCGCACACCGGTCTAGACCCGGCCGTGAAGGATTATGTGTTAGGGCGCGCCGAGGCTGGGAAGTTCCTCGAGCAGGTGGTCGCGCTGCTCAAGCTGATGGCCCCGGGCTTCGTGACCGAGCAGAAGCGGCGCGTGGTGGTGGCCATCGGGTGCACCGGAGGACGACATCGCTCTGTGGCGCTCGTGGAGGATCTGGCCAGGCGGCTGCGAGGGGAGCCGGCCTATGTCGTCAGCGTCTCGCACCGCGACATCCAGCGGGAGGCATAGCTTGGGCCCGGGTTTCACACGTGCCTTCCGGGAGGAGTTGGCCCGGCTGGAGGAGAAGCAGAGCTGCTGCCGGCTCGCTGCGGTGGCCGGTCTCATGCACACCGCCGGTAGCTTCCTCATCCACGGAGGCTCCACGGAGGAGGAGCGGTACGAGATCCGTATCGCCACGACCGTGCAGGCCGGGGCCAAGTTGGCCTACTCGGTGTTCAAGAGCTACGGGGCCGAAGGAGAGCTCGTGACCACCCGGGAACCCCGCTTCCAGCACCGGCTTGTGTACGAGGTGCACCTGCGCGGCACGCCTGCGACACTCCAGGCGCTCAACGAGATGGGCGTACTGAGCGACTCGTTCGAGCTGCAACCCGGCATAGCCCGGCGCCTGGTGAAGAAGAGTTGTTGCCGCAGCGCGTTCCTGCGTGGCTGCCTCATCGGGGCCGGCTCCGCCAACTCGCCGCAACGGGAGGCCCATCTGGAGATCCTGACGCCGCACGAGGCCTTCGCTTCGGACCTGGTGAGGATGCTCGGCAACCTCGAGTTCCATGCCGGTATGCGGTACCGCCGGGGTTCTTACGTGGTCTACCTGAAGGGGCGCGACGAGGTGGCCGGGCTCCTTGCGATGGCCGGGGCCCACGAGGCGGCGCTGCAGGTCGAGGAACAGTCGGTGGTGAGAGAGGTCCGCTCCCGGGCCAACCGCCTCGCCAATTGCGACTCGGCGAATCTCAGGCGCACGAGTTCAGCCGCGTCCGAACAACTGGAGGCCATCGCCGCCCTGGAGCGCTCCGGGGCCCTCGAGTCCCTGCCGCCGGCTCTCAGGGACATGGCCGCCCTTCGCCAGCAGTACCCGTATCTGAACCTGAGCGAGTTGGCCGAGGCGGGGGAAGAGGGCCTCACTCGGTCGGCCGTCAACCATCGGCTCCGCCGGCTGGTCGAGGCGGCCGAACGGGAGGGGCAGAAGGGGGCTTATGTTAGTATCCCCGCTGGCCGCCGGACGAGATCACGCACATGAACCGACCGGGGGCCGAACCCCCCAGGAGGAGCGTTCGCCAATGAGCACCAAGATCGCCATCAACGGTTTTGGCCGCATCGGCCGCCTTGTCATGCGGGCCATCGCAGAGCGCGGGGCCGACCTCGAGGTGGTGGCCGTCAACGACCTCACCGACGCCGCCACGCTCGCCCACCTCCTCAAGTACGACAGCGTGCACGGCGTCTGGAAGGGCGACGTGGGTCACACCGAGGACACCCTCACTTTCGCAGGAAAGACCGTCACCGTCCTTTCCCAGACCGACCTGGGGCTGCTTCCCTGGCGGGAACTGGGAGTGGACGTAGTCCTCGAGTGCACGGGCCATTACACCGACAGGGCCGGCGCCTCGCGGCACCTGGACCAGGGGGCCCGCAAGGTGATCATCAGCGCCCCGGCCAAAGACCCGGACCTGACCGTGGTCATGGGGGTCAACGACGCCGACTACGACCCTTCCCGCCACCACATCATCTCCAACGCCTCCTGCACCACAAACTGCCTGGCCCCGGTGTGCAAGGTGCTGGTGGACTCCTTCGGGATCGAGCAGGGGTTCATGACCACCGTGCACGCCTACACCAACGACCAGCGCATCCTGGATCTCCCTCACAAGGACCTGCGCCGCGCCCGCGCGGCGGCCATGTCGGTCATCCCGACGTCCACCGGAGCGGCCCGCGCCATAGGCCTGGTCATCCCGGCGCTCAAGGGCAAGCTGGACGGGTACGCTCTGAGGGTACCCGTGCCCGACGGCTCGGTGGTCGATCTCTCCGTCACCCTTGGCCGGGAGGCGTCCGTGCAGGAGATCAACTCCGCCATGAAAGAAGCGGCCGCCGGGCCGCTGGCGGGGATCCTGGAGTACACTGAGGAACCGATCGTCGGGTCCGATGTCGTCGGCGATCCTCATTCCGCCGTGTTCGACGCGGCGCTCACGATGGTCATGGGAAGGCAGGCGAAACTCGTCATCTGGTACGACAACGAGTGGGGCTTCTCCAATCGGATGGTGGATCTTAGCGGCCGGCTTCTCTAGCCCCTGCCGGCCGTCGGCGACGATATAGACAGAGGTGTTCAGATGAGGAAGAAGACGGTTCGTGACATCGACCTGGCGAACAAGCGGGTCCTCGTGCGGGTCGACTTCAACGTCCCCTTGAAGGACGGGCGGGTGACGGACGACAGCCGCATCCGGGCGGCCATACCGACCGTCCAGTACCTGCGCGAGAAGGACTGCCGCGTCATCCTCATGTCTCATCTGGGGCGGCCAAAGGATGGTCCGGACCCGGCGCTCTCACTCGACCCCGTCGCCATGCGCCTTGCGGAACTCCTGGCCATCCCGGTGAGGAAGGTGGACGAACTGTCCGGCCCCGGCGTCGAGGCCGCCGTGGCCGCCATGCAACCCGGCGACGTCCTCCTCCTGGAGAACTCCCGCTTCGACCCGCGCGAGAAGAAGAACAACCCGGAACTCACCCGAGAACTGGCGCGCCTCGGCGATGTGTTCGTGAACGACGCCTTCAGCGCGGCACACCGCGCGCACGTGACCACGGCCGGTCTCGCGACCGTACTTCCTGCGGTGGCTGGTTTCAGCATGGAGAAGGAGGTGGATGCCCTCGAGGGCATCCTCGCCGATCCCAAGCGGCCGCTCGTGGTGGTCCTCGGTGGCGCTAAGGTCACCGACAAGATAAAGGTCATCGACCGCTTCCTCGATCTGGCCGACACAGTGCTGGTGGGTGGGGCCATGAGCACCACTTTCCTCAAGGCCAAGGGACTGGATACCGGGGCAAGCAAGGTCGACGACGAGGGGCTTGAGATGGCGGCGGAGGCCCTCAAGAAGGCGGAGGCCTCTCGAGGGAGGCTCGTGCTGCCCGAGGACGTGCTGGTCACCGAAACGGTGGAAGAGGGGGCCGGCACCATGGTCGTGGATGCCGCTGCCATACCGGCGGGCTGGATGGCCGTGGACATCGGCCCTGAGACCGCCAAAGCCTACGCGGAGTATCTGGCCGGCGCCGGGACGGTCTTCTGGAACGGTCCTATGGGAATCTTCGAGATGGCGGCCTTCGCGGCAGGCACCAAGGCGGTGGCCGAGGCCATGGCGGCGTCGCCGGCCACCACGGTCGCGGGCGGCGGTGACTCGGTAGCTGCGCTCAACAAGTTCAAGCTGGCCGACAAGATCGATCACGTCTCCATGGGCGGCGGCGCCTCCCTGGAGTTCATCGAGGGCGCGGAACTGCCGGGTGTGGCCACCCTGGCGGACAAGTAGGCGGTCGTGGAGCGGCACAGCTCCGCTAGGCCGCGGATCCCGCTCATCGCTGGCAACTGGAAGATGTACAAGACCAGCGCCGAGGGCGCTGCGTTCATCGACGACCTGGCCGCAAGGGTGAGAGGCGTGACCGGGCGGGACATCGTGGTGGCGCCACCGTTCACAGGACTGGCCGGAGCGGTGCGCGCGGCAGCCGGGAGGGGGATCCAGGTCGCCGCTCAGGACGTGTACTGGGAGGACGAGGGAGCTTTCACCGGCGAGGTGTCTCCGGGCATGCTGACGGATCTCGGCGTCACCTGTGTGATCATCGGGCACTCGGAGCGGCGGCAGATCTTCGGTGAGACGGACGAGGACGTGCGGAAGAAGGTCCACGCAGCGCTCCACCACGGCCTGCTGCCCATCATGTGCGTGGGGGAGACGGAGGCGGAGCGCGAGGCGGGTCAGACCGAAGAAGTCCTCGCGAGGCAACTCGCCCATGGTCTCGTGACCCTGCAGTCCGAGGACGCGGGCCGTATGGCCGTCGCCTACGAGCCGATCTGGGCCATAGGCACCGGGAAGACGGCGACGCCCGAGATCGCACAACAGGCGATCGGTTTCATCCGCCGGCAACTGGCCGAAGGGGCAGGGGAGGCTGCGGCGGAGAGCGTGCGCATCCTCTACGGGGGCAGCGTCCGCCCCGACAACATAGATGAACTGATGGCCCAGCCGGACATCGACGGGGTCTTGGTGGGAGGCGCGAGCCTCAAGGCCGACTCCTTCGCCCGGATCGTGGCGTTCGAGGCCGGGTGACCGGCGTGACCGAGCATCGCTCCGGGCGGCGGCGCGCGGCCCTGATCATCCTCGACGGGTGGGGGGTCGCTCCTCCCGGTCCCGGCAATGCCATCTCTCTGGCCAAGACCCCTGTGTGGGACTCGCTCTGGGAGACCTATCCGCATACGCTGCTCGACGCGAGCGGGCCTGCCGTGGGGCTTCCTCCCGGGGTGATGGGCAACTCCGAGGTGGGGCACTTGACCATGGGGTCCGGGCGGGTCATCTACCAGGACCTTTCGCGGATAAACCGGGCCATCGCGGACGGGTCCTTCTTCGAGAACGCCGTGCTCAAGGGCATAGTGGAACGGACCAAGGCACGAGACGGAGCGCTCCATCTCATGGGGCTTCTGTCGGATGCGGGCGTCCATTCAGCCATGGCCCACATCAGGGCCATGCTGGAACTGGCGGGCAGGAGCGGCCTGCGCAGGGTGTTCGTGCACGCCTTCACCGACGGCAGGGACACGCCCCCCACGTCGGGCATCGACTACGTGCGCGAGTTGGAGGCCTTCCTCCTGGCGCAGGGCTTCGGCTCGATCGCGACGGTCTCTGGGCGCTACTACGCCATGGACCGCGATAGGCGCTGGGACAGGCTCGAGCTTGCGTACGACGCGCTGGTGTGCGGCAGGGGTCTTCGCGCGCCGGATGCGGCGACCGCGGTCCTGGAGTCGTACGACCGCGGCGAGACCGACGAGTTCATCCTTCCGACGGTGATCGGGACCGGCGAGGCGGCCTCGGCATCCCGAGTGGGTGCGGACGACGGCGTCGTCTTCTTCAACTTCCGCCCCGACCGGGCCCGCGAGATGTGCGCGGCGCTCACACAGCCGGGATTCGACGCGTTCGACAGGGGAGACCGGCCTCCGTTGGTCGACCTGGTGGGCATGACGGAGTACGACCCGAAGCTCGGGATCGGCGTGGCGTTCCCCAAGGAAGAGCCCCAGCACGTTCTGGCCGAGGTCATCAGCGCAGCCGGGCTCACTCAACTCCACATCGCCGAGACGGAGAAGTACGCCCATGTCACCTTCTTCTTCAACGGTGGCCGCGAGGCCCCGTTCCCCGGGGAGAAGCGCTGCCTCGTCCCCTCCCCGAAGGATGTGGCCACCTACGATGAGCGACCGGAGATGAGCGCCTACGGGATCGTCGAGCATCTCGAGAGGCTCATGACCCAGGATCCCGCTGATTTCGTCGTGCTCAACTTCGCCAACCCCGACATGGTGGGGCATACGGGGGATATCGACGCCACCGTGGCGGCCCTCCAGCACGTCGACGTGTGCCTGGGAAGGGCCGTGGAAATCCTGGCCGCTGCCGGTGCCACCGTCATCGTGACGGCGGATCACGGCAACGCCGAGGCTATGCTGCAGCCCGATGGAAGCGCCGATACGGCGCACAGCACGGACCAGGTCCCTCTCATCGTGCTCGATCGTGGGGTCGGTCTGCGGGCGGGCGCGGGACTCGCCGATATCGCCCCGACAGTGCTCCGTGTCCTGGGCCTAAGGGCTCCCGTAGAAATGACTGGTATGCCGCTGTGTTGAGGGTTTTCGGCGCGGTTTTGACTGGATGAATACGGCTGTTGCGTATACAGGGTTGTCTTTTGGGTGGTAACCTGCTGTAAAATGTCGCAAAACGCCTGCCGGCCGTCGGCAGGACTTGCACTTCGGAGGGAGAGGAACACAGTGATCTACGTCTTGGTCGCGCTCGACACCATCCTTGGTATCGGCGTTTTGCTGCTCGTTTTCCTCCATTCCGGCAAGGACGCCGGCCTCTCCACCACGTTCGGTGGGTCTGGGGCGTTCGGCGGCAGCGGTGTGGTCCAGAAGAACCTCGACCGGCTGACCGTGGCGTGCGCGGTCGCCTTTTTCATCGTCTCGATCGCCCTCGCATATCTTGTGTAAGGGCTGAAGGTCGCTTTCTGATTCTGTCTGGGTCCGCTCTTAGAGGCGCGTGAGCGCTGGGGAGGTGGTGGAGCAGGATAAGGAACAGTGGCGTGGGGTGTTACTAGTCTAGGAGGGAAGTTTTTTCATGCACAAGAAGAACATCTGGCTCGTGCTGGCCCTCGTGGTCGCTCTCGTTGCCGTCGTCGGCATCGCGACCGCTTGCGGCTCCAGCGAAGCCACCACTACTACGGCCGCTAACGCGACCACGACGACTGCCGCCCCGGCCGGTGAGAGCACCACCACCACTGCCGCGGCTGAGACCACCACGACTGCCGCCGCCGGCGGCCCCGTCAAGGGTGGCACGCTGAGCGTGTATATCAACGAGCCGGTGGCCATCGAGCCCATCGACCTCGAAGAGTCCGAAGGCGTAGAAGTCGGGCAGGCTCTGTTCGACAGCCTCGCGAGCTTCGATTTCGTCACCAGCGAGATCAAGCCGGCTGCCGCTGAGAGCTGGGAAGCCAACGCCGACGCGAGCGTGTGGACGTTCCATCTGGTCAAAGGCGCCAAGTTCCATGACGGCACTCCCGTGACCGCCGCAGACTTCGTCTATGCCTGGAACCGCCTGGTCAACCCGGTCAACAAGTCCAACGTGTCCTACCACCTGGAGCCCGTCAAAGGTTATGACGAGGTCCTCGCCGGTACCGCCACCGAGATGACCGGCCTCAAGGCCGTCGACGACAACACCCTCGAAGTCACGCTGAAGTACCCCTTCGCCGACTTCGAATATGTCGTCGCCCACCCGACCCTGGCCCCGGTGCCGAAAGCCGCCGTCGAGAAAGACCCGGCCAAATTCGCCACCAACCCGGTCGGTAACGGTCCGTTCATGGTCACCGCCGATGGTTGGGTCCACGACCAGTCCATCAACCTGGTTGCCTTCGCGGACTACTACGGCACCAAGCCGAACATCGACGGCATCGCCTTCAAGATCTTCAAAGATCCTGAGACCGCCTTCCTCGAGTTCAAAGCCGGCAACCTCGACTTCACCTCGATCCCCTCTGGGCAGATCAAGGCCACCGAAGCCGAATACGGCACCGCTGAGAACGGCTACACCGGCAACCCCGGCAAACAGACGCTCCTCGGCGCCGAGCTGGCCATCTACTACGTGGACATCAACACGACCGACCCGCTGCTGAAGAACGCCGACCTCCGTCAGGCGATCTCCCTCGCCATCAACCGCCAGGCCATCTGCGACACGGTCATGGAAGGCACTCGCGTTCCTTCCGACAGCATCATCCCTCCGGGCGTCGTGGGCTATGAGCCGGGCGCTTGGCCGTACAGCAAGTACGATGTCGAAGCCGCCAAGGCCGCTCTGGCCAAAGCCGGCTATCCCGACGGCAAAGGCCTGCCGGAAATGACCCTCTCCTGCAACAGCGGCGGCAGCCACGAGGCCATCATGGCTCTCATCCAGGCCGACCTCAAAGCTGTTGGCATCAACGTCAAGACCGACCTCACCGAATGGGCTGCCTACCTGCCGAAACTGCAGGATCATCAGTACCAGATCGGCCGTATGGGTTGGATCGCCGACTACCCGATCATCGACAACTTCCTGTACCCGATCTTCTACAGCACGAGCAGCAACAACTACAGCGGCTACGCTAACCCGGCCGTTGACAAAGCCATCACCGATGCCCGCCAGATCACCGATGGCGCCGCTCGCGTCAAGGCCTACCAGGACATCGTCAAGACCATCGGCGCGGACTCCCCGGCCGTCCCGATCATGGCCTACCGCCATGGCCGCGTGACCTCCGACCGCGTGTACAATCTGACCTACAGCCCCATGGGCATGCTGGACTTCGTCGGCTGCTGGATCGTCCAGAAGTAAGCGAAGCAAGCAGTAGTCGGATAGACGACTGAAGCACCGAGCGGTGGCGCG
>CAIQPS010000004.1 GCA_903873715.1 uncultured Actinomycetes bacterium
CGCCACCGGCTGCGGTGGTGGTGGTTTCGCCGGCCGCCGTGGTGGCGGTGCCGCCGGCCGTGGTGGTGGTGCTGGTGCCGCCGCACGCGGCGAGGACGCCGCCGAGGCCGCCGGCTACCGCGATCGCGCCGCCGGTGATACCGGCGAGCTTCAGGAAGTCACGCCGGCTGACGGTCTTCTCCAGACCTTCAGTGGTTTCCCGGGGTTCTTCTGTCATTGATGGCCCTCCCTCCAATTTGCCTGACCTTTTCCCTTACGCCTCTCAAACAGGATCCGCCGCCGTTTCCCCTCGCGGCTTGTTCCTGATAGGAGCCTCTAAAACCCAGCTTGCGTCGTTCTCAATACTTGCCGTACTGCATGGCGGTGTCGACCATGGCGCGGAGGTTCTCCTCCTTGCCCGAGTCGGCCACGGCGCCGATGTCGAGGATGTAGCCGCCACCTTCGCCGGCCACGTCGATGAGGTTCTTCACATATGCGGAGGTCTCGTCGGCAGTCCCCGCATGGATGAGCGAGAGCGGCACGTTGCCCTGGATGCACGCCACCTGGCCGATGGTCTGCTTGGCCTTGGCCATGTCGGTCTGGTCGAAGAGCCAGACGGTCTTGCCCTTGGGCAGGTCCATGATGGCCTCGAGGCGCGAACCGTAGCGGCCCTCGGCGAACAGGAACGGCACGCAGCCTTCCTCGATGAGACCGAGCAGGACTGCCTTGAGGGTCGGCCAGTAGAACGTGTGGAACTGTTCGTCGCTCATGAAACCGTCGGCGCCCTTGTGCAGAGGCAGGAAGACGACCGGGGTCACGGGACCGCCGGGACGCCGGAGCGCCCAGTCGATGGCGACCGGCACCAGCCGCTCGCACGCCGCGATGACCTTCTCGGGCCGGCGATACATGTCGATGACGACTTCGCGGGTCCCGCGCATGGTGTCGCCGAGGATGTCGAACGGAGCCTTGCTGGCGCCGCCGAAGTAGCTCGGCCAGCCCATGGCGGTCATCTTGCCGAGCGCCGGGAACATCACGCCCTGCCAGCCGGCGACGGCCTTGGCGGCCGTGGCGAGCTTCTGCAGGCCTTCAGCCATCTCCGGAGTGCCCCAGCCGCTCACCTGGTTGGCCACGAACGGAAGTTCGATGTAGTCGAACAGCGAGGTGGACTTGGAGAAGCCGGCGAAGGCGCCCACCGTGCGCGGCAGGTAGGTGCGCAGCAGATAGTCCGACGGATCGGAGATGAAGTGGTCGTACTCGTCGGCGAGCATCCACTCTTTCTCGTTGTACTGATAGCTGGCTTCCTTGGCCACACCGTGGCCCGGCCAGGCGTACAGCTTGTAATCGATGCCTTCGAAGACCTCGGAAGGCGTGGTGTACAGCACCGGGCTGACCATGGTGTCCGGCTGGAAGGACACATTGAAATCGACCCAGGCTTCCATCGCTTCGGCGGCCTTGGTGGTCATGGCGTCATACGGGGTGAGACCCGCGCGGTGCACCGGCCACCAGCCGGCGTTGACGTTGATAGGCACCCGGTCGGGCTGCTTGAGGTCCCAGCACGCGATCAGCCGGTCGCAACGAGCCTTGTAGGCAGCCTCGGCCTCGGGGCTGGCCCACGGGACGTCGGGGTTGCGCCACTTGTCGAGCCGCCACGCGCGCTTCTCGTCGGCGGTCATATCCTTCCAGGCTTTTTCGGCCATCTCGTTTCCCCTTCAGATACTTCGCTTGACTACTTGCCGCTGCTCTTGGCAGCCTTGACCATCGCCTCGAGGTTGCCCGGCTTGGCGTCGTCCAGGACCGCGCCGACGTCCATGATGTAGCCGCCGCCCGGGGCGACGTTCTGGATCATGTCCTGGCAGTAGGCGGTCACTTCGTCGGGCGTCCCTAGCTGCAACAGCGAGAGAGGCACGTTGCCCTGGATGCAGGCCACGCCGCCCAGGATCTCCTTGGCCCGCTTCATGTCGGTGCGGTCGAACTGCCACACGGTGCGGCCCTTGGGCAGGTCGGCGGCGATGGTCTCCAGGCGGGTGCCGTAGGCCCCTTCCGCAAAGAGGTAGGGGACGAACCCGTCGGCCACGAGGCCGTTGATGACTTTCAGGAGGCCCGGCCAGTAGAACTTCTTGAACTGATCGAGGCTCATGAAGCTGTCCGCACCCTTGTGCAGAGGCATGAAGACCAGCGGGGCCGTGTACGGGTTGGCCCGCCGGGTGACCCACTTGACCATGACCGGAGCCAGCCGGTCGCACGCCGCCAGCACTTCGTCCGGATGGCGGAACATGTCCATGATCATGCCGCGGACACCGCGGAACGTATCGCCGATGACGTCGAACGGCGCCTTGGACATGAACTGCACCAGACCCGGCGTCCCCTCGGTGACGAGGCGGCCGATGAGCGGATACATGCTGCCGCCCCACGCCGCGCATTCCTGGGCGGCCTTGGTGAGGGCGGCCAGAGAAGCCTGGACGTCGGGATCGGCCCAACGCATCATCCACGAGGTGCCGGCCACGATCTCGATCATGTCGAGCGGGGAGGCGAGCTTGGCGAAGCCGCTCAGGCCGCCGGCGATGCGGGGCAGATAGTAATGGAGCAGGAAGTCGGTGGGGTCGTCGATGAGCAGGTCGTACTCATCATCGGACATCCATTCCTGGTCGGTGTACTGGAAGCTGGCTTCCTTGGCCACACCGTGGCCGGGCCACTTCAGGATCTTGGTGTCGATGGCTTCGAACGCCCGGCCGGGGATGGCCGCGAACATCGGCGCGCTGATGCAGTCCGGCTTGAACTCCGTGTTGAACTCGTACCAGGTGTCGGCGGCGAGCGCGTAGTCCTGGGTGACGTCGTACGGGGTGAGGCCCTTGCGGGTGGCCGGGTAGTAACCGGTCAGCAGAGCGATGGGCACCCGGTCGGATTCGCCCTCGAGCAGGATGGCTTTCTTGAGCCGAGTGGCCCGCGCTGTGTATTCCGCGGCCGCCTCAGGGCTCGCGAATTCGAGTCCCGGCGCGACGAACGCTGAGAAGCGGCGCTCGAGTTTCTCGTCAGGCGAGAGCTTCGCCCAAGCTTGATCTGTCACAAGTCCCCCCCTTGCAGGGCTAGTTTACTCCAACCGTCTGCTTCGCGAAGGCCACAGCCGCCATGGCGTCGTCGCCGTAGGCGTCGGCCCCGGTGTACTTGCGCACGGTGTCGTCCATCTGGCCGCCGCCGATGATGACCTTGAGGCCGGTGCGAAGACCGGCTTTCTCCACTTCCTC
>CAIQPS010000005.1 GCA_903873715.1 uncultured Actinomycetes bacterium
ATGGCTTCGGAGGACAGGTCGAGGATCTTGTTGGGGTCCTCACCTTTGGCGAGCAGGTCGTCGACGATCTGAAGGGCTTCCTTCTCCTTCATGTTCGCCATGGCTTCTACGAGTTCGTGCATCCCGGCTCCTTTGGAAGAAAATCGAGTGCCCGAAGGAGCTGCCCCCCGGCTGGCGCGATTCTATCTGGCCATATACAGGTTTGTAAATGACCTACCTATACAATTTTGTTCGTTCCTGGTAGTACTATACGCGGGGACGTTCCCAAGCCGTCGCCGCCTACCAGGGATGGGACCCGAGGAGCCGGTGGTGGTGTCATCTCGCGCGATGGGGGAACCACTCACACGGTCCTGGGGGGGGACTCAGACCAAGCATCGGGGTACGCTGCTCGATAAGTGCTGATAGGGGTCGGCCGGTGCAAGAAGTACGCCGCAACAACGGTAACGGGAACGGTGACGGCAGCGGTGCCGGCTCCAAGGCGGCTGCTCGCTACCCGCACATCGTCCGGACGATCTCCGACAGGATCGCCGCCGGAGTGTACGGGCCCGACGAGAAGATCCCGTCAGCATCCCAACTGTGCGAAGAGTTCGGCGTGAGCCAGATGACGGTGAGACGCGCCCTCACCTCGCTCGAAGACCAGGGACTCGTCTACGGCTGTGCCGGCAAGGGCACCTTCGTCAAGCCGGCGGAGCTCAATGACCCTGATTTCCGGATCGACATGCTCGAGGGCACCGGAGCGGACCAGCCGATGGACGCCCGCCTGCTGTCGGCCACCATGGCCCGCGCAGACGAGCGCATCGCCAAGATGCTGCAGGTGGAGGTCGGGGCCCGCGTGGTCCATCTGCGCAGGCTGGTGTCGCTGGCCGGCACTCCAGCCATGTATCACCACGAGTACATCCGCTACGACCCTCGCCGGACCCTGGTCGAGTCGCAACTCCAGTCGACGGCGCTCGAGGAAGTGCTCGATTCCGACCGGGGTCAACGGTTCTTCGGGGGCGAGTTGACCATCAGCGCCGTGCTGCTGGATGCGGCGGCCGCCGAGGCCCTCGGCCAGAAGCCGGGAGACCTGGCACTCTCGCTCGCGCACGTGTTCCGCGACGGAGACTCGCGCCCCGTCGGCTACGGAGAATTCCTTCTGCGGGCGGACCAGTTCCGCCTGAGATCGCGACAGACGAGCAGCCGCAAGGTCATAGGGGTGGAGTTGTTTGGCAACCCTTGAGACACTCAGCCGCTTCCTTGTCGAACTGGACGAGGACCACGCGCTCGAAGCCGCGCACGAGATAGTCGCCGAGGGGACGACCAGCGCCGCCGCGGTCCTGGCCGCGTGCCAGCATGCTTTGCGGGTGGTCGGGGAGCGGTACGAACGCAAGGACTACGCCCTCGCGGCCCTCATCATGTCGGGCGAGATGTTCAAAGAGATCATGGAGATCACAGAGCCTCTCCAGACGCTCACTCCCGTGCCCGAAGGGCTCACGACCATACTGCTGGGCACGGTCGAGGGTGACATCCACGATATCGGCAAGGACATCTTCCGCACGTCACTGCAAAGCCACGGGTTCAAGGTGGTCGACATAGGAGTCGACGCGCCGAAGGAACGCTTCCTCGCCGAGGTGGTCTCATCCCGTCCCACGGTCGTGTGCTTGTCGGGACTCATCACCGTCGCGTTCCGTAGCATGAAGGCCACCGTCGACCTGATACGGAGCCACGAGGACGAACTGGGGTACCGCCCCTACTATGTCCTCGGGGGCGCCACTGTCGACAGCAGAGTGGCCGAGTACGTCCAGGCCGACTCGTGGAGCACCGACGCGATGGAGGGTGTGCGCATCTGCCAGGATTTTGCCGGGCTCTGATGCACCAGGAGGCCGGTGCCTGGAGGCCGGCGCGCGACTCACGCGCCCCCGGTCAGAAGGACGCGTCGACCACCACGTCGACCAGATAAGGAACGCCTGACTCCAAGGCCTCGATCATCGCCTGGCGCAGCTCCCCGGGCTTGGTGACCTTCCGGGCGGCGAGTCCCATCCCCCGTGCGATGCTGCAGAAGTCGATCTCGGGCGGTGACAGGACCGTCCCCAGGTTGCGGCCTTTGACCTCCGGCCCCAGGATGCGGGTCTTCATGATGCGCACCTGGCGGAAGGCCCGGTTGGAGAGGACGAAGAACGTCACCGGCAGATCGTAGTGCGCGGCGTTCCACAGGCTTTGGATACCCCACATGGCGCTGCCGTCCCCACTCACGCAGACGACCGGCCGGTCCGGCAGGCCCAGCTTGGCGCCGATGGCCATGGCGAATCCGGCGCCGATGGCGCCTCCTGTCCGGGACCGCTGGTATTCGCGCAGATCTTTGAGCGGGAGCATCCGGCGTAGAAGTGCGGAATAGGACCAACAGTCGTCGACGATGTGAGTGCCCGGCTTGAGGGCGTCGCGGAGCTCGGCCACGAACCGGGTGCCCGAGATGGGGTCGTCGTCCCACTCGGCGGCGACCTTCTTGTCGAACGCCTTGACCATCTCGGCACGCTCGGTGGCGAAGGCCTCGGTGCGCCCGGCGACGGCTGCGCGCGTCGCCCCCGTCATCCCAGCCTCGACCGCCGCGTTGAGGTCGGCGAGAGCCACCTTGATGTCCCCTTCGATGCCGCACGCGATGGGGAAGTTCTTGGCTATCTGCCAGGGGTTGTCGTCGATCTGGATGACCTTCGTGCACGGGGGGCAGAGGGGCTTGGGCGT
Source organism: uncultured Actinomycetes bacterium (assembly GCA_903873715.1). Lineage (GTDB taxonomy): Bacteria > Actinomycetota > Thermoleophilia > RBG-16-64-13 > RBG-16-64-13 > CAIQPS01. Next base: position 2,719 of record CAIQPS010000005.1, read on the forward strand.
GGGGATGGCCTGCATGAAGAACATCGCCCCCACCACGACCAACACGTCGAACTGCTCGAGCAGATCGCGGGTGGCGCCGGTATTGGGGTCCAGGTCACCGGCATAGAGCGGGTGATGGACCGGGAAGTTCACGTCGGCCATCCACGGCTGGTAGACCGGGGCTCCGATGTTCTCGGCAAACCGCACGATCTCATCGAGCGCTTCGCACCTGGTGACGCCGTCCTCCACGATGATGGCCGGGCGCTCGGCCTTCGCCAGCAGAGCGACCGCCTCGGCTATCGAGCGGTCGTCGGGGTGAAGCCGCGTGAACGAGTGGCCGCTCGGCTGGTACTCGAAGTCGAAGGCGTTCGCCAGCACGTCGAGCGGCAGGGACACCATCACCGGGCCCGTCGGCGGATGAGTGGCGATCTTGAAGGCGCGGCGCATAACCGTCGGCAGGTCCTCGGGGCGCCTGACCTCCGTGGCCCACTTGGTGAACGGGGCGGCGATCTTGACCAGGTCGTCCGACATGGCCGCTTCCTCAGCCAGGATGCGGGTGTCCTGCTGACCCACGGTCACCACGAGCGGCACCCCGCCCCAGTAGGCGTTCGACAGCATCGACATGCCGGCGGCCAGCCCGGTGCCGGTGTGCAGGTTGAGGAACCCGACCTTGCCGGTGGCCCGGGAATACCCCTCGGCCATGCCCACCGAGACCAGTTCGTTCATCGAGAGAATGTACTTGATCTCCGGATGGTCCTCGAGGACGTCGATGAACTGGACCTCCGTGGCTCCCGGGATGCCGAAGGCGTACTCCACACCCTCCTCGCGCAGGATCCGGATCAACGCTTCCTTGCCCGTGGTCATGGACATCGCTCGAGTCTCCGATCGGTCTGGATGGTGTCGCCGATTGTATCGCCCGGTCAGTCGCCCTGGGCCGGGCCCGTCCAACGCAGCGCGCTCGTGGGGCACGAGTCGCTGCACATCGGGCGCTTGCCCTCGGCGAGGCGGTCGGCGCACAGGTCGCAGAGTTGGAGCACGCCCCCGGGGCCGAACTGCGGCACGCCGTAGGGGCACGCCGGCAGGCAGGCCCGGCAGCCATCACAGCGGGCTGCGTCCACCCGCACGATGCCGTCCTTTTCGTCCCGGGTTATGGCCCCCGGCGCGCAGGCGGCGGCGCACGGCGGGTCGGGGCAATGCCGGCAGGCCTCCGAGTGGAAGGTGCGGGTGACGGCCGGGAACTCCCCGCCGGCCACCTCGTAGACCCGGCGCAGCCTGAAGGTGCCGGGAGGGATCTCCCGCCACTGCTTGCACGCGATCTCGCAGGTGAAGCACTTGATGCAGCGCTGGGAGTCGTGGCTGAAGGCGAAGGTGTCCGGCATGGCTAGGCCTCCTCCCACTTGGCGATGCGTACCAGGGTCTGCTTGGGCATCTGGGAGAAGAACGTGTCGAAGTGGCGCTCGTCGGAGTTGTAGAGGTTGTTGACCTCGCTGCCCCCGTCGCCGGTGCCGTACCCAGGCAGTCCCAGTTCGGCGCAGGATTGCCACCAGCCCCGCTTGGTCATGAGCACCTCGGGCGAGATGCCGGGGAAGTACTCAGCCACGAACCGGCTCCACCCGTGCGGCGACTCCACCCGCACCCAGTCGCCGTCCGCGATGCCGTACCGGGCGGCGGTCGCGGGGTTCATCCGCAGCCACGGATAGGGCTGCAACTCCCGCAGATAGGCGACGTCGTGGTGGTAGCTGTGCTGGGCCAGGCGATAGGCGTGGACGTCGCTCAGGATGAGCGGATAGTCGGCGGCGAGTGCCGGGGTCTCGGCCAGACCTTCCGGCGGGCCCTGGTACTCAGGCAGGTAGGGCAGGACACCGGTGCCGGTGCAGTCAGGCCTGCCCCCGATGTACTCGTTGTAGCACTGCACCTTGCCGTGAGGCAGGTCCTTGAAGAGCTTGGCGTACTTGCGGTACTCGGGCTGAGAAGGCCCGGGCGCCGCCGCCGGCGCACCGGCCGGCGCGGGCGGCCGCACGAACATCCCGCCGGGGTTCTCGCGCAGATCGGCGACCGTCACTCCGTGCTTGGCCAGCATCTCACCCATGAACGCATCCATGTCGCCCTGCCAGAAGTGCTCGCCGTAGCCGCAGCGCACCGCCAGGTCGAGGTAGAAGCGCCAGTCGCTGCGGGCCTCGCCGAGGGGCTCCACCACCTGGTTGTACGGCGCGACGCGCAGGCCGTCGGGGGTGGGCCGCACGCCGAAGTAGTCGCCCTGCTCGTAGCTGGTGCAGGCCGGCAGCACGATGTCGGCGTAGTCGAGATGCGGCGACTTGAAGATGTCCATGGCGAACATGAAGTCGAGCTTGGTGAGCGCTTCGGCGACACGCCGCGGGTTGCGGGTGGCCGAAAGCGGGTTGCTGCAGCTCGCGTTCAGCACCCTGATGGGGTACGGCTTTTCGGTGAGGATGCTCATCAGCGCCTTGTAGTAGGCGGAGGTCGGCCCGCTCTCCCAGCGGTCCGGGGTCTGGTACCACACCGGCGCCTCCGGGGCCACCAGCCGCTCCACCATGCCCGCGGGGAGCATCTCGTCCAGCCAGGAGACCGGGGCGCTTCCGCCGAAGCCGCCTCCGGCGAACTGTCCGCCGGGCACGTCCAGGTTGCCGGTGATGGCGGAGATAAGGCAGACGGCGGAGACGGTGGCGGTGCCGTCGCCCGCCTGGTCGCCGATGCCGTTCCCCATCCTTACGAACATCGGCCGGGTGGTGCCCATGAGTCTTGCCGTCTCCCGGATCCGCTCCGCCGGAAGGCCGGTTATCGGCGCCGCCCACTCGGGCGTGCGGGCGGCCACGTGTTCCGCCAACTTGTCGAAGCCGTGGCACCACTCGGCGACGAACGCCGCGTCGTAGAGCCTCTCCTCGATGATCACGTTCAGGAAGGCCAGGGCAAGGGCGCAGTCGGTACCCGGCCGCACCGGCAACCAGACGTCGGCCTTGGCCCCCATCGGGTCGAGCATGGGCCGGATGTCCACCATGGCCGCGCCGTTCGCCAGCGCGTTGAGCATGGCCCGCGGTGCGCCCTGGTTGACGCCCGAGTTCTCGACGTTGCCGCCCCAGTTGACGATGAGCCTGGTCTTCATCCAGTCGTCGGGCGCCATGCTGATGTAGCCGGTGGTTACGCGCGCCGCCGCCATGCGGGGCGTGGCGCATATGGCGCTGTGCAGGTAGTTGGGGCTGCCGTGGACGTTCAGGAACCGCCGGCCGAGGCTGCCGAGCACCGGCCAGAACTCCGGGGACAGGACGGCGTACGACTCCGGGCCGTACTTCTCCTTGGACTCGAGCAGCTTCTCGGCGATGGTGTCGAGCGCCTCGTCCCAGGTGATGCGCTGAAACTTACCCTCGCCCTTCGCGCCCACCCGCTTCATCGGGTGCTGGAGCCGGTCGGCCGCGTAGACGAACTGGGGGCCGGTGAGGCCCTTGGCGCAGAGGGCGGTGTTGCCCCGCACTCCGGCATTGAAGGCCGCCGGGGCGCCCTCGACCCGTACGAAGCGGCCGTCGCGCACGTGGCAGAGGACGGCGCAGGTGGGGCGGTACGAGCCGCAGCCGTGGCAGAACGTGGGAACGATCTTTTCGGCGGCCGCGCCACCGTTCGGCTGGTTGGGACTCACCACTCCTCCTTCACGCTTCGATGAGGCTGAGCAGCCTATCGAGAAACGGCCTCTGGCCTTTCAGTATCTTATCCCTCGCCGCCTCCACCGGGAACCAGGAAGCCGCGTCCACCTCGGGGAAGCCGCGCATCTGGCCGCTCTTTGGCGGCCACTCCAGCTCGAAGGTGTTGCTCACGATGGCGGCCGCGTCGAGCTCCGCTTCCACTGCGAAGGCGTGGATGGTCTTGCCGCTCGGCTGCCGCTCCACCCCCAGCGGGAGCAGTTCGCCCTCCAGCGCCACCCCGGTCTCCTCGGCGAACTCGCGCAGCGCAGCCGCCCGCACGTCCTCGCCCGACTCGAGCAGTCCCTTGGCGATGGACCAGGCGCCGTCGCCCTTGTTCTTCCAGAACGGCCCGCCGGGGTGCACCAGAAGCACCTCCAGCCCGGCGACGGTCCGGCGATAGGGCAGGATGCCGGCGCTATGCGGCGCGGGGCTCACCGCTCGAGGCGCATCCGGTGGCAGTAGGCGGCGAGCACCTCGTACGTGCCGGCGCCCGTCCGCCGGTAGTGCACCCAGTAGGTGAAGACGGGCTTCACGAGCGATGCCAGACGGCTGCCGTCCTCGGGGTCGTGGAAGAAGTCCCCCCCGTTCTCAGCCGTCCAGATGGCTTCCTGGATCTCGTCCGACCGTATGAGCTTCTCCTCCATGGCGTACTGCACGTCCTCGGGGATCTCCAGGCGGACGTGGTCCCACTCGTGCCGGGCCGGCTCGAACTCGGCGCCCCGCAGGCGCTTCATCAGTTCCTTCTTGACGTGCCGCTGGTTGCCGCGCTTCTGGTCGAGCGTGGGCACGAGCATGTCCGTTTCGAGACCGAGGGCGACGTCCAGGATGTGGGCGCACTCCTTGCCTTTCCAGGCGAACACGTCGCGGCAGTTGGCGCAGTACACGAGGTACGGCTGCTCGCCCGCTTCGGTCCGGTGCGTCACGATCTCCTCGAACAGAGCCGGGTTCGCCACCCGGATGTGGCCGCCGTGGCCGCAGCACCGGTTCTTCTCGGGCAACTCGGTGAGCGACACCCCCGCGCTCCGCGCAAGATCGCGCACGGCGTCTTCCATCCCCGTATCGTCCCGGGCGTTGCAGGGGTCGAACACTGAAGCTTGGGTGAAGGGTGAGGCAAACATCGGCCCCGCCGCGGCTCCGCCGCCCGCCGCCGCACCCGCACCGGTGCTCTCCGCCAGCATCTGATAGACCGACACCCGGGGGATCTCCGGCAGGAACGACCCCAGCACCATGGAGCAGGTGGCGCAGGCGAACACCAGGGTCGGCTTGCCCAGCCCCTCCCACTCCCGGCGCGTGGCGGCCATGTGGGCGTCCACGCGGACGTCGTCGCCGGCCCAGTACGCAGGCGAACCGCAGCAACTGAGGATGACGCCCAGGTCGTGGGTCGCCGACAGCGCCTCGTACGTGCGCAGCACGTGTTCCGGCTTGCCTGCCCCGAGCTGGCAGCCCGGGTAGAACGCGTACTCGCAGGTGGTCTTCCCGGGCGCCGCCGACGCGAACGCGCCCTCGGTGGTGGCGAATTCCATCTCCCGGAGCCAGAAATCGTGCAGCGCGCCCGGGGCAACGCCGGCGCTCACGCGGGCCGCCCGCGAGAGGCGCAGCAGCCCACCCACGTCGACGTCCTCGGGGCACACGGCGGCGCAGTGGCCGCACAGGTTGCACGAGTAGGCCTCCCGCGTGAGCGTACGCGAGGCGAACGGGCTCACGGCGAGGTCGGAATGGGCCTCGACGGCCAGCTTCTTCGGGTCCTTCTTGTACCGGCGCAGCAGTTCGCAGCCGGCGATGCAGGCGTCGCAGTCACATTGCATGCAGCGGGCCGCCTCGGCCTGGGCCTCCTCGGCGGTGAAGCCGTCGGGGCCGGTCGCAGCCACGCGGGGCGCCCGCACCACCCCGTCGTGGGTGAGATAGCGGGCGCAGGCCTCTTTCTGGTAGTCGCCGGCCGCACGGCCGACCTTGCCGGTCTGCAGCAGGTGCTCGATGCTCTTGGACGCCTCGACCCCCTCGGCGATAGCCTCCACCACGGTGGAACCGGTCAGCCGCCCCGCCATGAAAACGCGGGCGTCGCGGGTGCCGAAGGTGCCGCAATCCCAGCCGTCCAACAGCCCGAAGGACTCACCCCCGGCGCCGGTGGCGACGAACACGGCGGTGAAACCGGCGAGTTCCTCCAGCGACGCGACCGCCGCGCCGAACCGGAACTCCACCTCCACGGCGGCGAACTGCCTGGCGATGTCCGCGTCGAAGTCCGCGAAGCGCGGGTCGGAGCGGAGACTCCCACCCCATCCCGGCTGCGGGTCGAACACCCTCACCTGGTAGCGCTTCTGCGCCAGGTTGAGCGCGCAGGCCAGCCCGGCCGTCCCGGCGCCCACCACCGCCACGGTCTGCTCCTTGGGCGGGATGACGTAGCGCTCGGCCTTCTGCTCCTTGACGTTGCGGAGCACCGCGGCTTCGATCTCGCGCAGGGCGATGGGTTCGTCGCCGAGGGCCGCTCGCTGGCAGCGCTCCTCGCAAGGAGACTCGCACAGCGCAGCGACTATCACCGGGAACACCACCGAGTTGCGCAGCTGTTTGTACGCGGAGGTCCATTTCCCCTTGGACGCCTTGTCCAGGAAGGAACGGATCTCCAGGCGGAACGGACAGGCCGTGGAGCACGAGGCCGGGTCGCCGCGGAAGCAGCGTTCGGTGAAAGCCGTGAAGTCCTCCGGCTTGAGGGAACGCACGTCCCGGGCGCCGCCCTGTGGCGCGGCCCTATCCAACGGCTTCTAGACCGGGTTGGCTTTGATCCATTCCAGCTCTTCCTCGAAGTCCGAACCCAGGAAGTACTTGGGCGGGGTGAGGTCCTCGCCCCGCTGTTTGGCTTCCCACCCGGCCTTGACCTTGTCCGGGGTGGCCGGAAGAGCATACACGCGCACGCCGCAGGCGTTGTTGATGGCGTTGATGACGGCCATGTGGTTGCAGCTCTGGAAGACCTCGGCGCAGCCGGACGACCCGTGGGGGCCGAGCGGGCGCGGAGTCTCCTGGAACACCAGCGTCATGTCGTCCGGTATGGCGTCGATCTGCGGGATGCCGCAGCCGATCATGCTGCCGTGCTTGTCCTGCGCGTCGTAGTTCTCCGACAACGCGAAGCCGATGGAGTGGGACAGGCCGCCGTAGGCCTGGCCTTCCACCGACAGCATGTTGCCGATGGTGCCCACGTCGCCGATCCACGCGAACCGCAGGGTCTGGGTCTTGCCGGTCTTGACATCCACTTCGACCAGGGCCAGGTTGATCCCGTACATGAACGCCGGCACGCGGTTGCCATGGCCGGTGTTGGGGTCGAGTCCCGGGTCGAGGCCCATGTTGAACTGGTCGTGATGGCCGATGTACTTGGTGGGGATACCTTCCGCGACCATCTCGGCGTGGGTGCGCCAGGTGCCGTCGGGCTTGCGCATGGCGTCCATGAGCTTGTTGGCGGCGTCGATGGTGGCGAGGCCGGCCACGTAGTGCGAGCGGCTGGCGGCCGCCAGGCCCGTGTCGGGGCAGGTCTTGCTGTCGTTCATCACGAGCTTGACCTGGTCGGCCTTGATGCCCAGCGGTTCCAGCGCCTTGACGGTGTGGGTGAGCGTCCCGATGTCCCCGCCCTGGCCCAGGTCCTCCCAGGTGTTGTAGTGGGTGATGGTGCCGTCGGCGTTCAGTTCCAGCGCCACCTCGGCGACGTCGAACATCCCGATGGTCACGATGAACCCGCCCATGCTCATGCCCACGCCGGTGTGTCTACCGGCGGCGCGGCCAGCTTCGGCCTCGGCCTTGTAGGCGTCGTAGATGGGCTTGGCCTTCTCGAGCAGCCCCGGGTAGAGGTAGTCGAGATACGGGCGGCTGTTGATGGTGAGGTCGCCCTCGCGCGCCGCGTTCTTATAGCGGAACTCCCACGGGTCGATGCCGGCCTTCTCTGCGGCCATGTCGATGAGCGCCTCGGTGGTGGTCGAGATCTGCGGCACGCCGAAGCCCCGGTACGAGGTGTTGAAGTTGTGGTTGGACGAACCGCCGCGGCCCAACGCCTTGAAGTTGGGGACGTTGTAGCCGTGGAAGCCGAGCGAGGTGAGGTTCAGGAAGATCGGCACGAAGCCGTAGGCGCCGTGGTCCAAGGCCACGTCGTACTCCGCCGCCACGATCTTGCCCTCGTCGTCGCAGGCGATGCGGCCGTTCGAGAAGGTGGCCATGCGCTTGCCGGTGACGTGGTTGAACTCGTCGTAGCTCATGGTGAGGGTGCAGGGCACGTTGAAGTTCTGCACGGCGGTGATGACCAGCGCGAAGGTGTTCGGGCAGACCGAATAGCCGAACGCGGCGCCCGAGGTGTTCAGCACCATCCGCAGGTTGTCGCGCTCGATGCCGCAGGCCACGGACAGGGCGTCGCGGGCCTCACCGAAGTTGTGCGACTTGCACTGCAGGGTGAGCATCCCGTCGGTGCCCCAGTAGCCCTGGAGGGTGTCCGGCTCGATGGTGAGATGCGGCTCGTGCTGAGAGTAGAAGCTGCCCTCGGCGGTGAACGGGGCGTCGTCGAACAGGTCCGCGGTGTCCTCGCCCTTGAAGACCGGCTGCTCCATGTACCAGTTGGGTATGCCGGGGTGGATCTCGACGGCGTCGGGCATGACCGCCTCGGGATACGTCAGGTAGGTGGGCAGCACTTCGAGGTTCTGCTTGACGGCCGCGGCCGCTTCGCGGGCATGCTCGCGGGTGTCGGCGGCCACCACGGCCACCACGTCCCCGCGCCGGCAGATCTTCTTGTCGGCTATCACCGGGAACTGGCGGATGCCCGTGCCCCGCTGCCGCGGGATGGGGCCCTGCATGGGCAGGCTGTTGCTGCCCTTGACGTCCTTGCCGGTGATGACCCCGATGACGCCGGGCATCTTCTCGGCTTCGGACGTGTCGATGCTGATGATGTTGGCGTGGTGCGCCCCGGCCATGACGACGGCCAGGTGGGCGGTGCCGGGCGGCATCTGCAGCGCGACGTCGTCGCCGTAGTCGGCCAGGCCGGTGACCTTGGCGAGCGCGGTCGGCCGCGGCCTGCGGGAGCCGTATATCTCGGTCTCGCCCTCGAAGTCGTAGGTGATGTCGGCCATGGTCTTCTCGCCGCGCACGACCTCCGCGGCAGCCATGACGGCGTCCACGAGGGGCTTGTAGCCGGTGCAGCGGCAGATGTTGTGGTGCGACTTGAACCAGGCACGCACGTCCTCACGGCTCGGCGACTGGTTCTGCAGCAGCAGTCCGTAGGCCGAGACTATGAAGCCGGGCGAGCAGAAGCCGCACTGGGCGCCACCATAGGTGATCCAGGCCTGCTGCAGCGGATGCAGGTGCTGCGGCGTGCCGATGCCCTCGATGGTGGTGATCTCGCTGTACTCGGGCACCCGCTTCAGCTTCTTGGTGCACGCCCGGACCACTTCACCGTTGAGAAGGACGGAGCAGGCGCCGCAGACGCCCGTGCCGCACCCGACTTTGACGCCGGTGAGGCCCATGCGCCGGAGCACCTCGGCCAGAGTGTCTGTCTCGGGGTCGCACGTGACGAACCTGTCCACCCCGTTGATGTTCAAGCTCAGACGTTCGAGCTTCATGTGCCTGCCTTTCTCTCTCTGACCGACCCCGAGGGTCCCCCTTCGTGGTTGCCAGTATAACGCCCGGGCTTCGTTTGTGAGCGACCGCTCACCAGCCCAGTCGTTCCGAAAAACACCCCTCCGGCCAAGAGAAAGACCCCGCCGGGGCGGGGTCTTGGTAAAGCTGTATGTGGCGCTCGCGGCGAGCGCCCGGTCGGCCGGCTGGCGCCCCCTACGGCCGCACCGCCATGTTGCGGTACACCCGCTCCATGTCCTCCCGGGTGAACTTCCGCGGGTTGTTGTTCCACAGGCGCCCCTGGGTCATGGCGCCCTCCACCAAGCCGGGGATGGCCGACTCCGGGATGTCCACGTCGCTGAGGTACTGCGGCACGTCCAGATCGGCGGCCAGTTGGCGCAGCGCCGCCAGGGTCTTGCGGGCGCCCTCGCCGTCGGAGAGGCCGTCCATGTTCTCGCCCATGGCCTCGCCTATCTCCTTGAACCACTTCTGGCAGGCCAGCATGTTGAGCTCCATGGCCCAGGGCAGCACCATCGTGTTGGCGATGCCGTGAGCGATGTGGAACATACCGCCGATGGGGTACGACAGCGCGTGCACCGCGCCCACGCCCGCGTTACCGAAGGCGATGCCGCCCATCATGGAGCCGATGGCCATGTTCTCGCGCGCCCACATGTTGCCGCCGTCGTAGACCGCGGTGCGGATGCTCTTGCTGATGAGTCTGATCCCCTCGAGGGCCAGCGAGTCGGTGTGCATGGTGGCGTTCACCGAGATGTAGGCCTCGATGTTGTGGATGAGGGCGTCCATGCCGGAGGCCGCCGTCACTCCGGGCGGGCAGCTCACGGTGAGGTTCGGGTCGATGAGGGCGATGTTGGGCATGAGGAACGGGCTGACGACGCCCTGCTTCACGTTCAGCTTCTCGTTGGCGAAGATGGCGATGGCCGTACATTCCGACCCGGTGCCGGCCGTGGTCGGCACGGCGATGATGGGCAGGCCCTTGCGGGGGACCTTGTCCACGCCCACGTAGTCGTAGATCGTGGCGCCGCTGTTGACCAGCACCGCGACCGCTTTGGCCACGTCTATGGGCGACCCGCCGCCGAAGCCAACGACGATGTCGTAGCCTTCCTTCTCGGCGAGGGTCACGATCTCCTGGACACTGTCCATGGGAGGCTCGGGCACCGAATGGTCGAAGGTGCCCACCTCGAGGCCGGCCTCCTTCAAGACCCGCTCCATCAGCGGGAGCATCCCCGCGCCGCACACTCCCTTGTCCGTGATGATGAGGGCCTTGGTGCCTCCCAGCTTCCGGGCCTCCTCACCGAGATGGTCTATCGACCCGATGCCGGTGATGAGCGTTTTCGGCTGGCGGTGGATGCGGATCATGGTCTCTGCCCCTTCTGGTGGATACGTCTAGAACGCCACACGGCCGGCACCGTAGAGCCGGGCCGCTTCTTCCTTGATCTGTTCGCGGAAATCCGGATGGGCGATGTCGATGAGCGCCCGCGCCCGCTCCCGCAGGTTCTTGCCGCGCAGATGCGCGACCCCGAACTCGGTGACCACGTAGTCGACGTCGGCCCGCATGGTGGTGACGGCGGCCCCGGCGGCCAGGCACGGCGCGATGCGGGAGACGGTGCCGTTCTTGGCCGTCGCCGACAGCGCGATGATGGCCTTGCCGCCCTTGCTGCGAGCGGCCCCACGCATGAAGTCAACCTGCCCGCCGATGCCTGAGTACTGGAGCGGCCCGATGGTGTCGGCCGCCACCTGACCCTGCAGGTCGATCTCCAGGGCCGAGTTGATGGCCACCACGTCGTCGTTCTGGCCGATCACATACGGATCGTTCACATAACTGGCCGGGAACATGTTCACGAGCGGGTTGTCGTCCACGAAGTCGTAGAGCCGCCGCGTGCCCATGAGGAAGTTGGCCACCATCTTGCCGGGGTGCACGGTCTTGTGCTGGTTCGTTATGACGCCCTGCTCGTACAGGGTCACCACGCCGTCGCTGAACATCTCGCTGTGGATGCCCAGTTCGTTCTTCTCGTGCAGGAAGAGCAGCACCGCGTCGGGGATGGCCCCGATGCCGAGTTGCAGGCAGGCGCCGTCCGCCACCAGTCCGGCTATGTTCCGCCCGATGGCCTCCTCGACGGGGCCGATCGCCGGCGGCGCCAGTTCCACGAGCGGAATGTCGGCCTCCACGACGTGGTCGATCTTGGAGACGTGGATGAACGAGTCCCCGTGGGTCCGCGGCATATGCCGGTTCACCTGGGCGACGACGATCTTGGACGCGAGAGCAGCCGGCTTGGTGTAGTCGACGGAGATGCCGAACGAGCAGAGGCCGTGCTTGTCCGGAGGCGACACCTGGATCAACGCGACGTCCGGCGGGAGATAGCCCTCGGAGAACAGCTTGGCCAGCTGATGGAAGAACACCGGCACGTAGTCGCCACGGCCGCTGTTGACCGCCTCCCGGGCGGAGGCGCCCACGAACAGCGAGTTGTGGAAGAACGACTCGGCGTACTCGGGCCGGCAGTACGCGCTCTTGGCCATGGCCACCATGTGGCTGATCTCCACGTCCCGCAGGTCGCCGGCGCGGGCCACGAGCGCGTCCACGAGCGCCAGCGGCTCGCCGCACGCATGCCCGATGACAACCCTGTCGCTCGATTTGACGCAGGCCAGCGCCTCGGCGGCGGTGGTCCGCTTGCGGTCGTACTCGCTCTTCCAATCCATGTGTGTCGTCACTCCTCGAGTCTTCTGGCGATGGCGGCCGGGATGTCCGCGGGCGCCGTCGGGACGCCGTCCACGAGACGTCCGGCCACGATGATCCCCGCCGTCTCGTCCACCAGCTGGTGGTCGGAGGCGCAGGCCCGGGCGCAGCCGCTAAGCAGCACCGTCTTGTCGCCGCCCGCCGGTTCTATCTCGCGCGCGATGGCTCCCCGATCGATCTCCGGGTTGCAGCCGCCGCAGTAGACTACGTCCACCGGGCGGGGGTCGGTCGTGTCAGCCGGCGTCACGGCTACTCGGCGTCGCCCTTGGCTTTCTCCCCATCGTCCGGGCCGGCGCCGCCGCCCGGGGCCGCCGCCTTCGGCGGGTCCCAGGGCTTACCCACCCCGGCCAGCTCTTTGGCCAGGGCCTTCTTGTGCTCCATGTTGGACTGCCGCGCGATCATGATGCGCTGCGCCTGCGGCGAGCCGGCGCCGTGCATGCTCTCGGTGCGATAGCCCACGGCGGCGGTGCCGAGCGTGAGGTTCTCGATGAGCCTCAGCACCCGCATCCGGTCGATGGTGGGCACGTCGCACTGGCCGGCCAGGTACTTCTCCACGATGGGCCCGATCTTCTCGTCGGCCAGGTCCTGCGCCGCCGGCATGGTCACCATCAGCCCGCCGGCGATGTCCTCGGCCAGCCGGGCGATCTCGTAGGGGAAGCGGGTGACGTTCTGCTTGCAGACGTTGGCCAGCAGCATGTCGATCTGGTAGTTGCCGGCCGGCATCTCCACACCCTCGTACGAGCAGGCGAGCCCGCAGGAGAAGAGGGTCTCGTTGAGATGCGTCATCTCGATGAGCTTGTCCTTGATGTGGCTGGCCTTGGGCACGCCGTTGTAGTCGGCGGCCAGGGCGCTCGCGCCTATGAGCACGTCGCCCACGCCCACCTTGCAGCCGCCGTAGCTCTGGCGGTGGAAGCCGGCGAACCGCTCCACCAGGGCGCCGGAGAACTCTGTCTCGCCGCAGAGGTAGACGTTCTCCCAGGGGACGAACACATCGTCGAACACCATCAGGGCTTCCTGGCCGCCGAAGCGGGCGTTGCCCACGTCGAGGGTGTTGTCCTCGAGCTTGCGGGTGTCGCAGCTCTGCCGCCCGTAGATGTAGTAGATGCCCTCGGCGTTGGCGGGGCAGCTGAAGCTGACGGCGAAGTCGGCGTCCTCGGGGCGCATGGCCACCGTCGGCATCACGATGACCTCGTGGGAGTTGCAGGCACCGGTCTGGTGGGCCTTGGCGCCCCGCACCACGATGCCGTCCGCCCGCTTCTCCACCACGTGGACGAAGACGTCGGGATCGGCCTGCTCGTGCGGCGCCAGCGACCGGTCGCCTTTGGGGTCGGTCATGGCCCCGTCGGCCACCAGGTCGTTGTCCTGGAGGTACACCAGGTACTTCTTGAACCGCTCGTGATAGTCGGTGCCGCGCGCCTTGTCGGTCTCGTACGTGACCGAGTAGAGGGCGTTGATGGCGTCCATGCCCACGCAGCGCTGGAAGCACGACCCGGTCTTCTGACCCAGCAGCCGCTGCATCTTGACCTTCTTGGCCAGGTCCTCGCGGGACTGATGGATGTGGGTGAACCGGTTGATGGTGCGCCCGGTGATGTGGCTGGTGGCCGTCATGAGGTCCGCGTATTCGGGCTGGAGGGCCAACTCGTAGGTCATGGCCATGGAGTTGATGCTGGGCCTGATGATCGGGTGGTTCACATAGTCATCCACCTTCTGGCCCATCAGGTAGATGTTCAGATGCAGGTCGGTGAGCTCCTGCAGGAACTGCTCGGGGGTCTTGAGTCCCACGGACTCGTCCTTTCGTCGGTGTGGGGGCACCGGCCGGTCACTTCCGGCCAAGGATGGAGGCTACCACTTGCTGCATACGCAGTCCATCCATTCAACGACGAAGCCCGGCCGCTCGGGCCGGGCTTCGCGCTCCACTCACTGCAAGGTCTGCGCGCCCCCGCCGGGGGGCGCCGCCCCGCCGGGGCGCGGTTCTACTTGACCGGCAGGTTGAACATCTTGATGGCGTTGCCGCTCATGATCAGCTCTTTCTCCTCAGCCGTGATGTCCAGGGTGTCCATGAACTTCACGCCGTCGTTCATCCAGTTGTAGAACACCGGGAACGACGAGCCGAACAGGACGTGGTCGGCACCGCAAACCTTGATGGCGCACTCCACCTGGTCTTTGCCCCACGAGGCCGGATGGGTCATGTCGAAGAAGATGTTGTTCTTCAGATACCTGGTGATCTGCTCGCCGGAGCTCATGTCCAATCTGAGCATGGCTTCCTTCTTCATGCCCTGCTTGGGGGTGAGCAGCTTCTGCTGGGCGAACCAGTTGCCCCCGAACATGGTGTGGATGAACTTGAGGTTCGGGAACTCCTCGAACATCCCGGAGAAGAGCTCGCGCCCCACGGCGGTCGCCTGGTCCATGATGCGGCCCAGTTCGCGGCGGAGGTTGGTCCACTCGTAGACGCCCTTCCAGTGCACCGGCAGCGGCGTGTGGTGGATCACGCAGGGGACGTTCATCTCGTTCAGGACCTTGAAGTAGGGCTTGAAGGCCTCGTCGTCCAGGTAGAGCTGGCCGTAGTGGCAGGCCAGCTGCACGCCCACCATGCCCAGCTCCTTGATGCAACGCTCCAGCTCGTGGATGTTGTCCCTGCCGCCCCACGGCGGGAGTGCGGCATTGGCGAACAACCGGCCGTTCGACCGTTTGCAGATGTCGGCGGCCTCGTCGTTGATGGCCTTGCAGGCTTCCAGCGGAAGCCACTCCTGCCAGACCGGTACCCGCAGCAGGGCTATGTCGACGCCGGCGTCGTCCATGGCCTGCAGCTTGGCCTCGAGGTTGTAGTCACCCTCGACGTAGTTGAGGTTCTGATAGCCCTTGGGCTTCTCGAGGATGAGTTGCTTCTTGCCCGACTCGACCGTCCCCAGGTGGGCGATCTCGCCCCACTCGCGCGGCACGCAGTCCAAGAAGGCGTTGAGGATCTTCTCGTTGCTGAACAGGTCGCTCGGGAGATGGTGGATGTTGATGTCTACAATCACGTGTCGCTCTCGCTTTCTCGCCTGTGCCTCAGACTCGACGGACGCGCCTCTTGCGCGCCGCCTCCTATCAAACACAGCATAGCGCGATATCGCGATATATCGCAAACTTTTCTGCGGCTGCGCCAGGGCGCGAGACGACGGGGGCCGAGCGCCGGTCCTTCGTGATCGGGGAATCAGGCCGCGCCGCAGGCGCGGCGGGGGATCAGTACGCCATCGCCACGGCGCGCGGCGCCTGGAAGAACGTCCTGGTGAACTCGCACACCTTCTGGACTTCGAATTTCTGGCAGGTGTAGATGTCGACGCTGAAGAAGAGGAGCGGGCTGTCCCAGGCGTAGAAATGAGCGCCGGAGTTCTCCCAGTGGACCCATCCGGCCCACCCGTAGTTCTCGGAGAGATGGGTGACGGGCTCCATGAGCACCCGCATCCCGCAGACCTCCGACAACTGCGTCAGATATCGCTTTATCTGGTCCTCGACTATCGGCCACCGGCAGGTGCCTTCGATCACCAACCGTTGCCTGAAGATCATGGGAGCCAGGTCGGGCATCCCCGCCGAACACTGCACGAGTTCGACGGAAGATGAGGGGGCGATCACCTCGGTAGTGGGTACGGCGGTCTGAGAAATATCATCCACGAGACTCGTCCTAGGATCGATGTTCCACCGGTGTGCAGCATGCACAAGTAATACGACCCTGTCCGCGGTGATTCCTTGCTCTCTTCGGCGGCGACTCTCGCACTCAAGTCTCTTGATGTTGGAACCGATGGAAGGGATGTCTATTCATGCCATTCGACCGGGGGGCCGCTCGATGCACGAGCGCCACCCGTTGAGGTGCCAGTGTTGCGAACGACCGATACTATCGATGCCCCCTCCACCAGGTCCGTGCTCCGGGCGCTCCGGAGCTCCGACTCCGGACGAGACCGGTTCACTCTCGTCTACCTCTCGTTCGGCGGGCTGGCCATACTCGCCGGCCTGGTCTTCCCCTCGCTCCAATCGGTGACAGGGCTCCTCATCGGCGTCGCCACGATCGTTGCGGCTGTCACCTCCGTATGGGTGCGGCGGCCGGCGGTCGTCTGGCCGTGGGCCTGTCTGATAGCGGCGTTCGTCCTTTTCCTCGCCAACAACGCGGCGAAGGAGGCCTTCCAACCGCTGGGCAACATGACCGCGAGCCGGTCCATGGTCCCAGACATGATCGCCCTCCCGGCATACGTGCTCCTGACGCTGGGCCTTCTGGGATTCTCGCGCAGCCGCGCGCGTGGCGCCGGCCAGACCAGCGTCCTTCTCGACGGCCTCATCGCCGCGACTGCGCTGGCCTCTCTGGCATGGGCGTTCGCAGTCGAGCCGCTGCTGGCCCGCGAACAGGCGCCCGACCTGGTCAAGCTGGTCCTCACGGCCTATCCGTCCATGTCCATCTTCCTGGTGGTCGTCGTGCTCAGGATCATCATCAACGCGGACGGCAAGCGGCCGCCGGCCTTCTGGCTGTGCGTCGGCGCGATGGTGTTCATGCTCATCGGCGACGGCATCTACATGTTCGCCGACATCGACCTGCTGCACCTGCCCGGGCAACTCCTCAACCTGCCCTACATGATCGCCTTCCTCGGCGCCGGCGCCACCGCGATCCACCCGTCCATGCGCGAGATGACGGAACCGGGGCCCGAGACCCACCTCACCGCTTCAGCGGGCCGCGCCGCCCTCGTGGCCGGCGCGCTCATCGTCAGCGCCGTGCTGGCGTCGCAGCACCGCGCGTTCGCGGCGGCGGACCGCTGGGTGATGTTCGTGCTGTTCTCCGCCCTCATAGGCGCCGTCATCCTCCGCATCGTCCAGGCGCTGCGCGTCGCAGCCCAGTCGGAGGCCCGGCTCATCCACCAGGCCGACCACGACGACCTCACCGGCCTACCCAACCGCCGGATGATGGAACGGGAGCTCTCCCGGATACTTGCGAGGGGCGCCGACGAAGAGGGTCACGTGGCCCTCCTCTTCCTCGACCTCGACCGCTTCAAGCTGGTCAACGACACTCTCGGCCACGGCCGCGGCGACGATCTCCTCATAGAGGTGGCCCGGCGCCTGCAGGCGCACGTGCGGCCCTCCGACCTGGTGACCCGCATCGGCGGGGACGAGTTCATGATCATCATGGACCACGTCACCAGTGCCTCCCAGGCGCTCGATCTGGCGAACCGCCTCCGGCTCTGCCTCAAGGACCCGTTCGTGCTGAACGGCATCGAGTTCTACACCACCGCCAGTGTCGGACTTGCCCTGGCAGCGGAGAGCGAAGCTCACCCCACGGCCGAGACCCTCGTCAGGGACGCGGACACCGCGATGTACCAGGCCAAGGAGGGGGGCCGGGACAAGGTGGCGGTGTTCGACCAATCCATGCGCGACGAGGTCTCAGAGCGGGTGAAGCTCGAGCACGACCTGCGCAGCGCCATCGCGCTCAAGCAACTGCACCTGGTCTACCAGCCGATCGTGCGGCTGCCTCGCGGGCCGAGCGTGGGCCTGGAGGCGCTGGTGCGCTGGGCCCATCCCACCCGCGGAGTGCTCCCGCCTTCGCAGTTCATCCCCATCGCCGAAGAGAACGGCATGATCTCCGAGATCGGTGCGTGGATCATGGAGGAAGCCGTAAGCCAGCTGGCCGCCTGGTGCCGCTACGCTCCTGAGATGGATGGCATCTACGTCTCGGTGAACCTCTCCAGCGCCCAGTTGCGCGACGAGGGCATCGTCGACCGCGTGGCCGACCTGCTGACCGCCCACGGACTGCCGGGGTCGTCCCTGTGCCTCGAACTGACCGAGACCATGGCCATGCAGGATCCCGCGGCCTCGGCGGCCATCCTGGGAAGGCTCAGGCGTCTGGGGGTCGGCATAGCGCTCGACGACTTCGGCGCCGAGTATTCCTCACTCGCGTATCTCAAGCGCCTGCCGGTGACCATGCTCAAGATCGACAAGAGCTTCATAAGCAGCCTGACCCAGGAAGACAGCGCGGACGCCGCCCTGATCTCGGCCGTTGTCGCTATGGCCAAATCCCTCGGGATCACGACGGTGACGGAGGGGGTGGAGAGTTCCGCGCAGGCCCGGCGCCTGCTGCGGCTGGGGGTCGATGCGGTCCAGGGCTACCTGTTCTCCCGGCCTGTCACAGCCGACAAGCTCCTCGAGCTGACGGCCTCACTGAGCCAGCAGAGGCTGAATCTCGTGATCGCCTCCACCAACTGACGAGTCTTCGTCAAGCCGGTAGAGCGGCACGTCCAGTCCGGCGACCATGCGGGTGAACGGCCTCTCCGGATCTTCCTTGGTGAAGACCTCCAGGTTGTGCCGCGTGCCCGGGATGCACATCGCCGCGTAGTTCTCGTCATAGCTGCCCGGCCGCCCTGGCATGGGTAGATGGAACTGCTTTCCCGCCAGCGGCTCGAACTCCACTCCCACCCTTCCCAGAGAGCGGACGGCGAGCCTGTTCATGTACGCGAAGATGTTGTCGATCCCGATGATCCGGGTGAGCTTGAACACGGCCTTGTAGCTGATGAGGCTGTAGGGCCTGTCCCAGGTGGGTTTACACCTGCCCGTCTGGATGTTGGACGTGAGGTTGAAGCATCTGCCCCAGTCGACGATCTGGTGGTGGAACATCACCTCCTGCAGGCCGGCCCGTTCCTGCGGATCGGTCGCGGTCAGCCTGTCGTCGACCACCTCGATGCCTGTGAGCAGGGCGCCGTCGAAGACGACTCGCTCCTTCCGCGCCCGCACGATGCGCTTCACGTGCGCCACCACGCGCGCGTCAAGGTCGAGGGTGACCAGGAAGAGCGAATCCCGCTCGTAGGGCTTCATGCCCTCGTGGAAATCGTAATGTTCGGCGCCGAAGACGCTGGCCTCGTAGGTCCTCACGAAATCCGACCGGGGATCGTCGCTCCCCAGGAGGACGGTCGCCGTCCCCGCCCCCGCGGAGGAGTGCCCCACCAGGTCGGCCAGCCCGCCCTCGATGGACGTCAACCGGCTCTCGGCCAACCGATAGGCGTCCTGGGTGACGAAGAAGGGCTCACCATCGCTCATGGGTCTACAGACCTCACCTGGCTGGATCGGGGGAACGGCAGTGTCTCCACTGTCGACATATTCGACCCGACCTGTGCAGGTTCCTGGCTGCCCGGCCGCAGATATCGCGGCCGCGGGCGGAGCCCCTGTTACTCGAGCAGCATAGAGTCGATGGCGAGGGTCTCACCGCTGGCCTCGTGGAACTTGTTCACGAGGTCCGGTACCGTGAGCAGCGCCTTCTGCTCCTTGGCGAGATCGAGGATGATGCGGCCCGCGTGCATCATGATGAGGCGGTTCCCCCACTGGAGTGCTATCTCCATGTTGTGGGTGACCATCATGGTGGTCATGTGGCTGTCGTTCACGATCTTTCCGGTGAGTTCCATGATCGTGGCCGCCACCTTGGGGTCGAGGGCCGCGGTGTGCTCATCGAGCAGCAGCATCCGGGGCTCGGCCACGGTGGCCATGAGCAGCGACATGGCTTGGCGCTGGCCGCCGGAGAGCTTGTTGACCTGGCTGGTGAGACGGTCCTCGAGACCCATGTCCAGTTCCGCCAGCCGCTCCCTCATCCGGGACTTGATGCGTCTGGGGACCCCGGGACCGAGACCCCGCCTGCGACCCCGGAGATAGGCCATCGCCATGTTCTCCTGGATGGACATCGAGGGCGCAGTACCCGCACGCGGATCCTGGAAGACCCGGCCGATGAACTTCGCCCGCCGGTGTTCGGACAGCTTGGTGATGTCCTGGCCGTCGAGGATCAAGGTGCCGCTGGTCGCCGGCAAGGTGCCTGCGATGGTGTTGAGCAGGGTCGACTTGCCCGACCCGTTGGAGCCGATGATCGTGATGAAGTCCCCGGGAGCCACTCTCAGGCTCACGTCCTTCAGGGCCATCACCTCGTTGACGGTGCGGGGGAAGAAGACCTTGCGCAGATCCTGGATGACGAGTTCGGCTGCGGCGCTCACGTGCGGATCACCTTCTTCCGGACGGTGGGAAGCGCCAGGGCGACCACCACGAGCACGGCCGTGAACAGCTTCAGGTCCGTGGGCGCGATACCCAACCGCAGACTGACGGCGATGAGCAGGCGATACACGATCGACCCGCCTATCACGCTGAACAGCACCCAGCGGACGCTGCGCACACCGAACAGCACCTCGCCGATGATGACCCCGGCAAGGCCGGCCACGATGGTGCCGATGCCCATGCCCACGTCCGCGAAGCCCTGGAACTGTGCCACGAGCGACCCGCTCAGGGCCACGAGCGCGTTCGCCAGGCCGAGAGCCAGCACCCGGACAACGTTCGTGTTGACCCCCAGCGAGCGGAGCATCTGCTCGTTGTCGCCGGTGGCCTGCATGGCCAGCCCGACCTCGGTGTGAAGGAACCAGTCGAGGACGAACTTCACGAGGAGCATGAGCACGACCAGCACGAGCACCACCCACCAGCCGGTCATGGACTTGCCGAACCAGTGGCTCAACTGGTCGAAGACCGTCTCCTTGCGAAGCAGCGGGATGTTGCTGCCGTGCATCACGCGCAGGTTCACGGTGTAGAGACTGGTCATCAGCAGGATGCCGGCCAGTAGTTTGGGGCCGTAGTTCGTGAAGTTGCTGTCCCCCGACTTGAGCAGGAGATGCAGCAGGCCGGTCGCGTATCCGGCCGCCAGACCAGAAGCCGTCCCGGCGACGGTGGCCAACCAGGGCGACCCGCCGGACGTGATGATGATGGCGGTGACGGCCCCGCCCAGAGCCAGACTGCCGTCGACGGTGAGGTCGGGGAAATCCAGCACGCGGAAGGTCAGGTACACGCCCAGGACCATGAAGCCGTATAGCAGGCCCTGTTGGAGTGCGCTCAGTAAGACCGTCTGCACCATCGGTTCACCTTACATTTCGGACCGGCCGGGCCTGTTTGGGCCCGGCCGGTCCGCGTGGACATCTCTGCCGCCGATTCTAATACCTGGCGACGATCAGTAGGTAGTGTCGGCTTTCGCCTTGAGGTCCTCGGGGATGGTGACACCCATCGCCGCGGCGGCCTTCATGTTGATGGCCAACTTCAGGTCCTTGGCGTACTCCACCGGGATCTGGGAGATGGGCGTGCCCTGCAGGATCTTGGCAGCCATCTCGCCGGCCTGGACGCCGTGCTGATAGTAGTCGAACGCGTAGGCGGCAAGAGCGCCACCCTTGACGCTGTCGATGTCGCCGGCGATCAGGGGCAGCTTGTTCTCTTCGCAGACCTTGACCACGCTGTCCAGGGCGGACACGACGGTGTTGTCGGTGAGGACGGAGATGGCTTCGCACCGGCCCACCAAGGACTGCGCCGCAGCGAGCACCTCGGACGAGTTCGACACGGTGGCTTCGACGACCTCGAGACCCATGGCCTTGGCAGCCGCCTTCTCCTTCTCGACGAGCGCGACCGAGTTGGTCTCGCCGGCGTTGTAGAGCAGACCGACGGTCTTGATGTTCGGCACGAGGGCCTTGATCAGATCCAGGTGCGGCTGCACGGGCAGCATGTCGGAGCAACCCGTGACGTTGGCGTCGGGCGCGTTGGCGTCCTTCACCAGGCCCGCGGCGACCGGGTCGGTGACCGCGGCGAAGACCACCGGGATGGTGGTGGTGGCCTTGACGGCCGCCTGGCTGGTGGGCGTCGCCACCGAGAAGATCATGTCCGCTTTGTCACCCACGAACTTCTGGGCGATGGTGGTGGCGTTGGCCATGTCGCCCTGGGCGTTCTGCCTGTCGTACACCACGTTGGTGCCCTCGACGTAGCCGGCCGCTTTGAGCGCGTCGATGAAGCCCTGGACGGTCGAGTCGAGGGCCGGATGGGTGACGATCTGGGTGATTCCGATGTGGACCACCTTCGAGGCCGCCGTGGTGGACGAACCAGCGTCGGTGACGCTCGAGGTCGTAGCCGCCGCGGTGGTGTCGGTGCCGCCGCCCGCGGCCGAACTGGACGTCGTGGCCGTGGAGCTTCCACACCCGGCGACGGCGAAGACGGCCGCCACGAGGACGAGCAACACCAGCGCCGTAGCGAACGCTACGCGTTTGTTCCGCATCATTAACCCCCCAAGAGTAGGCAGAAAAGAGGCCATATATTGTCATCCAGGGGGACGCGCGTCAATCGCGGGCGCACATGCCGCCGCCCTCAACGCGCCGAACACCTCCGCGAACCGGGCGGGAGTGAAGTGGGCGTTCAGTCCGCTGGTGTTGGGGAGCACCCAAATGTGCGTGACGCCGATGGTCTCCTCCTGGAGCCCCAGCCGGACGTCCTTGCGGCGGAACGCGGTCGAGTAAGCCCCGATACCCACGAAGGCCACCCAGCGCGGCCGGCAGCGCTCCACCTTCTCTTCGAGCACCAGTCTCCCCTCTCGGAACTCCTCCGGCCGGAGCTCGGCCGCCGAGACCGTGGCCCGCTGCACGAGGTTCACGATGCCCAGACCCCAGCGCAGCAACTCGCGGTCCTCCTCGGGGCGCAATCGCCGGGGAGTGAAGCCCGACTCGTGAAGTGCCGGCCAGAAGCGGTTGCTCGGCCCGGCGAAATGGTGCCCGGCCGCGGCCGAGTAGAGCCCGGGGTTGATGCCGACGAACAGCACCGTCAGCCCCGGGGCGATGACGTCCGGGATGGTCTTGCCGATGGCGGCCTGCAGTTCGGCTTTGGTGGGTCCGGCCACGGTCCTGTTCCTCCGCCGGAAGGGTGGGCGGGATACCCCCGTAGGGTAGCGCACCATCCACACGGGCGGTCGCTCACGTGATACCTTCAACACGATCTTGATGCTGCGTTTCTTCAGAACACCCGGTCTGCCCAAAGCGCGAGTGGACGCGTTCGCGTCTGCGGCCGAGCGCATCGCCGGGCGGCCTGTCGGGCCGGTCGCCACCGAGTGCTGCTTCTACCTCGAAGAGGACGGGCGGCCGCTCACCGAGGCCGGACTGGCCATCGTCAAGTACCTGATGGCCGAGACCTTCGAACCGGACAAGTTCGGCTCGGCCAGCTTCCTGGAGGGCGGCTACCCGACCGTGCTCGAGTTCGGCCCGCGGCTGGAGTTCGAGACCGCGTGGTCGTCCGCCGCCGTTGAGATCTGCGCGCGCAGCGGGGTGGACGGGGTGCGGCGCATCGAGCGCTCGGTCCGGCTGGGGCTCTCGGCCGAGTTGCCCCCGGACGTGGCCGCCGAGGTGCTCGCGCTCCTCTACGACCGCATGACCGAGATGCCGTACCCGGAGCCGCTCGCCTCGTTCGAGTCGGGCCTGGCACCGAAGCCGGTGACCGAGATCCGGCTGCTGGAGGAGGGCCTCCCGGCGCTCGTGGGCTTCAGCGACGCTTACGGCTGCGGCTGGGACGCCGCCGACCTCGACATAATCTCCGGCGTGTTCGAGCGCCTCGAGCGGAACCCCACCGACGTCGAACTGTTCCAGATCGCCCAGGCCAACTCCGAGCACTCGCGGCACTGGGTGTTCAAGGGCGAACTGTGGGTGGACGGGCAGCGGGTGCCGGAGAAGCACCTCATGCAGATCGTCAAGGAGCCGCTCGCGGGCTCGGGCCCGAACTCGGTGATAGCCTTCAACGACGACAGTTCCGCCATCCGGGGCACGGAAGTGGACCACCTGGTGGCCACCGACCCGTTGGGACCGTCCAGGCTGGAGACCAAGAGCATCCTGCTCCATCCGACGCTCACCGCCGAGACCCACAACTTCCCGTCCGGTGTCGCTCCGTACCCGGGCGCGGCCACGGGCGGCGGCGGCCGCATCCGCGACAACCAGGCGGTCGGGCGCGGCGGCATCGTGTGCGCCTCCGGCGCTGCCTACTGCGTGGGCAACCTGCACATCCCCGGCTATCCCCTCCCCTGGGAGGAGGACGGCTACCAGCACCCGGCGGACCTCACGTCGCCGCTCGACATCCTCATCCAGGCCAGCAACGGCGCCTCCGACTACGGCAACTGCTTCGGCGAACCGCTCATCTACGGCTTCACCCGCAGCTTCGGCATGCGCCTCCCGGATGGGTACCGCTCCTGGTACAAGCCCATCATGTACAGCGCGGGCGCCGGCCAGATCCGCGACGAGCACGTGGTCAAGCTCAAGCCGGCCAAGGACATGCTCGTGGTGCAGGTCGGCGGTCCGGCATACCGCATCGGCATGGGCGGTGGCGCAGCCAGCAGCATGGAGCAGGGCAAGAACCTGCAAGACCTGGACTTCAACGCCGTCCAGCGCGGCGACCCCGAGATGGGGCAGCGGGTCAACCGCCTCATGCGGGCCTGCCAGGAACTGGGCGCCGCCAACCCGATACTCTCCGCCCACGACCTGGGCGCAGGTGGGGACTGCAACGCCCTCCCGGAGATCGCCGAGCCGGCCGGGGCCTTCATCGACCTGCGGGCCATCCCCGTAGGCGACCAGACCCTGTCGGTGCTGGAGATCTGGGGCAACGAGTCCCAGGAGAGGAACGCGCTGCTCATCGCGGCCGAGTCCCTGCACCTCTTCGAGACCATGGCTGCGCGCGAGAACGTGCCGCTCGCCGTCGTGGGCCGGATAACCGGCGACGGCATCCTGGTGGTGCACGACTCTGCCGACGACAGCAGACCGGTGGAACTGCCGCTCGACGACATCCTCGGGCAGTTGCCGCCCAAGCGGTTCGACTTCGACCGCGTGACGCGCGAGCTCACGCCTCTGGTCCCGCCGCCGGTCGGCGAATTCCGCCGGACGCTCGAGCTTGTCCTGCGCCTCCCGTCCATCGGGTCCAAGCGCTTCCTCACCAACAAGGTGGACCTCGACGTCACCGGGCTGATCATCCAGCGGCAGCTCGTGGGGCCGCGGCATCTGCCGCTGTCCGACTACGCGCTCATCGCCCAGACCTACGCGAGCCCCTCGGGGACCGCTCTCAGCCTGGGCGAGCAGCCCCTCAAGGGCCTCATCAGCCCCGGGGCCGGCGCCCGCATGGCCGTCTCCGAGGCGCTCCTCAACATGGCCGGGGTCAAGATCAGCGGCATCGACGGCATCAAGTGCTCCGGCAACTGGATGCTCGCGGTCCGGCAGCCGGGCGAGGGCGCCTGGCTCTACGACGCGGCCTGCGCCCTGCGGGAGATCCTCTCCGCGCTCGGCATGGCCATCGACGGCGGCAAGGACAGCCTCTCGATGGCCAGCAACGGCCGGGGCCCCGACGGTTCGCGCGAACTGGTCAAAGCGCCGGCCCAGCTGGTGATGGCCCCGTACGCGTTCGTCGAAGACGTTGACGTCCGCGTGACCTCCGACCTCAAGACCGGCGGTGCCAAGCTGCTGCTCCTCTCCGCCGGCGACAAGCTCCGCCTCGGCGGCAGCGCGCTCGGCCAGGTTCTCTGCCAGATCGGCGACGAGACCCCCGACATCGACGACCCGGCGCGGCTCAAGGCCCTGTTCGAGGCTGTCCAGGAGATGGTGGCCGCCCGGGCAATCTCAGCCTGCCACGACGTCAGCGACGGCGGCCTCATCGTCACCCTGCTGGAGATGGCCTTCGCCGGCGACAAGGGCTGGGACGTCCGCCTCACCGGCGACGATCTGTACCGCGTCCTGTTCTCGGAAGAGGCGGGCCTGGTGGTCGAACTCCGCGACGAAGCGCCGGCTCGGGAGATCGCCGCGCGCTACGGTGTCGCGGTCACCGAACTGGGGCGTGTCCAGGACCGGACCGTGCGTCTGGCGTTCAACGGCGCCATCGTCCTGGACGAACCGGCCGCCGCCCTGCACGCGGTGTGGGAAGAGACCGGCTACCAGCTCGAGCGCCTGCAGCAGAATCCCGAGTGCGCCGACCAGGAGTGGCGGTCGCACGCGTCTCCCCCGGCGACCACCTGCTATCACCTGACCTTCGATCCCGACGCGGACCCGGCTGCAGAGACCGGCGCTTCCGCTGCCGAAGTCGCCTCCGCCGGCCGCGCGCCGCGCCCCGCAGCCAAGATCGCCCGCACCGGCGCCAAGCCGCGTGCCGCCATCCTGCGCGAGGAGGGCAGCAACGGCGACCGGGAGATGGCCGCCGCCTTCATGGCCGCCGGCTTCGAGCCCTGGGACGTCACCATGACCGACCTGCTCTCAGGCAACATCGGCCTCGACGGTTTCCAGCTCGTCACGTTCGTCGGCGGGTTCGCCTTCGGAGACGTGCTCGACTCGGCCAAGGGCTGGGCGTCGGTCATCCGCAACCACGGGCAGCTGTCCGAGGAGTTCGACCGGTTCTTCGCCCGGCCCGACACCGTCTCGCTCGGGGTGTGCAACGGCTGCCAGCTCATGGCGCTGCTGGGTATCCCCGGCTTCGACCTCGCCGACCGGCTCAAGCCCCGCTTCATCCACAACATGTCCGGGCGCTTCGAGTCCCGGTTCACTACGGTGCGCATCGACAAGAGCCCCTCCATCTTCCTGCAAGGCATGGAGGGATCCACGCTCGGGGTCTGGGTGGCGCACGGCGAGGGGCAACTGCACGTCCCGGAGCCGGATACGCTCGATTGGATCGTCCGTAGCGGCCTGGCGCCGGTCCGCTATGTCGATCCGACCGGCGGCCCCACCACCACCTACCCGTACAACCCCAACGGCAGCCCCATGGGCATCGCCGCCCTGTGCTCCCCCGACGGCCGCCACCTGGCGATCATGCCCCACCCGGAGCGCTGCTTCCAGCTGCGCCAGTGGCCGTGGACCCCGGCGGATTGGGAGTTCACCTCGAGCCCCTGGCTCCGCCTGTTCCGCAACGCCTACGCGGCGGTGAGCTAGCCCCGACCCTGCCGGCGTCCTCGACGGCGCCGCTGCATCTCCAGCAGAGCCATGTCCCGGTCGTATCTTGGCGCGCGTGATTTAGCTGTGCTAACCTGTCGTTGTTAGGTGTTCCTAACAAACTGGTTTAGGGGCTATCGAAAGGCACCGTCATGGTCACATCACTGGGTATCGCTCTCCGGGAAGGGATCGAAGCGGCCCTCATCGTCGGAATAGTGCTGCTGTATCTTGCCAAGACCGGCCGCGGGCACCTCAAGCGTCTCGTGTACTGGGGAGTGGCGGCGGCCGCCCTGCTCTCGGTGGCGCTGGCCGTGGTGCTCGACCGAGTGGGGCTGGACACGGAGAACCCCCTCGTCGAGGGCATCATCCTTGCCGTTGCCGGAGTCTTCGTCATCACCATGGTCGTGTGGATGACCCGCGCGTCGCGCGGCATCAGCGCCGGGATGAATACCCGTCTCGATTCGATCACCGCAGACAAGCAGGGCCGCGGACTCGGGTGGGGGCTGTTCGCCTTCGTATTCGTCATGGTGCTCCGCGAGGGGGCCGAGATGGTCCTCTTCCTCAAAGCCGCGACACTCGGGGCCAAAGCCAGTCCGGCCGACCTGGCGGGTGCGCTCGTCGGACTCGTTCTGGCCGTGGTGTTCGCCTTCTTCCTCGCGCGAGGGAGTGTCCGGGTCAACGTGGGGCGCTTCCTGCGTTTCACCGGCTGGGCTCTCGTGCTGCTGGGCATCAAGCTGCTGCTCGGCAGTCTGCACGAGTTCGGCGAACTGCGCATGCTGCCGCTCGGGAACGGCTTCTTCGAGGAAGCCGGGGGACTCACCGAAGGCGTGCCGGGAGATATCCTGATGGGTGTCGTGATCGCAGTCCCGGTGGCGTTGCTGCTCTGGGACATGGCCCTTCCGCTACGGCAGCGGCTGGCGCGGCGCACGGGCAGGCATGGACGAGGCGGGCGACCGGCGGTGGGGGCGGCGGATGGACAGCACTGAGAGCAGGGAGGAATACCTCGAGGCGGTCTTCAAGCTCGAGTGCGGCCCGGGCGGCGCGACCATCACCCGGATAGCCCGTGAGCTCGGCGTACAGCCCGCGTCCGTCTCCCAGATGATCACCCGGTTGGTCGACAGCGGCCTGCTGCACCGGGACTCAGCGCGGGGCCAGATCGGCCTGACCGATGAGGGCCGCACCCAAGCGGTCCGTGTGGTGCGCAGACACCGGCTGAGCGAGCGCTTCCTTACCGATTACCTCGGTCTCCCCTGGGACACCGTCCACGAGGAGGCCTGCCGGCTCGAGCATGCGTTGAGCGACGCTGCCGAAGAGAGCCTTGCCCGGCGGCTGGGCCATCCGGCCACGTGCCCCCACGGCCACCCGATACCGTACGAGGTGCCGGTGGCCGACTGCGGGGTCCCTTCGCATCTGGCGGACGCGCGGGCGGGCGAATCCTGGAGTGTCGCCTTCCTGGCCGACGAGAGCCCCGAGTTCCTCCGGTACGCCGCGTCGTGCGGCCTGGCTCCCGGTGTGCTGCTCGTCGTCGTCGACGTCGCCCCGTTCGACGGCCCGATGACGTTCGTCATCGAGTCGACGCGGTACCAGATAGGCAGGGAAGCGGCGCGCAGGGTGGCCGTCACGCGCTGATCGCCGAGGCGCCGGCGGCGGGTCCGACGCAGCCCCGGCCGGCGCATCGCCGGCCTCCAAGCCCGGCCTCCAAGCCCGGCCGCTGCCTCAGACCAGCCGGCGCACGATACCGGCGATGTCCTCTTCCGACGGGTCCCGCGGGTTGGTGGGCCGCTGGGCGCTGTCCATGGTCTCCCGCACGATGATGGGCACGTGGCTCTCCTGGAAGCCCATATCCCGCAAGCGGCCGGCGATGCCGATCCGGACCAGCAGATCCTGCAGTTGGGCGTAACCCTCGCCGGGCGCGCCGCCCCCCGCGGAGTCGTCGCCGGTGAGACCCATGGCCCTGAAGACCGCCGCCATCTTCTCTCCCACCGCCGGCGCGTTGTACTCGAGCACCACCGGTAGACACATCCCGACGGCCTGGCCGTGCGGCATGTGGTAGAGCGCGCACAGCGGCATGGCCATGGCGTGACAGAGCCCGAGTTTGGAGTTCATGCCCGCCGTCATGGCCATGGTGGCGCCTATCTGCATCTTCTCGCGCAGATCCAGGTCGCTGCCGTCGGCACAGGCCGCCGCGATGTTGCGGCTGAGCAACTCGATGGCCCGCCGTGAGAACATCTCGCTGGCCGGTGACGCGCCCTTGGAGATGTACGACTCGGTGGCGTGCACCAGGGCGTCGGTGCCGCTGGCGGCGGTCACTTTGGGCGGCATGGAGACGGTCATGAGCGGGTCGGTGAGGGCGACCGTCGGGCAGATGCGGTGGCTGATCACCAGGAACTTGGTGTGCCGCTCCTCGTCGATGAGCACCACCCCGTCGGATATCTCGCTGCCGGTGCCCGAGGTGGTCGGCACGGTGACGATCTTCATGGAGGGGACCGCCGGCACCTTGTCCACGCCGGCATAGTCGCGGATGTGGCCGCCGAACGAGGCGATCACGGCGAGGCCCTTCGAGACGTCCAGCACGCTGCCGCCCCCCACCGCCACGATGGAGTCGAACCGCTTGAGATCGACATCGCGGATGATGGAGTCGAACAGGGCCACGGTCGGCTCGTAGTCGACGGCGTCGCAGACGGCGTACTCGAGACCCGCGCCGCGCAAAGAAGCGAGCACCGGCTCCACGACGCCCAGGGAGAGCAGCAACTTGTCGGTGAGCACCAGCGGGGCTCGGCAGCCCAGCCCTCTGAGCACGGCGCCGGCCTGTCCGGCCTGCCCCCTGCCGTGCCGCCAGACCGTCGGGAAGTCGAACGATGGGACGAGGGCGGGGTCGCCCATGCCGGTCTCCTCTCTACTCGATGGTCACGCCGGTCGTGTGCTCGACCCAGCGGACCATCTCGCTGATACTGCTGCCCGTGCCCGCGAAGTCCGCGGCGGCCTGCCACAACTGCTGCCCGGTGCCCGACAGCGGAGCGGGGATCCCCGCCTCTCGTGCCAGGCGCATGGCTATGCCGACATCCTTCAACATCAACTCGAGCTTGAAGGCATCGTCGAACGCCCGGTTGGTTATGCGCTGCCGGATGTGGGTCTGGCTGATCCACGACATGCCGGTGGAGACGTTGAGAACGTCGGTCATGACGTTCGGATCGAGTCCCAGCTTGGTCCCGATGGCCAGGCCCTCCGCGGTGGCCATGAAGGTCATGGCGGTGATCATGTTGTTGAGGCACTTCATGGTGTGCCCGGCACCGAGGCCGCCCAGATGGAACGCCTGCTTGCCCATGACGTCGAGCAGCGGCGTGACCCGGTCGAGATCCTGCTGTTCCGCCCCCACCATGAACACCAGGGTGCCGGTCTCGGCCCCGAGTCGAGCGCCGGACACCGGCGCGTCCACCATAGCGATGCCGCGGTCCGCCAGGGCCGCCGCAGTGTCCTTGGTGAGCCACGGTTCCGACGACGAGGTGTCGAGGAGCAGGGCGCCTTCCCGCAGGCCGTGGACCAACCCGTCCTCACCGAGTGCGACTTCCTGCACGTATCGACCGGACGGGAGCATGGTGACGACGATGTCCGCAGCGCGCGCCACCTCCACGGGCGATGCCGCCACCTGGAGGCCGCCGGCCGCGGCGGCGGCCCGCGCAGCGGCCGCCGGGTCCTTGTCGTACACGGTCACGGCGTAGCCGGCCTTGGCCAGGTTGTCCGCCATGGGCAGCCCCATGACGCCCAGGCCCACAAAACCGAGGCGTGGTGCGCTCATGCCCCCGCTCCTTGCGTCGGTGACAGCGATCAACCGCCGCCGAGCGGCAGCACTACGACGATCTCATCTCCATCCTCAAGAGTGGCCGTCTCGTCGGTGAGGCTCCCGCCACCGTTCAGCGACACGAGCATCCGCCGGGAGAACGCTCCCCTCGAAGGGTCCCACGCCCACACCGGCAGCCGTCCCGCCACCGTCGGGGTTATGGCATCGAGGACATCACGGTAGGTCGCACCCGCCGGCAGTTCGACCGGAAGCGCGGCCGCACCGACCTGGTCCCTCAGTGCCCCGAGAAACTTGACGGTCACCTTCATCCGCGAGAGCCCCGTTCTGCTATGCGATCCCCAGCGCGGCCAGCGTCTTGTCGGTGGGCCAGCCGGTCTTCGCGTCCCATCCCATGGCTTCGTAATACCCCTCGCGGAGCATCTCGAACGGCGGCGGCGTGGCCCCGGCGGCCGGACCGGCCACCAAGGGATCGAGGAACCGCTTGGGCAGCTGGAACGAGTCGTGAGCGACGCCTTCCCGGGCGTTGAACGCGTGCCTGGCGGTCAGGATGCGCCTGCCCGCGGTGAGGCCTTCGGCCCAATCGATGTCCCAGCCGGTGACCGGCGCGATGAGTTCCGCGACGGGCGGCGCGTAGAACTGGGCGTAGAGGGCGCACAGACCGGCCGAGCTGAGCAGCTGGTAGAAGGACGCGCCGCGCACGTAGAGGTCGGGCTTCTTCTCCCATTCCCCGAAGGCCGACGTGCCGTCCGTCTGCAGGAGCGGGTCGCTGCCGAGCGCCGTGCCGCCCTCGAGAGCGGACATGGGTGCCGGGCCCAGATGGTTTGCCGGCTGGGCGTCGGCGATGTAGTGGGTACCGTGCGCCGGGGACAGACGGGGATCGTGGAACGGGATGGCCCGCCCCGCTACCGTCATCGCATACTGCTCGCTGCCCTTGCCGATCTGGTCGGCCGCGTACTTGGCCCCGTCCGCCAGGATCGCGCCGAAGCCTTCCCGCGCGCCGATCTGCCGGGTGAGTTCCACCATGGCGACAGGGTCGCCCCACTTGAGCTCCAGGCCCCCGGTGTCGCCCGCGTCGATCAGGCCGTTCTCGAAGCACTCGATGGCGAAGGCGACCGAGCCGCCCACACCCATGGTGTCGATGCCGTAGCGGTTGCAGATCTCGTTGGCCTTGATGATCGCTTCCACCAGATCGTTGTGGCAGTTGGGGCCGAGCGCCGCGAGGGTCTCGTACTCGGGCCGATGGACCTCGCCGTCGGTGGCGTACGGGCCTTCAGCGATCTCGATGAGAGCGCCGCACCGCACCGGGCAGGTGTGGCACCCGTAGGATTTAAGCTTGTAGACGTCCATCTTGGCCGCGTCGAGGTTGTCGCACGTCGGCATGGCGTCGGTGCCTGTGGATGCCCAGTTGTCGGTGGGGCAGTCGCCGATGGAGAGGAGGAAGCTCGTGGCGCCCCCGGTGCCGGCAGCGGTCAGACCCTGATGGAACGGGCTGTTCTTCAGCTCGTCGCCGTAACGCTTCTGGATCTCGCGCAGGCCTTCCTTGTCGGCCACGGGCAGGCGGCCGGTCTTGCCGCCCCGGACCGCGATGGCTTTGAGCTTCTTGGACCCCATGACGGCGCCGACGCCCGAGCGGGCCGCGATGCGCCCCTTCTCGTTCACGATGCCGGCCAGGAGCGACAGCTTCTCGCCCGCCGGGCCCACGCAGGTGACGGTCCAGGAACCGGGCTCGCCCAGCTTCTCCTGGATCGCGTCCTCGGTCTCGTACGTATCCATCCCCCACAGATCGTCCGCGGGGACGATACGGGCCTTGCCCTGGTCGATGACAATGCAGACAGGGGTCGCAGCGGCCCCGGTGACGAACAGCCCGTCATAGCCCGCGAACTTCAGTTCCGGGCCCCAGGTGCCGCCGGAGTTGGAGTCGGCCCAGGCGCCGGTGAGCGGCGACTTGCAGGCCACCGTATAGCGGCCGCCGCCGTACACGCCGGTCCCGGTGAGCGGCCCGGTGGTGAAGGCCAGCATGTTCTCGGGCCCCAGCGGGTCGATGTCGGCCTTGGTCCGCTCGAGGATAGTCGCGACGGCCAGACCAGTCCCCCCGATCCACTTGCGGTAGTAAGCGTCGTCGCGGGTCTCTTCGCTCACAGCGCCGGTCGTCAGATCGACGAAAAGGACTTTCCCCACAAATCCGTTGGCCATCGGTTCTCCCCCTTGAGTCTGAGTATGACCACCGATGAATATACCTGTTTTACGGGCCGCCGTGAGGCCAAAAGGTGTGAGAGCCGGCGCTCTTTGGTGCACCACTTACTGTACATTACTTGGTTTGCAAGATTTGTTGCACCGACTGTCGCCTGCCGCGCTTGACACCCGGCGTGGCAAGCCATAGCGTATCCGCGCACCAAGGCACGACAGCACGAAACGAGGTCCTCATGGCCCCTGGAAGACTCGACGGGAAAGTCGCCCTCATCACCGGCGCGGGCGCGGGCATCGGTGCCTGCACGGCCGAGTTGTTCGCACAGGAAGGCGCGACCCTGGTCCTCAACGACCTGCGCGAGGACGGCATCGCCGCGCTGGCAGAGAAGATCACGGCCGCCGGCGGCAAGGCCATCGCCGTCACCGGCAATGTGACGGCGCGGGAGGACGTCGCCAGAGTGGTCGCCGAGGCCGTCGCTGCCTACGGGCGCATCGACGTGCTGGTGAACAACGCCGGCATCTCCGACAAGCACTCTCCGGCCATCCGGACCAGCGACGAACTGTGGGACAAGGTCGTCTCCACGAACCTCACCGGCGTCTTCTACTTCTGCCGGGAGGTCCTCCCCCACATGGTGGCACAGGGCAGCGGCTCCATCGTCAACCTGGGCTCCATCGGCGGCGTGTACCACTGCGCCGGCGTGGCCTACTCCGCGGCCAAGGCCGGGGTCAACGGCCTCACCAGGAACATCGCCCTGCAGTACGCGGGCAGCGGCATCCGCTGTAACTCGGTGAACCCGGGCCCGACGTCCACCTCGATGATCTCCCCCGAGATGTTCGCATCCGGCGACCAGGAGATGATGCGGATCACGGGCGAGCACATGTACCTTGCCGCCGGCGAGTGCGAGCCCATCGACCAGGCGAGAGCCATCCTGTTCTTCGCCAGCGACGAGTCGCGGTACATCACCGGGCAGTGGCTGGTCATCGATAGGGGCGTCTGCCTGTAAGGGCGGGCCTCCGGCCGGAAGGAGCTCGACCCTTGCCGAACGAGCCACTCGCGTCCCTTTCCAGGGAGACGCTGATCAAGCTGCTGGAGGCCTACTCCCGCAACTGGAAGTCGCTGGACGCCCTGTGGTTCGGCGCGGTCGAGGCGGAGTCCGGGCTGGACACCGCGGTGCGTCTCGACCTGGACAACTGGCGGGTGCAGGCGGTGAGCGAGGCCCGGCGCCTCAAAGAGGCGCTGGCCCTCACCGAGACCGGCCCGGCCGCCGTGCTGAAGGTGCTCTCGTTCATGACCTGGCAGCTGACCTCGGACCTCTTCGAGTACGAGATGGACACCCCCGACCGAGCCGTGATCCGCTACCGTACGTGCGCGGTCCAGGAGGGGCGAACGCGGGCGGACAAGCCCACGTTCCCCTGCAAGGAGATGAAGCTCACGTTGCTGTCGAGCATCGCTTCGGTCGTCGATCCGGCGGTGAAGGTGTCCTGCCTGTCCGGCCCGCCGGACCCTCCCGGAGCCGGCTACTGGTGCAGGTGGGAACTCACCGTCACGGCGCCGCTCTGAGCGTCCCCCAGATGTCGACGGCGTCCAGGGTCAGGTACTCGGAGGCCGCGCTCAGCGAGCTGCGGACGAGCTGGAGCGTGTGGTTCCCCGCGGGTATCGTCCCGCTCGACCAGATCTTGGTGTTGTAGATGGCGCTCGGCGCTGCCAGGTCGATCGTGGCCTTCTTCACTCCGTCGAGGAACACGGCGACCACCCCGGTGGTGGTGCCCTTCATGCCGTAGTAGTCGATCTGGGTGCCGTTGAAGTAGATGGTGGCTGAGGCCCCGGACGTGCTCGACCGGCCGTAGCTCCCGCCCGAGGCGCCGGTCGCGGCGAAGTCGGTCCAGGTCCCCCATTTGACGATGTCTCCGTCGGTCTGCTCGTGACGCCCGTGCGACGCGACCACGATCTTGCTGACGAACGCGTCGACCGCCAGGTTGTGGCTTAGATCGGGGCCCACCGTGACCGGGAAGTTGCTGAAGGAGGTCGTCCACCCGGTGACGTAGGCCGCGCCCGCCGAGTCGACGGCTATGCCGAGGCCCTTGTCGTTGTCGTCGCCGCCCAGGTATCCGCAGTAGGACAGCGAACTGCCGCTCGCCAACACTTTGGCGACGAAGGCGTCGCCGAAGTAGATGAAGTCCGCGCCGTTGGGGGTGAGGTCGGGGCCGGACTTCTCCGGGAAGGTGGCTGCGGTGGAGAAGGTCTGGCCGATCACGTACGCGTTGGCCCCGGGATCGAGGGCGATGCCGTAGGCGCTGTCGCGGTCGTTGCCTCCGATGTAGCCGCAGTAGGCGAGTGTGAGCCCGTCCGGGTTCACCTTGGCCACATAGGCGTCGCTTCCCCCGCCGTTGAAGGCGAGGTCCGGGCCGCCCTTCTCGGGGAAGGTGGCCTGCGTCGATCCCGTCGTGCCGGTGATGTACGCGGCCCCCGCTGAGTCGACAGCCACTCCCATCGCGTCGTCGGAGCCGCTCCCACCCACGTATCCGCAATAGATGAGACTGCCGCCGCCGATGGCCACCTTGGCCACGAAGGCGTCGTCGCCCCCGTTGTAGGTCAGGTCCGGCCCCACCTTCTCAGGGAAGCTGGACTGGCTCGAATTGGTCCATCCACTGATGTACGCGCGGCCGGAGGTATCGACCGCGATGCCGGTCGCTTGGTCGTCGCCACTGCCACCCACGTAGCCGCAGTAGAGGAGCGAGCTCCCCGAGATGGCCACCTCGGCGACGAAGGCATCCATGGCGCCGTTGTAGATGAGGTCCGGGCCGCCCTTCTCGGGGAAGGTGCCCGCGCTGGAGAACGTCCATCCGGCGATGAACGCGTGGCCGGCGGAGTCGACCTTCACGCCATTGGCGCCGTCGCCCTGGCTACCGCCCACGTAGCCGCAGTAGACGAGGCTGGTGCCCGTAGTGCTCACCTTGGCGATGAAGGCGTCATCACCGCCGTTGTGGATGAGATCGGGCCCGCCCTTATCCGGGAAGGTGGCCGCCGTCGACGTGGTGCTGCCCACGACGTACGCGCAACCGCTGGAGTCGACGGCTATCGCGTTGCCAAATTCGTAGCCGCTCCCGCCGATATAGCCGCAGTACACGAGGCCCGTGCCGTCGGCCTTCACCTTGGCGACCCAGGCGTCACCCAGGTCCTGGTCCACATCCCCGCCGTTGTAGCTGAGGTCCGGGCCGGCCTTCTCGGGGAAGCTCGCCTCGGTGGACACGGTGCTGCCCGCGATGTACGCGCAGCCCGACGCGTCGACTGCGATTCCGGCGCCGTTCTCATCCTCGCTGCCGCCGATGAAGCCGCAGTAGACGATCACGGCCGGGTCGATGACGAGCGGGAGCGAGCGGTCGTACGCGCCTACGCGGAAGCTGTAGCTCACCTGGTCGCCGTCCGTGGACGGCTCCAGCACATAGCGGGCGCTCACCGGCACCCGGGCGCCCTGCACTTCCTGATAGGCGACAGGGGCATCGTCCGTGAAGGACGCCACCGGGGTGCTCACCACCAGCTGGCCGGCGTCGTTGAGAGTCACCGCCGCTCCGCGATAGCCCAGGCGGATGTTCGCCGGGTCCGCGCCCGGCGCCACCACGAACTGGTGCTTGAGCCGGTCGTCGGTACCGCTGTAGACGAGATCGATGCCCGGCCACAGATCGGAGTAGGAGACTG
The DNA here is from genome assembly GCA_903873715.1 of uncultured Actinomycetes bacterium. Lineage (GTDB taxonomy): Bacteria > Actinomycetota > Thermoleophilia > RBG-16-64-13 > RBG-16-64-13 > CAIQPS01. The sequence continues at coordinate 39,125 of CAIQPS010000005.1, forward strand.
ACGAATAGGTGGGCAGGCCGGTCTTCCACTGGTCGGCCGAGCCTTTGAAGTACGAGATGACCGCCCCGGTCTCGCCGACGCCGGCGGGCGCCACCGCGCGGGCCCCGAGGAAGTCGAGCTTGACCGCCCACGGAGCGGCGCCCTTCTCAGTCAGGGCGAACGTGAGCCCCTGGGGGGTGAAGTAGACGGACTTGTCCTGCCCTTGGACGTAGTACGAGACGGCGCTATCGGACTGGCCCTGGTTCTGCACGAAGTAGAGGGGCATCCGCCCCCAGTCTGTGGCCGCCGGATCGGCCGAGGCCACGGCGGGCAGGAGAAGCCCGCATATCAGCGCGCACGCCACCCCTAGGACCAGAAGCAAGTTCCTGCGGCTCACGTCACTCCCCCCTGTCGTGCCGACCACACATTGCCGGACCGGCCCCATCTTATCTGATGGACCCATGCCGTGGGAGCCTCGGCGCTGCGCGGGCGGGCGGGGGCGCCGCCGGGCGCCGCAGACCCACCCGGCGCGGGCCGGCCCCTATCCGGCGACTGTCTCGGTCTCCGGCTCCGGTTCGAGCGACTTGAGGCGACGCATCTCCGGGAACACGGCCCCGACGACCATCACCACGAGGATCGTCCCGATACCTCCGCCCCACACGGCTATCACCGGCCCCACTGCCGCGGCCAGCAGACCCGACTCGAACGTCCCCAGTTCGTTGGACATGCTTATGAACAGGCCGTTCACCGCGGAGATGCGGCCCCGCATGGTGTCGGGCACGCGGGTGAGCATGAGCGTCGCCCGGATCACGACGCTGATGTTGTCGAGCGCCCCGAGCACGAAGAGCATGAGGACCGACAGCACGAAGTTCCTGGAGAGCCCGAAGACGATGGTGGCCAGGCCGAACCCGACGACCGCGGTGAGCAGGGTCTTCCCGGCCTTCTTGAAGGCGGGCATGTGGGCCAGGACCAGGGCCATCAGCAACGCCCCGACGGACGGCGCGGCCCGCATGATGCCCAGCCCAGTCGGGCCGACCTTGAGGATGTCGGTGGCATAGACGGGCAGCAGGGCGACCGCGCCACCGAAGAGCACGGCGAACATGTCGAGGGTGATGGCGGCCAGGACCACCCTTGTCTTGCCCATGAAGCGCAAACCTTCTTTGAGCGACTCGAGCGTCGCCGCCTTCCGCGCGAGCGGGACGCGCCGCCCCCGGATGAGCGTGAGCAGCACCACGTACACGGCGATGGCGCAGGCATCGAACACGTAGAGCCACGTGACGCTGTGCACGGCGGCCACCCAGACCCCCGCGATGGCCGGCCCCGTGATGGCGGCCAGCTGCCAGGAGGAACTGTTCCAGGTGGCCGCGTTGGCGAACAGTTCCGGCGGGACCGTCTGCGGGACCAGCGCCGAGGACGCCGGGTCGCTGAACGCCCGCACCGTACCGATGGCGAGCAGCACCCCGTAGATGACGGGGATGGGCCCCTGCAGCCAGGAGAGCACGGCCAGCGAGACGGAACACACCACGAAGAGGCTCTGCCCGGCGATCATGATCCGCTTGCGGTCGTGCTGGTCGGCGAAGTGCCCGCCGGGGAGCGACAAAACGATCACCGGCAGCACCTGCGCCAGCCCCACCAGCCCGAGAGCCAGCGTGGAGTGGGTGCGCAGCCACAACTCCCAGGCGATGGCGAAGCTGAGCATCTCCCCACCCAGGCTGGCGAGCACCCGGCCTATGAGGAGGAAGCGGAAATCGCGGACGCGCAGGACGGCGTAGGGGTCGCGGCGCGTGGGCGTGGAGGCGGATGTCATGAGGAGAGGATAGCCCGTGACGACGGCGGACCGGCGCCGGTTGACTGAAGAGTCCTGTTGATGTTATAAACCAGGAGAGCTGCTATATCGAACGATTGATATATCACGAGGAGGGTTCTGTGGCAAGCCCAGGCTCTATTCGCCCTGTCGCCACCGGTGTCTTCACGATGCCGCCCGATGACACTACAGCCCCGCACCTGCTCGGCGGGGCCTGTGATAGAGGGCATGGCCCGTTCTTTCCCCGGCCCACGTATTGCCCGCGCTGCCTGGACCCGGTACACGAGGTCGACCTGGGCGGGCACGGCACCATCTACAGCTACACGGTAGTGCGCACTCGCCCCCCTCTGGGATTCCCTCAACCCTACGCTGTCGGGTACATCGACTTGGAGGAATACCCGCTGCGGGTCTTCTGCCTGCTCGATCCGACCTGTTTGGATGAGTTGAAGATCGGCAGGCGACTGAGGCTCCGCGTGGGACCGTTCGGCGACGACGGTTCGGGCGAGCCGCTGCTCCGGCCCCTGTTCACGGTCGCGGAGGAGGAAGGATGACCACTCCCGTCGTCATCGGCGTAGGGATGATGCCGTTCGGCAAGCATCCCGAGCGCACCATCGTCGATATGGGGGCCGAAGTGGCCCGAGCCGCCCTGCTGGACGCCGGTCTCGCGCCGACGGATATCGACATGGGCTTCTTCTCGAACGTCCTGGCAGGCCGTCTATTCGGCGACGCCACGATCGGCCAGAACGTGCTCTGGGAGGTGGGGGTCAATCGCATACCGGTGGTGAACGTCGAGAATGCCTGCACTTCCGGCGGGACCGCCTTCATGCTGGCCTGCAACGCCATCAAGGCCGGCGAGGCCGAGGCGGTGATGGTGGTGGGTTCGGAGAAGACGGCCGTTCCGCAACTGGGTCTCATCAACTCCGGACAGACCGAACTCGACACACAACTCGGTCTCGTCGCTCCCGCCGGGTTCGCCTTGCGGGCGTGCCGTCACATGGCCGACTACGGCACCACGCTCGAACAACTGGCCCTCGTGGCCGTGAAGAACCGCCGCCACGGCTCCCTCAACCCGGCGGCCATGTATAGGCAGCTGACGAGCGTCGAGGAGGTGCTGTCTTCCCCGATGATCGTGGACCCCCTCACCCGCCTCCAATGCTGTCCGAACGCCGACGGGGCCGCGGCCGTCGTCGTCGCCTCGCCCGCTCGAGCCCGCAGGGCCGGACTCCTCCCTGGTGACCCGCGCTGGGTATCGGTGCGGGCGGCCCTTCTTGCCACCGGCAGCTACGAGAACCCCCAGGACCTTCTGCGCTGGGAGACCGATTACCGGGCGGCCGCGCTCGCGTATGAGCGCGCCGGTCTCGGCCCCGCGGACGTCGACGTCGTGGAACTCCACGACGCGTTCACCATCGGCGAGATCATCCACTGCGAGGCCTTGGGCTTGTGCCCTCCGGGGGAAGGCGGTTTACTGGTCCAGTCCGGCGCCACGACGTTGGGCGGTCGCGTGCCGGTCAACGTCTCCGGTGGCCTTCTCAGCCGCGGTCATCCCACGGGGGCGACCGGGGTGGCGCAGTTGGTGGAGCTCGTCCAGCAGTTGCGCGGCCAGGCCGGCGCGCGGCAGGTGGAAGGCGCGAAGATCGGGCTGGCGCAGTGCATGGGCGGGGACAAATCGGGCGACACGAAATCGTGCACGATGGTCGTCCTGGGGAGATAGGGAGAGGACGTGGGAGCGGTCGAGATGAGCAGTCCCGGGAAGCGAACGACGGAGCTCGAGACCAAGGACCTGCTGCTCGAGGTTGCCATAGACCTGTTCGCCACCAAAGGCTATGCGGCCACCTCCATCCGTGACATCGCCAACGGGATGGGGATGAGCATCTCCAACATCTATCACTACTACGGCAACAAGGAAGGCATACTGCTCGCCATCTTCGAGCAGTCGGCCGTGCGGCTGTATGAGGATCTCGAGCGCGTCGCGGAACTGGACATGGACCCTGCTGAGCGACTCGGACTGCTTGTGAAGACCAACTTGACCCATACCGGCCGCTTCAGGAACGAGGCGCGCATCTACACCATCGAGCGCGAGCAGTACCCGCCTGAGGCCCAGGAGCGGGTCAAACGGCTGCAGCGCCAGATCCTGGACATGTACGTGGGGCAGCTCCGCGCGATCGCCGCGCAAGGCCTCCTGGTCCACGGCGACATCACCGTGCTCGCCTTCAACATCCTCGGGGTCGTGAACTGGCCGTTGAGATGGTTCCGAGAGGACGGCCCGCTCGCCTTCGACCAGGTGGTCGAGGAGATAGCCGGGTTCGTACTGCGCGCCTGCCTCAGGCCCGAAGCCGTGCCCGAGTCCTACTCCGCCATCATCTGACTGAAGTCGATCTCCCAATCGATCACCAGGTGAGAACCGGGGGCTTCACCCCGGAACTCCGCGTATGCCCTGGGAACGGTCATGGCGAGGGCGGCGGGTGACGCCAGCGACGGGATGCCGCTGAACCTGCCCATGTTCATGGTCTTGCACGCCTCCTCACAGGACATGCCGGCGTCGAAACACTTACGCGCCTCGGTCCGCACCAGGACCGAGTGCTCGTGGCACAGCGCGACCGCCTCCTTACCGCCCACCGGACCGTGTCCAGGCACATAGACGTCGGCATCGAGTCCCAGCAGATAGTCGAGGCTTTCGATGAGCCCCGACAGACTGCCGCCCATGGCCGCGGGAGGCAGCCCGGACAGGACCAGGTCGCCACAAAAGACGATCTTCTGCTCGGGCAGGTGGACGATCGCGTCGGCCTCGGTGTGCGCTGCTCCCAGGTCGATGGCGCGGATCTCTCTGTCCCCGTCGTAAACTGTCAAGCTGCGCTCGAAGCTCACATCCGGTAGGGTGAACTCCGCGCCCTCCCAGTCCTCGTCGGGGAACAACTGCTTGTCGCCCTCCAACTCGGCCTTGCCCTTCAGGCGCATCTGCTCGCGGCACGCCGCCGAACATATGACGGTGGCCTCAGGGAAGAAGTGGTTGGTACACACGTGGTCGGTGTGGTAGTGCGTGTTGATGATCAGACGGACCGGCTTGGCTGTGGTCCGGGCCAGATTCTCGATCAGGCCGTCGACCATCTGCTTGTTGAGCACGGTGTCGACGAGGACGACGTCGTCCTCCCGCACGATCACGCCGGCGTTGCTTCGGCCCAAGCCCTTCTGCACGTAGGCATAGACGTCCGGCGCCAGCTTTTCCCATTTGGGGTACATAGCCATCCTCTGTGTACGGTTTGTCGTCCGTGCCGCGTCTTCAGCTCTTCAGGAACGCCTCGACCATCGAGTTGAACTCGTCCGGCTTATCCACGTACACGACGTGACCGGCGTCGATCTCCGCGCCCCGCGCGTCGGGCATGAAAGCCACCATCTTCTTCATGGTGCCGCTCTCCAGCATAGTGCTCTTGCTACCCCGGATGATCAGAGTAGGACAGTTGACCTGGGTGATGAGGAACCAATAATCGGGCTCAGGCCGCCTGCCGAGCGCTATGGCCTTCGCCGCCTGGATGCCGGCACTGAACTCCTGCCTCTCGAACGCCGGGTCGTTCTTGAACCGCCACTTGCCGTCGGGGCATTCCTGCGCCGCGGTCAAGGCATACGCTCTCACCTTCTCCTCGGACATGTTCGGGTCGTGTGTCGCGCGGACCCAGTCGATGAGTTCCTGGAGGGATTCGAAACTCTCTCGTATGTTGGACAGCAGCATGCGCGAGATGTCGACCCACTCGTCGTTGAGGACCGGTGGCATCTCGGTGAAGACCAGCTTCTCCACCCGCTCCGGGCGGGTGGCCGCGAGCAGCACGCCCACCATCCCGCCACTGCTGGAAGCCACGATCGACGTCCTACCCACATGCATGGCGTCGAGGAACAGGGCGATCTCGTTGGCAAGATACCGGTGGCCGTACTTGTCGGGAGCCGCCCATTCGCTGCCGCTGTGCCCCCGGTGCGTGAGGGCGAGGCAACGGTATTCGTCGCGGAAGTGGGCGACGTTCTGCGCCCAGTTCACCGGATGCCCGCCGCCTCCGTGCATCCACAGGAGAGTCGGTCTCCCCTCGTTACCCCAGTCGAAGTACTGGAGCTTCAGACCGTCGAGCGTGATATAGCTGGGCTCGGGCATGCCGTTATTGCGATCCACGGTCCACCTCTTCGTGTTCGTGATGCAGATCAAATACGGCGTGACAGGGAAAGCATCCGATATTGTATACACTGTGGTATACACTATCAGCGGAGGTAAGACGCTGTCAACGCTCCGTGCCGAGCGATCGATAGAGGAGGCCACGGGAATGGCGACGGCAGCACCCCACGGATCGTGGAGATCCCCCATCTCAGGCGGGGTCGTGGCGTCTGCCGGGCCCGGCAGAGGGTTCGACAGACCGATCCTGCTGGGGCAGGGGGCGGTCTACTGGATCGAGAACCGGCCGGCCGAAGGCGGCCGTCAGGCGATCGTCGCATGGACGGCCTGTGACGGGGCGGTCGATGTCACGGCCATGCCTTTCAACGCTCGTACGCGAGTGCACGAGTACGGCGGTGGCGCGTTCGCGGTAGACGGAGGTGAGACCTACTTCTGCGAGTTCACCGACCAGCGCCTCTACCGCCAGACGCCCGGCGATCCGCCTGTCCCGATCACCCCTCCTTCGGGGCTTCGCTATGCCGACATGGTCGTCGATCGCCCCAGAGAACGACTCGTCTGCGTGGTCGAGGATCACCGCGAGACCGGCCGGGAATGCATCAACACTGTGGCGGCCGTGAGTCTGGACGGTCGCGGCACGGTGCAGACCCTTGCTTCCGGCAGGGACTTCTATTCGTCACCCCGCTTGAGTCCTGACGGGACGACCATTGCGTGGTTGAGCTGGGACCATCCGTACATGCCCTGGGAGGCAGCAGAGCTGTGGTCGGGAGAGATCGCTGACGACGGCTCGATAGTGAACGCCACGCGGGTCGCGGGAGGCCGGGACGAATCGGTGTGCCTGCCGAGCTACTCGCCGGATAGCATCCTCTGCTTCGTCTGCGAGAAGAGTGGCTGGTGGAACCTCTACCGTTGGCAGGGCGGCGAGGTGCAGGCGCTATGCCCGCTGGAAGCGGAGTTCGGCCTGCCCTTGTGGACGTTCGGAGCATCCACCTACGGCTTTGAGTCGAAGGACCGCATGCTCGTCACCTACTCCCGGGACAACCTCTCGCATCTGGCCAGACTGGATCTGCGGACTCTCGAACTGCGCGACATCGAGACTCCATTCACCATCATCGATTCTCTTCGGGTGACCGGCGGACATGCCGTGTTTGCAGCCGGCGCTCCCGACAGGGCGTGGGCCATCGTCCGATACGACCTGGAGACCGGCGAATTCCGGGTGCTTCGGGGATCGCTCACCGTGGATATCGACCCTGGGTATCTCTCAGCCCCCAGAGCGCTCGACTTGCCCACCGAGGGAGGTTTGACCGCCCACGCCTTCTTCTACCCGCCCACGAACAGGGACTTCAAAGGACCGCTTGGCGAGCGGCCACCCCTGCTCGTCACAAGCCACGGAGGGCCCACCTCCGCGAGCCCGAGCATCCTGAGCCTCGAGATACAGTACTGGACCAGCCGCGGCTTCGCGGTGGCGGACGTGAACTATGGCGGCAGCACCGGGTACGGCCGGGAGTACCGGAAGAGGCTGGACGGGCGCTGGGGGATCGTCGACGTCGACGATTGCGTGGACTGCGCGCGCTATCTGGCCGAGACGGGAGAGGTGGACTCGAAGCGCATGATCATCCGCGGGCGCAGCGCAGGAGGGTACACGGCGCTCGCCGCCCTGGCCTTCAGAGACGTCTTCGCGGCCGGCGCCAGCCATTACGGGATCAGCGACCTGGAGGCTATGGTCACCGATACCCACAAGTTCGAGTCCCACTATCTGGACAACCTGGTGGGTCCCTACCCGGCCGCGCAGGGCATCTACCGGGAACGCTCGCCGCTCCGCTTCGCCGGGAACGTGTCCTGTCCGGTCATCTTCTTCCAGGGCAGCGAGGACAAGGTCGTGCCGCCGAGCCAATCGGAGATCATGGTCGACGCTCTGAGAGACAAGGGGATCCCGGTGGCGTTCATCCTGTTCGAAGGAGAGCAGCACGGCTTTCGCAAGTCCGAGAACATCGCGCGGGCGTTGGAGGCCGAACTGTACTTCTACTCGAGGATCTTCGGCTTCGAGACGGCCGACCGGATAGAACCGGTGCGGATAGAGAACCTGGCCTAGCTGCGCGCGGCGGCGCAGAGGGCGGGCAGCGCCCCATCCACGGTCTCGGGGCTGACGCAATAGGACAGGCGGAAATGCCCCGGGCAGTCGAACCCGGTCCCCGGGACGACTACCACGCCATGCTCGGCCAGGCCCATGGCGAAGGCGACATCGTCCTCGATGGGGGAACGCGGGAAGAGGTAGAAGGCGCCTTGCGGTTCCGGGACCGTGTATCCGGCCCCCCGCAGCGCGGCGAGGAGCACGTCCCGGTTGCGCCGGTACAGCCCGAGATCCACGCAGGCGCCCTGCAGCCGGGAGACGGTCCGCTGCATGAGCGCGGGAGCGTTCACGAAGCCCAGGATGCGGTTGGCCATCGCCAGCCCCTCCATGAGTCGCTCCACGTCGGGGATGGCCGGACTCGCGGCCAGATAGCCGATACGCTCGCCGGCCAGGGACAGCTCTTTCGAGTAACTGGAGACCACGATGCTATGGGGATAGGCGACCAGGACAGGCGGCACCGTCACGCCGTCGTAGACGATCTTCCGGTACGGCTCGTCCGAGACAAGGTAGATGAGGCGGCCGGTCTCCCGGGACTTCCTCTCGAGCACCTCGGCGAGGCGGGCGAGCGTCTGGGCGGAGTACACCCGGCCCGTCGGGTTGTTGGGTGAGTTGACGAGGACCACCCGGGTCCGGGGGCCGATGGCCGCTTCGATGGCTTCGGGAGCGAGATCGAACTCTGGAGTGGTGGCGACAGGCCGGAGCACGCCACCGTGGTTCTCGCAGTAGAAGCCGTACTCCACGAAGTACGGGCGGGAGACGATGACCTCGTCGCCGGGATCGAGGACCGTGCGCAAGATGACGTTCAGCGCCCCGGCCGCTCCGCAGGTCATGATCACGTTGGCGGCCGGCACCTCGACCCTTTGCTCTCCCGACAGGTACTCGGCCACCGCCGCGCGGACGTCGGGGAAACCGGCGTTGGGCATGTAGCCGTGGAGACGGTGCGACGGGTCGCGCAGCAGGTCCTCCAGGATGTCGCGGAACTCCTCGGGCGGCTCGGTGATGGGGTTGCCCAGGCTGAAATCGAAGACCGTTCCCGGGCCGCGAACGGCACGCAGACGGGCGGCTTCCTCCGACATACGCCGGATCCAGGAGGAGCGGGACATGGACTCGTTCATGCGGGAGGAGAGGCAGGTGGCTGACTGATCCATCATGTGTCCTTCGGGCTCGGCCGGCTGTGGGACTCGAGATACGCGCCGTACCACGCCATCCTGCCGAGGACCTGGGCGGCCGAGCGCACGGTGGAGAGCGCCACCGGACGGTGGCGGCCCGCACTGGAGAAGACAGACCGGGCGAGCGGTTCGAGCGGGACGTGGATGACCGGCTTGCCGTGAGCGGAGATGAGGCGTCCCACCCAGTCGAGGTACGCCGCGTCCCACGGATTCAGGCCTTCGTCGTTCAGGGGGGTGCCGGCAGCCTGGGCATCGCGGCTGGTGACCGGGCTCCCCACGACGCCGAGCACGAGCACGGAGTCGACGGCATCACACGCGGTGACGAGCCCCACCACCCGCTCGATCGTATCGGCGTCCCCCGACGTCACCATGTCGATCGGATCCCCGTGACTCCAGAAGGGGGGCAGGATGTGGTTGAGGTCGTCGAGCAGAGGGGCAGGGAGCTCGGCCAGGACCAACCCGTTGCGCGCTATCTCGTCGGCTGCCAGGACGCCCCAACCTCCTCCCAGAGTGACCACGGCGACGCGGGGGCCCCGGGGCGGCGGGAGGTTCTCCAGCGCGATGGCAAGATCGATCCCCTCGTCGGGGGACGTGGTGCCGATCGCCCCGGTCTGCCGTGCCGATGCTTCCCGCACCGCCGCCGTGCCCGCCATCGCGCCGGTGTGGGACGCCGCGGCATGACTGCCGAAGGCGGTCATGCCGCCCCGCACCACCACTATCGGCTTGTGCCACGTCGTGCGGCGCGCGATATCCATGAGCCGGCGTCCGTCCCGGACCCCTTCGAGATACATCAGGATGACGTCCGTATCAGCGTCGTCACTCAGGTAGTCGAGCACGTCGACACAGTCGACCACCGCCTGGTTACCCACCCCCACGAACTTGGCGATGCCGGCGCCTTGCGCGTCCGCCATCTTGAGGAGCTTGTAGCCCACGTTGCCCGACTGGGAGATCACGCTCAGGCCGCCCCGGCTAGGATGGACGGAGACGAAACCGGTGGCGTGAAGGCTGCACCCGCTCGAGATCACACCCATGCAGTTGGGCCCGATGAGCGCGATGCCGGCCTCCCGGGCCACTCGAGCAAGGCCGGCTTCGAGGGCCTCGCCTTCCGCGCCCGCCTCCGAGAAGCCGGCGGATATGACCACCGCTCCAGGTATCCCGATCCGGCCGCAGTCGGCCAGCACCTTCTCCACGGAGGGCGCCGCCACTGCGATGATGGCCAGGTCGGGCCGCGTGGGCAGAAGGTCGAGGGAGGCGAAGACAGGCAGGCCGAACATCGTCCCGCCTTTCGGGTTGACCGGGTAGACCGCACCTTCGTAGGCGCCCTCCACGATGTTCTTGAGAAGAGAGCCGCCCCACTTGGCGGGGTCCGATGAGGCCCCCACTATGGCGATCCCCGCCGGCGAGAAGACGGGCTCGAGAGCGGTCCGGGGAGTCACGCGCTCCCGGTCGGGCGCGCCGCGGTGACCCGTGGCCCCCGCGGCATCACCGTCGGAGAGGATGACGAGGGCATCGGCCACCACAGGCCGCCCCTTCTCGGTCATCAGCGGGTTGATGTCGATCTCCGCGATCTCAGGATGGTCCAACGCCAGTTGCCCGACCGCCTGCAGGACATGGATGAGCGCGGGCTGATCCACCTCGGGATACCCCCGGGCGGCTCCGAGCATCCTCCTCGCCCGGATGAGGCCGGCGATCTCTTGTGCGTCCTCGTCGGTGAGCGGAGCGATGCCGACAGCGATGTCGCCCATAGCCTCGGTCCAGACCCCGCCCACGCCGAAGGCCACGGCGGGGCCGAACGCCCGGTCGCGTTTCATGCCCACCATGAGTTCGCGCTCTCCGGCGATCATCTTCTCCACCAATACGCCTTCGAAGTGAGCACCGCTTCGCTCCCGGAGCACGCGGTAGGCCTCCTGCGTGGCGGCTGAGCCCGCCACGCCCAGCATGACGAGACCCGACTCCGTCTTGTGATGGAACGCAGAGGAGACGCCCTTCATGACCACGGGATAGCCGACAGCCGTGGCGATCCGCTGGGCCTCCTCCGCGCTCTGGACGGCAGAACCCGGCGGCACAGGCACCCCGTACAACTGCAGGAGCTTCTTGGCCTCGAACTCGTCCAGGGAGGTCTTCCCCGCCGCCACGGCGTGGGTGATGAGGCCTCGAGCTTCGTTGAGACAGGCTTCCGACACCATCCTGGACACCGTGAGGGCTCCTACGCGGACCCGTCAGCAGTCTCAGCGGCCACGGCCGGGGCGGCCGTCCGCAGATGGCACGCCACCACGGTCTTCCCCTGGCTGCCGGCCGCGGCCGGCAGAAGGGCCGGCACCTCCACCCGGCAGCGCTCCTCGGCGAACGGACACCGGGGATGGAACCGGCAGCCGGGCGGCACCCGGGAAGCATCGGGCGGTTCGCCCGGCAGGGTGCGGGTCCGCGCTTCTTCACGCTGCACCCGGGGCACGGCGGCGATGAGCATCTGGGTGTAGGGGTGCTGAGGGGCGTCGACCACGCTGCGGGCCGGGCCGAGTTCCACCAGCATTCCGTGATACATCACCGCCACCCGATCGGCCACATGGGCGGCGGTGGCCAGGTCGTGGGTGATCATGAGGATGCCCAGACGTTCCTCCCGCCGCAGGGTGTCGAGCAACTCGAGGATGCCCGCCCGGATGGAGACGTCCAGCATGGACACCGGCTCGTCGGCCACCAGGAGGGAGGGACCCAGCACCAGGCTGCCGGCGATGGCCACCCGCTGACGCTGTCCTCCGGAGAGCTGATGGGGATAGCGTTCGGCGAAGGTCTCCGCCGGGGTGAGACCCACCTTGGCAAGCGCGGCGTGGACCCGGGAACGCTCCTCTTCGGCGGAGCTCGTGAGCTTGTGGATGCGCAGGCCCTCGGCCACGCTCTCCCTCACCCGCAGCCGGGGGTCGAGCGAGGCATAGGGGTCCTGGTGCACGAGCTGGGCCTTCTGCCTGAGGGAGCGCAGGCTCCCCCGGGACTCCCGGGTGACGTCCCGGCCCCCGAGAAGGACGGTGCCCGAGGTCACCGGCACCAGGCGCAGCGCGGCCAGGGCCAGGGTGGTCTTGCCGGAGCCCGATTCCCCCACCAGGGCGAGGAGCTCCCCGGCGTCCACGAAGAGGTCCACCCCGTCCACGGCCCGGGCCACCCGGCCCGAGCGCCGGCCCATCCGGTCGGCCAGCGAGCGCTTGAGGGCGAAGTGCACGGACAGGCCGTGGACCTCGAGAAGATGCGGGGAAGCCGAGCCGGCGGCGCTCACGAGAGCCTCCCCTGGGTGAGAGCGTGGCAGGCGGCCACGTGGCCGTCGCCCGTAAGAGGGGGCCGGACGGCGCAGGCCTCAAAGGCATGCGGGCAGCGGGGAGCGAAGGCGCAGCCGGTGATGGGCTGATCCAGGCGGGGCGGCGAGCCGGGGATGGACACCAGGGGCCGGTCCCGGTTGACCACCGGGGTGGCCTCCAGGAGCAGGCGGGTGTAGGGGTGGCGGGGGGCGGTGAGCACCTCGTAGGTGGGACCGTCCTCCACGATGACCCCGGCATACATGACCACCGAGCGCTCGCTGTGCTCGGCGATCATGCCGATGTCGTGGGTGACCAAGACCAGGGCCAGGCCCAGGCGTTCGGACAGGGAGTACAAAAGATCGCCGATCTGGGCCTGGACGATGACGTCCAGAGCGGTGGTGGGCTCGTCGGCGAACAGCACTTTCGGCTCGCAGGCCACGGCCATGGCGATCATGGCCCGCTGACGCATGCCCCCGGAGAGCTCGTGGGGGTAGCGGCGGGCCACACTGGCCGGGAGACCGACCAGACCCAGCACTTCCCGGGTGCGCTCCTTGGCCTCCCGGCGGGAGCACTGCTTGTGGAACACCATGGGGTCGGCGATCTGCTCTCCCACGCGGTGCACGGGGTTGAGCGCGTTCATGGCCCCCTGAAAGACCATGGCCGCGTGGGTCCAGCGCACGGTGCGGGCGCTCTTCTCCCCGTCGCAAAGGACGTCGATGCCGTCCAGGACCACCTGTCCGCCCACCGAGGCGAACGAGGGCAACAGACCCATGGCCGCCAGGATGAGGGTGGTCTTGCCGCAGCCCGACTCGCCCAGGATGCCCAGGCGCTCCCCGGGCCGCACGGCCAGGTCCACCCCACGCACGGCGTGGGCGGAGCGGCCATCCGGGGCGTCGAACCAGACGTGCAGGCCGCGGATGTCGAGGACGCTCACTGTTCGTCCTCCACGGTCGCCGTGCGCCGCCTGAAGAAGCGCGGCGACACATGGGCGTGGCCCAGACGGGGGTTGATCGCCTCTTCCACGCCTTGGCCCACCAGGAAGCAGCCGAGCACCACCAGGGCGATGCACACCCCCGCCGGTACGATGGCCCACCAGGCCCCTGAGGAGACAGCGGAGTTCTGGTTCGCTCTCTGGATGATGGTGCCCCAAGAGATGCGCTGCGGATCCCCGAGACCGAGGAAGGCCAGCGCCGCTTCCATGAAGATCGATGTGGCCACGGAGAGTACCGTCTGCGCCACGAGCAGTGGTGCCACGTGGGGCAGGATGTGCCTGCGGATGATGTGGAAGTCGCCCGCGCCCAGTGAGCGGGCTCTAGCCACGAACCCGCGCTCCTTGAGCGTGTGCACCTGGGCGCGCACGACGTACGTGACACCCATCCAGGAGAGCAGGCCGATGACCAGGATGATGTGATAGATGGTCTGCCCGAAGAGCGCCGCTATCACGATCATGAGTGGCAGGCTCGGTATCACGAGGAAGAAGTCCGTCAAGCCGGCGACGCCGGTCTCACCCCAGCCTCCACGATATCCGGCGAGGATGCCGAGCGTGCCCCCGATCACGATGGCCACGATGGCGGCGGCAAAGCCGACCATCATTGAGTTCCGGGCCCCGTCCAGAGTCAGGCTGAGCATGTCGTGGCCGATCTGGTCGGTACCGAGCCAGTGAGCGGCCGAGGGCGGAGCGAAGGGGTCCCCGCTGATCTTGCCCACCGGGTACGGTTCGAGCAGGGGAGCGAGGATGGCTATCAGGACGAACGCGAACACCACGATGCCCCCCACGAGCACCGTCCGGCGACGCAGTAGGCGGCGAGTGAGGCTCATTCCGCCACCCGCGGGTCGAGGACGGCGTGCATCACGTCCCCCAGGAAGTTGAAGGCCACCACCGAGAGCGTGATGAACAGGAAGATGCCTTGGAGCATGGGATAGTCCCGGGCGCTGACCGCGCGTACGGTGGCCAGCCCGACACCGGGCCAACTGAACACGCTCTCGACGAGCACCTGGCCGCCGATGGCGAAGCCGAGGGTGAGCGTCGACAGCGTGACGATGGGCAATATGGCCGAGCGGAAGGCTTCGCGCCACACCACCCGGCGGTTCCCGTAGCCCTTGGCCCGCGCGGTGAGCACGTGATCGTCGGCCAGGGCCTCGAGCTGAGACGAGCGCGCCACCAGGGCGAACGGACCGAAGACCATCAGCGCGATACAGACGGCGGGGAGTGCGATGTGGTGCGCCCGGTCGGTGAAGACCGCCCAGAAGCCGGTATCCAGCAGGAACGGGTCGCTGACCCCGGAACTGGGGAACCAGCGGCTGAGGCCCACCACCAGAAGCAGGGCGAGCCACTGCACGGGCATCGAGTAGAGCAGCATGGCAAGCCCGGTCATCAGCCTGTCGCGCGCCGTGCCCTGCCCATAGCCGGCCGTCACCCCCACGAGCGTCCCCACCACTATGGCGATGACGGTCCCCAGGATCAGCAGTGGGAGCGTGTTCCGGACCGCCACGAGCAGCGTGCCGAGGACGGGCTGCTGGTCGCGGAAGGAGAGACCGAGGTCGCCGTGCGCCAGGCTCTGGAAGAAGAGGCCGTACTGCACGACCAGCGGCCGGTCGATGCCCAGCTGGTGCCTGAGGGCCTCCACCTGCTCGGGAGTGGCGTTGGGCACCCGGCTGAAGTTGATAGCGTCGCCCGGGAGCGCGCGGAACAGCACGAAGCTGAAGCTGACGGCCAGGAAGGCGATCAGCAGCGCGCTCCCGAGGCGACGCAGGACGAACTTTTGGCGCTTGCTCACGAGGTCCTCGAGGACATCCCGTACGGTGCCTGTACCAGCGCCAGTCTAGACTCTGCTACTGCTGCTTGGCCAGCTTGTTGAACGACCAGTTGTTCCTGATGTCGAACATGTCCGACGGTCCGCTCAGATCGGATATGTTCTGCCACTTGCTGTCCCAGGCCGCGATGTTCTGGAAATCGGCGATGCCTATGTAGACCTGGTCCTGCTGCAGGAGGGCCACGATCTTATCGAGGATCGCTTTGCGCGCCGCGGGATCCACGGTGACTCCCTCTTGCTTGAAGAGTTCGTCGTACGCCGGGTTCGAGTACCCGGTGAAGTTGAACCTGGCCAGACCCCTGGTGGATCCATAGGCGAGCAGGCGCTCCGGATCGGGGTACATACCGACGGTCATGTAGATCATGTCGAAGGCCGTGTACGCTTTCTCTCCGGCAAAGGAGGCCGTGTACGGGTCGTCGAGCACCTTCTCGGTGAGGTTGATGCCTATTGCCGTGAAGTTCTCTTTGAGCACCCCGAAGATGTCGCCCGCAAGAGCGCTGCTCGGGGTGTCGACCAGGAACGTGTAGTCCATCTTCACACCGTTCGCGACCCGGATGCCGTCACTGCCCTTGGCGAAGCCCAGGCCGTCGAGGAGCGAGTTCGCCTTGGCGGTATCGAAGGCCGGCACCGGTGCGGCAGCCGAGATGAACTTGGGAGCATACGGCGGCACGAGAATGAACCCGCCCGGCGTGGCGAAGTCGCGGTACGCGACCTTGCAGATCGTCGCCCGGTCGATGGCCAGGTTCATCGCCTCGCGCACCTTCACGTTGGTCAGCTCGGGATGCACCGTGTAGTTCTTGGAGTAGTTGGCTGCGATGAAGCAGGGAGACGTGCCGATGCCCTTGGTGGTCAGGGTGGCGACCGAGGAGAGCGCCCCGGCCGCGGACTGCGGGATGTCGGCCAGCAGATCGAGTTCGCCCGACTTGAGAGCCTGGATGGCCGCATCCACGTTGGTGAGAGAGACGGCGCCCCAACCCGTGATCAGCGGCTTCTCGCCGTAGAACGTGTCTACCCGCTTGAACAGGGTCGTGCCTTGCAGGTCCAGTTTCGCGATGGTGAAGGGGCCGGAGACGACCATGGTCTCTTTGGTCGGATCCATCGTGGCGGTCTTCAGCCCGCTGGCGTCACCGGCCGCGAGCGGTCCCCAGAACTGCTGGGGCAGGATCGGGATCTCGCTGATGTTGGAGAGCACGAGAGACCCCGGCGAGGGGCCGGCGAGGGTGATGACCAGGGTGGCGTCGTCGGGAGCTTCCACCTTCGCGAGCATACCGACGTTGGGACCCCACATGCCTGTGGCGCCGCTTTCCAAGCCACTAACCATGGTGTTGTAGGTGAACGCCGCGTCTTTACTGGTGATCGGCTTGCCGTCGGACCACACCGCGCCTGCGTGCATCTTGAAGGTGTAGGTCAGGCCGTCGGGGCTCACGGTCCACGAGTCGGCCAGTTCGGGCTTGTACTCCTGGGCTGTGGCGTCGAACCCGACCAGCGACCCATACATGACCTGCCAGGCCAACCGGGCTGCGAAGCCGCCACCGACGAAGGGGTTGAGCGAAGGGAAGGCGCCGCCCACGAAGCCGATCCTCAGCACCGGCTGGTCGCCGGCCGGAGTCGTCGCCGCGGTGGTGGCGGTGGTGGGAGCGGGCCCGCTGGTCGCGGTCGTCCCGCTCGTTTCGGTGGCGCCGCTCGTGCTGGTGGCAGCGGTCGCCTGGGTGGTCTCACTGGTGGTGGTCCCGCCGCACCCCGCGGCGCCCACGACAAGGATGAACGCGAGCAATGTCACAACGAGTGTCACGATGAATCTTCTGTGCTTCATTGCGTACCCCCCAACTCTGAGTGAAGCCTCTTAGCTCGATCGCATCGCTGATCAGGCCCCCAATTACGTGCTCATTTGCCCCCTTCCGGAGTCGTTGCGGACCACACAGATGCATAGCTGCGCACCACCTTGCCGAGCTCGGCGACCGCCGCCTCGGCCTTGTCGGCATCTCCAGCGCGAAGCGCGTCCGACACCAGCTTGTATCTCTCGGTCAGGTCTTTGCAGTCGGCCAGACGGAAGGACCGGGACCACCGGTGTCTCCAGTAGTGGACTTTCAGGCCGTCTATCATCGCGAGGAGCACGCTGTTGCCCGAGCCGGAGACCAGGGCTTCCACCCACGTCTGCGCCATCCCGGTCCATTCGTCCAGCCTGCCAGCTTCAATGGCCTGCATCATGGCCGCGTACCGCTCGTCGAGGATCCGCAAGGTGTCTTCCGACCCCCGTTCGTGGACCAGTCTGACCGCGAGTTTGAGAAGCTGACCCTCCACTTCCAGACTCTCCAGCATCTCGCTCGCCGGATGTTCCGCCACCACGCAGAAGCCGTTGGTCAGCTTCTTCGCGTAACCCTCCTGGAGCAGTCGTTGCAGAGCTTCCCGCACGGGAGTTCGACTGACGCTCAAAGCAGCCGCGATATCGGCTGCGATGAGCATCTGGTTCGGACGTAACTCACCGGCAAGGATCGCGTCCCGCAGATACTGCGCCGTCCTGTCGGTCTGGTTCTCCACGGTATCCAGCCTTTCCGCCTCGCTCTTTAGAGTCCGGTCAGAATAGCATCCCATGGTGTATACAATGTAGTATACACTAGCAGCGAGGACAGCATCGTGTCAACGACAGATATCGAGCGATTGCTATAGCGACGAGAACGGAGGGGCTGTGTGCACCGCGGATAGCTCAAGGCAACGTACCGTCCACGGCGTGCTCGGTGCCTGTGTCGCCTCCTCGGGCGATCGGGACTTCCTCCACTTCAAGGACCGGGTCTACCGATACACGGATCTCGACATCGAGTCCGACCACGTGGCGGCGGGACTGCAGCGCGTGGGCGTCGGCAAGGGAGACCGCGTAGGCATTCTGATGGGCAACCGCCCGGAATTCTTGTTCCTCTGGTTCGGGCTCAGCAAGCTCGGGGCCGTCGAGGTGCCGGTGAACACCGCGCACCGGGGCGACCTCTTGTCCTATATGGTCGGGTACACCGACTGCCGCGTGATAGTGACTGAGGAGTCCTATCTGGAGCGCCTGGAGCCGATCCTCGGGCACCTGCCCACCGTCGAGCACATCGTCCTTCTCGACGGAGCCCAGGGCCAAACGCCTCCACTCCCCGTGCCGGCGACGCCCTGGGAAGGACTCGTCGACAACGACGGCGTCTTCGACCCGGCGGAGGTCAAGGCGTCCGATCCGTTCGTGATCCTCTTCACGTCCGGCACCAGCGGCCCGAGCAAGGGGATGCTCCTCCCCCACAACTACGGCGTGTTCATGGGTGAGATCGTCGCCGACGCCTGCGAGTACGGACAGGGCGACTGTCTCTACAACGTGCTTCCCCTCTTCCACGGCAACGCGCAGTTCCTCTCAACCATGCCGGCGCTGATGTCCGGAGCCCGCATGGCGCTCGGCGAGCGCTTCTCCGCGAGCCGGTTCTGGCCCGATGTCCGTCGCTACGGCTGCACCGCCTTCAACTACATCGGGGGCATCCTGCCGATCCTGCTGAAAGCCGATCCCCGGCCGGACGACGCCGAGAACCCGCTCCGGGTGCTCTTCGGCGCGGGTTGCCCGCCGGACCTCTTCGATGTCATCGAGCAACGTTTCGGCGTCACCATCCTCGAAGGCTACGGAATGAGCGAGATAGGGATACCGCTCCTCAACACGCTGGCCTGCCGCAAGAAGGGGACCGTGGGCCGCCCGGTGTTCGGCGCCCAGGTGAAGCTGGTGGACGACGACGGCCTCGAGGTGCCGCAAGGGACTCCCGGTGAGATCCTCATGCGGCCGAGCCACCCCCACACCATGCTCCTCGAGTACTGCAAGATGCCCGAGAAGACGGTGGAGGCGTGGCAGGACCTGTGGTTCCACACGGGCGACTACGGGCGGATGGACGAAGAGGGCTACTACTACTTCGTGGACCGCAAGAAGGATGCCCTGCGGCGGCGCGGGGAGAACATCAGCTCCTGGGAGGTCGAGCGCACCATCGATTCGCACGACTTGGTGCTGGAGTCGGCCGCCATACCGGTCAAGACCCCCGACGCCGAGGACGAGGTCATGGTGTGCGTGGTGCTGAAGCCGGGCAAGGTCATGACGCCGGAGCAACTGCTCGACCACTGCCAGGCCAACATGGCCTATTTCATGGTGCCTCGATACGTGCGCTTCATGGATGAGTTGCCCAAGACCGCCACGGAGAAGGTGCAGAAGGCCGCCCTACGGGCAGAGGGTGTGACCCCCGATACGTGGGATCGGGAAGCAGCCGGCTACGACGTGAAGCGCTGAACTTCGAAGGTTCCCCGGCGGGGCGGCGCCAAACGCCGCTTCGGTCTATCCCCAGAGATGGTCAACCCTCGCGTGCAACGAGCGGGAACCGCTCCGGATGGCGGATGGACTCCACACTGAGGTCCACGTCGAGCAGGGGCCATGAAAGATGGTCTCGACCGTGCAGTCGTACGGTGGCCAGCTGCTCCGCGGTGGCCCGCTCGAACCAGGGAAAATCACTGAATGAGAGGACGAGTTCCTCGCCGCTGACGACCAGCCGGAAACCTCCGGCCGTCCGTCGGACGATCCTGGCGTCAGAAGAAGCGGTGCCAGGCACCCGTGATCTCCTCCAAGTGCTCATGCACCAATGATAATGCCTCTCCGATCTGTTTGTCCGACAGCCCCTGATTCGCCGCCAACTCGATGCGCGGTTCGAGCCAGAACTTGGCCCCCCATCGGCGTGGAACACGTGGACGTGCATTCGAGGTTCCTCGCGCGAAAAGAAGAAGAACCTGAACGGGCCGCTGCGGAAGATGGTGGGCACCATGCGGGTAGCATGACCGGACGCATCGCCTGTGCAGATAAGACCTTAGACCGAACGCGGCCGGCAACCGGCGCGCCCAGCCGCTGCCGACTCCCCGCCCACTTCTGATACAACGTATCTGTCAGATGCGAGGAAGGAGAGCCATGACGGCCGACGCGCAGCGCAAGCTCATCGAGGAAATGCTGGACATCGCCGATGTGAAGATCGGCGGCGACCGGCCGTTCGACATCACGGTGAACGACCCGCGGCTCTACGCGGCCGTGCTGGGCGGCGGCACCATGGGGCTCGGCGACGCCTACATGGACGGCTGGTGGGATTGCCAGGCGCTCGACCAGTTCTTCGCGCGGGTCATGTCCGCCGGCCTGGAGAAGCAGATACGCAAGAACAAGGCCCTCCTGTGGGCGGCCTTCAAGACCCAGGTGCTCAACCCGCAGCGGCTCACCAAAGCCTTCGAGATCGGCGAGCACCACTACGACATCGGCAACGACCTGTTCGTGAAGATGCTGGACAAGGGCCTCAACTACTCGTGCGGCTACTGGCAGTCCGCGACGACCCTCGGCGAGGCCCAGGAGGCCAAACTGGACCTCGTCTGCCGCAAGTTGGGCCTGAGCGAGGGCATGCGCGTACTCGACATCGGCTGCGGATGGGGCGGCTTCGCCATCCACGCGGCGGAGAAGTACGGCGCCCACGTCACCGGCGTCTCAGTGTCCCGCGAGCAGATCGAGCTGGCCAAGACCCGGGCGGCGGGGCTGCCGGTGGACTTCCGGCTCCAGGACTACCGCAGCATCACCGGACAGTTCGACCGGGTGGTGTCCATCGGCATGTTCGAGCACGTGGGGGTGAACAACTACCGCACCTTCATGGAGGTCACCCGCAGATGCCTCGCGGAAGACGGCCTCATGCTGCTCCACACCATCGGGCGGAACCGGTCGGGGCGGATCACCGACCCCTGGATCGCCAAGTACATCTTCCCGAACTCGATGATCCCGTCGGCGAAGCAGATAACCACGGCGGCCGAAGGGCTGTTCGTGCTGGAGGACTGGCACAACTTCGGCGTGGACTACGACCCCACCCTCATGGCCTGGAACAAGAACTTCGTGGACAGCTGGGACTCCATCAAGCAGGACTACGACGAGCGTTTCTATCGGATGTGGACCTACTACCTGCTGTCCTGTGCCGGTAGCTTCAGGGTGAGGCGGAACCAGTTGTGGCAGGTGGTCGTCAGCCCGAGAGGAGTCAGAGGGGGCTATCGCGCGGTGAGATGACGATGGAGGCGGCCCGCCATGGATGCTGATCGGCGCAGAGACAGCTACCCCGCCCGCCTGCTGCGGGCCCTCTGTTCCGCGGTCGTCCCGGGTGTGGGCCAACTCGCCGCCGGGGCCAAGCGCCGGGGGCTCTTCCTCTTAGGGATCTTCGTCGTCGTGACCCTGGCCGCCGTGATCATCGTGGCGCAGGGCATCGACGCGCTGCTCTCCTGGGTGGTGCAGCCCAAAGTCCTGCTGGCCCTCCTGGTCGCCGACGTGCTGCTCCTCCTGGTGCGGCTGCTCGCGGTGATAGACGCGTGGCGCACGCCCAAGGCAGGCGCCGCCGCGGCGGTCCGGCCGTCACGCGCTGGCCTGGCGGTCGTCTTCGGGGGGCTGGCCCTCCTGATAGCGCTGACCGCGGCCCCTCACGTGGTGGCCGGCTACTACACCTGGGTGTCCCGCGACCTCCTGACCTCGGTGTTCGCCGGGGATGACGACGGGTCCACCACCTCCACGGCCGAGCCCCCTGCTTCGTCGACCTCGACCACTCACGGCTCCTCCTCCACCGGCTCGACGGCAGGCTCCACATCCACCTCGGAGGCGCCGTCGACGTCTGAGAGCACCGGTGGCGACACCAGCA
>CAIQPS010000006.1 GCA_903873715.1 uncultured Actinomycetes bacterium
CACTGCACCGCGAAACTGGCCGTCATGGCCGAGAGGACCGCCTGGTCCTTCTGCCAGTTCTCGGTGGCGGCCTGGACGTTCAGCATGTACTCGGTCTTGCCTTTGAACAGGAAGTACAGCGTCGACGTGGAGGGGACGCCCTCCTTGTCGAATGTGTAGGAGACGGCGTAGCCCTTGAGGCTGCCCAGCTGCGTCTGCGCCAGCGCGGTCGTCACCTTGGCGTTGGTGGCTTGGCTCTGGAGGCTGTCCAGCATGGACTGGATCTCGCTCTGCAGCGACGGGATGTCCGAGTCCGCGATCTCGACGTTGAGAGTGTATGTGGAGACCATGAGCAGATCGAGGAAGATGTCGTTGGACGACGCGCCCTTCGGGTCGTACACCGCGACCTCGGAGGTCGACCCGGCGCCGGCGGTGGCGTCGAGCGTGGTCTGGTCGCTGATCTTCCAACTCGCGGGGTATTTGAAGGAATAGCCCTGGTCCGTGTTCGTGTAGGTCTTGGCATCGGCGCCCAAAGGTGAGGCGGCGGATCCCGCCGTTGTGGCGGTGCTGCCTCCTCCGCCGCAACCGGCGGTAAGACCCGCGATCGCCAGCAGGGCCAGGATAGTCATCAGTACCAGGAATCTCTTGGGCATCGATCGGACCCCTTTCTCTCCAACCCGTACAATGTCTACATGATTGTAGATGCGACAGAAAGCGACTCGCCCCTGCTTGAGGATATCGGCTCCCGCTCGGGTGTCTTGAACGATGACGAGATGGACGCCCTGGGCGCGGTCTGGGAGGAGTTCCTTCTTCTGGGGCCGGAAGACAGCGGGTATGAGTTCCTGGTGGACCGCGTGGGCGATCGCGTGTCGGGCTTCGTCTGCTACGGCCCGCGCGACTTCACCGACGGTGTGTTCGACCTGCACTACCTGGTGGTGGACCCGGATTCCCGCCGCCAGAGCGTCGGGCGGCGGTTGCTCCGTGCCGCCGAGGCGGAATCCCGCGAGGCCGGTGCCCGCATGATGGTCGCCGAGACCTCCACGGCGGCTCGCTACGCGGGGATCGAGGACTTCTTCACGAAGGCGGGCTTCCAGCCCGAAGCCCGCATCAAGGACCTCTATGCCGCCGGTGAGGACATGGTGGTGTTCGTCAAGCGCTTCTGACGGCCCGGCCTCCCGCCGCCGGGGCCCGGAGGGCCCGCGGCACCGCCCCATGTGCCCCGAGACTTCGGTATCCTAGCGGTCATGAAGGTCCTGTCGTTCATGAAAGCCCGCTGGAAGAAGATCGTCCTGTGGAGCGCTGTCGGCCTGGTGGTCGCCATCGTCGCGGCGGTCGGCGGGTTCTATCTCTGGTTCCACGGGCAGGTCTCCGGGGCCAACTCCCGGGTGAGCCCGGACGTGGTCGCGGCGCTCAAGGAGACGACTTCCACCACCGCGCCCGCGGCGGCCGGGGCAGCGGCCACCACCACGTCCACCCTGCCCGAGAGCCCGGACTCGATGAACATCGTCCTGCTCGGCTACGACAAGCGCCCGGAGGGTAGCGCCGAGGTCACCGAGGGCCGTTCCGACACCATCATCCTGGTGCATATCGACCCCGGGCAGGATTTCGTCTCCATGCTCTCGATACCCCGGGACATGCTGGCCGACATCCCCGGCTACGGGCTCTACAAGATCAACGGCGCCTATGCCTTCGGAGGTGCGGCCCTTCTCATACGCACCATCCAGTCGGAGGTCGGCGTCGACCTGGACCACTACATCGCCCTCAATCTCCAGGGGTTCCAGGCGCTAACCGACGCCCTCGGCGGCGTCTACATGGACATCGACCGGCACTACCTCAACCAGACCCTGCCCTGGGAGCATCTCGATGTCCCGGCCGGCTATCAGTTGCTCAACGGGGCGAACGCTCTGGACTACGTGCGCTTCCGGCACGACGACAACATCGACTTCGGGCGGATGGCCCGCCAGCAGCAGTTCATCACGGCGGTGCGGGAGCAGGCGCTCGGCTGGAATCTCACTCTCAGAGTCCCCAGCCTCATAAAGGCCCTGTTCTCCAATCTCGATACCGACCTGAGCGCCAACGACATCATCAAGCTGGCCTACTGGGCCATGAAACTGGACGGCACCCGCATCAAGCAGGCCGAGATCAAGGCCAAGACGGGCATGATCCACGGGGCCTTCTTCGTCCAGCCCACGGACGAGGAACTGGCGGCCGCCGTCCAGGACTTCTACACGCCCCCGGTCCCGGCCGCTGTGGCCGCGGCGGGTGCGCTGGCGCCGGCCGCCACCACCCCCGTCCCGGCAACGACCACCACTCTCACCGCCGGCCAACTGCGCGGCCTCAAGGTCGACGTGGTGAACGCCACCGGGCGCCTCGGGCAGGGGGCGCTCGCGGCCCTGTGGCTCGACCGGCAGGGGGCCAGGGTCACAGGAGTGACCGAAGCGGTCCAGACGGTGCCGGGTCTGGGCGAGGTGCAGTACCGGAGCGGACGCTCCCGGGCGGCCGAGAGCATCGGGCAGAGCCTGGGGATCGTGCAGACCACCCAGAGTCCCGGCGTCAACGAGGTCACCGTGGTGCTCGGCACGTCCTTCCAGATCGCGCCCTCCCAGTTGGGAGCAGCGGCGTTGTCGGCCGGAGTGACGCCTTCAGTCCGCGACCTCGCGGACTGGCAGCGGCTCACCAAGACCGCCCCCTTCACGCTCATCGCACCCTCGTACGTCCCAGAAGGGTTCACCTACTCGTTCCAGCGCTCGTACCAGATAGTCCCTGGGCGCACCGACACGCCCGCCATCCGCGTCGGCTACCGGAGCGAGGATCAGGACCTGTACCTGGGCGTGAGCGAGTCCACATGGACCGAGGCTCCGCTGGCCAGTCCGGGCATCCAGGTGGCGGGGGACGGCGTCGTCTTCACCATCGTGGGCAGCAGTACCCGGGTGGACCACATCTGGTGGGTCGAGGACGGGCTGCTGTGCTGGATCAGCAACACACTGTTCGGCGACCTCGACCGCGAGCAACTGCTGGCCGTCGCCATGTCGATGGTATCGCTGCCCCCAGCGTCCCAGTAGAAGGGCGCTCCCTGCGACCGGTCCGCAGGGCTGACTGGACGCCGGTCCCGGTTTATGATGTCTTTACAGACGTCACGTTATGGTTGCTTCGCGTGCTCCGCACTCCACCGGAGTAACGCTACGTGGACAAAGGGCTTGGCCGGAGGAGCGCATGCGCATGCGAGCTGTTGGCAGGGCGGAGGCGTGAAATCACGCTGGGTGCGTATCGTCATGTGGAGCCTGCTGGGGATCATCCTGGCGGTGATCGCGGCGGGGCTCGGCTTGTATCTGTGGTTCGACCACCAGGTCGGCTCGGCGAACGCCCGCATCGACCCCAGCATCGTCGAAGCGCTCAAGGAGAAGCCCTCCACCACCTCGACCTCCTCTCCGGCGGCCGGGTCGCAGTCCGGGACCACCGGCACCTCCTCACCGATCTTCGGAGACACCACCACGACGGCGCCGTTCGAGACCCCGTCGGGGACCAACATCGTCCTGCTGGGCTACGACAAGCGGGCCGAGGGCAGCACCGAGGTCACCGAAGGCCGCTCGGACGTGATCATCCTGCTCCACATCGATCCGGATAGAAGGTTCCTGTCCCTCCTGTCCGTGCCCCGCGACCTCCGTGTCGACCTCGGGGATCCCTTCGGCCACCGCAAGATCAACGCGGCCTACGCGTACGGGGGCGGGGCGCTCCTCATCCGCACCATCCAGGACGTGCTCGGCGTCGACCTCGACCACTACATGGCGGTCGACCTGGAGTCGTTCAAGGCCATCACGGACTCGCTGGGCGGCGTATACGTCGACGTGGACCGCGCCTACAACGACGGCAAGATAGAACTGGACCCCGGCTACCAACTCCTGGACGGCCTGAACGCAGAGCGGTTCGTGCGCACCCGGCACGACCAGAACATAGACTTCGGCCGCATGGCCCGGCAGCAGCGCTATCTCTCGGCGGTGCGCCAGCAGGTCATGACGTGGAACCTCCCGCTCAAGCTCCCCGGGCTTATCAAGACCATCTTCCAGTACGCGGACACGGACATGAGCGCCAACGACGTGATCAAGCTCGCCTACTGGGTCATGAAGCTGGACAGCGGCGGCATCAAGCGGGCCGAGATCACCGGGGTCACGAGCGATATCAACGGCAGCTTCTACATCCTGCCGACCGAAGAGGAGATCGCGGCCTCGGTGCAGGACTTCTTCACTCCTCCGGTCATCACCACCCAGGACGACACGATCCTTCCTGAACCGGCGGCCTTCGCCACCCTCACCGTCACCGATCTCAGGGGCACGGCGGTGGACGTGGTCGATTCCACCGGCCGGGTGGGCCAGGGAGCCTTTGCCGCGCTGTGGCTGGACCGGCAGGGGGCCGAGGTGACCTCGATCCCCACGGGGGACGCGCCCATCACGGGGATGGGAATGGTGCAGTACCCGGGCAGCCGCCTGGAGGCGGCGCAGGCCGTCGCTCAGGCTCTGGGGATCCAGCAGGTGGACAAGAGCGCGGACGTCGACCGGGTGACCGTTGTGCTGGGCGAGGACTATGCCATTCACGGGTACACGGTCGCAGGCGGCATCTCAGAGCCGGTACGTCTCTCTTCATGGCAATCGCTGCAGAAGGAGGCGGGCATCAGCCTGATGGCTCCCACGTTCATGCCGGCCACGTTCAGCTACAACTTCGATCACAGCTACGCCCTGGACACCGGCGACGGCGTGACCAAGCCGGCGGTGCGGGTGGGGTACCGCTACAAGGGCGAGGACCTCTACGCCGGGGTGAGCGCTACGACGTGGATCGGCGCGCCGCTCGCGGCGCGCGGCATCCAGGTAGGGGCGGCCGGCATCACCTACACGGTGGTCGGGGCGATGAACAAGCCCGATCTCGTATGGTGGTTCAGGGACGGCGTCCTCTACTGGGTGTCCAACACCATCTTCGGTGACCTCAGCCGGGAGCAGTTACTGGCGATCGCTATTTCGACGGTGCCCGTTCCGGTAGAGGCGGAGGGCACGGCCCAGTGAGTAGTCGGCGGTGCCCTCTTTATCGTTTGGCCGCGGCGTGCAATAGTTAGAAACGTCCAGGACGCACAAGCACAGGTCCCGCACGTGGAGTCTCACAGAAGGAGTGTCCCCACGGCTGCTGTAAGTCCACATCGACCCAACGAAGGTCGACCATGGTAGAGGCGCATCACCCAGGTACTTCGGCCGGAGCCCTCGGCGATCAGAAGGTGCCGCCGCTCGTCTACATCGTGGATGACGAGCCGTTCGTGCGCTCGTACCTCACCCGCCTGCTCACCTCCAACGGCTATCAGACGGCCGCCTTCGCTTCGGCCGATGAGATGCTGGAACGTGACCTGGGCACCACGCCCGGCTGCGTGCTCCTCGACCTGTTCCTCCCCGGTCTGGGAGGCCTCGAAGTCCAGCGCATCCTGGCAGAAAAGGCTGCACATCTGCCTATTCTGTTCATGAGCGGCAGAGGCACCGTACCCCTCAGCGTCGAGGCCATGAAGAACGGGGCGATGGACTTCTTCACCAAACCGCTCGACGCTCCCAAGCTGCTGCAGGCCGTCAACCGCGCCCTCGAACGCAGCGCCTCCAGCCTGACCACCCGCGGGCAGGACGCCGTCTTGGAGGAGCGCATCCGCAGCCTCAGCCCCCGCCAGGTGGAGGTCATCCGCTTGGTGGCTCTGGGCCGTCTCAACAAGCAGATAGCGACGGAACTCCAGATCCTCGAGAAGACCGTCAAGGTCCATCGCGCCCGCGCCATGAAGAAGCTCGGGGTGAAGTCGGTCGCGGAACTGGTCCGCCTGGCCGACCGTTTCAGCCTCTCGTAGTCGCCTCCGGCTATTGGACTTTAGTCCAATAGGTCTAGACCTTAAGTCCAATTTTCACGCCCCTCTGATTGACGTGTCGCTGGCGCGGCGGTTTGCTCCGCCTGACTCACTCGCCGGAAGGTCCCGGTTCGGTGAGCCCGGCTTGGCAATCGACGGAAGGGACGTTCGTGACCGCTCCGAGGAGCCCTTGGCGGCGAGCGGGCCGGATAGGCGCACGGATTCTCGTGATGTCCCTCTTTGCCCTGGGGATCGTCATCCTCGCCGGGGTCGTCTTCCTCAACATCTCCTCCACCTACCACGCCTACGTCGTGACCGGCCACAGCATGGAGCCGGCTATAAGCAAGGGCGATGTCGTGATCGTCGGGCCGTATTCGGGTCTCTTCAGCCGGCCCTTGGCGCCCGGGGCGATCATCAGCTTCCAATCGAGCCTGGGCCTTGTCACCCATCGGGTCGCTGCCGTGAACGGGCAGCAGTTGACCACGCGGGGAGACGCCGTGGGCCACGACGACCCCTGGACTGTCTCGACCGACGACGTGGCCGGTGTGGTCCTTGCCAGGATCCCCAAGGTCGGGTTGGTGCCGGAACTCCTCTGGGCGGCTCACGGTCTGCCTGTCATCATCCTGGCCTTCGTCTGCGTGGGGCTGGCCATCGCGGTCTTCTCTCCCGGGCGGCTCGACGGACGCCGGTCCGGGCACGAAAGCCGTCCCGTCAGGCATCCGGGACGGATACCGGCGGGCTCCCGTCTAGACTGAGCCCGCGAGTGCGGCCGCGCGGTCCGTGGTACCCCGGCCGGTCGATTGGACCATGGTCCTATCCGGTCCCCGGCCGGCACGACGATATACACTCTGCGGCAGCACGACATGAAATCGACGAGCGGATCCCTGCTGCCCTGAACAAGCGGCGGGAGGCCGCCAACGGAGCCGGCTCATGAATGATCAGCCAAGCCCCATCACACCTTTGCTGCCGGGTGACGGCGAGCTCCTGCATGCCATCGTCGACGCCGACCGGGACATGATGTGGGCCGTCGATGCGGAGACCCTCACCCTCACGTGGTGGAACCGCACGGCTGTGGAGTATATGGGCGACCACGGTGTCACCCTCGAGCACGGCAGCAGGTACACCGAGGGCGAGGTCGCCCGGATGCGCAGGGAACAGCTGGTGGAGTTCTACCGGCGCGCCTTGGCCGAAGGCCGCTTCCAGGTCGAGGTGGAGTGGGCTCCGGGTCTCTGGATGGACTTCGAGTTCACCGCGATGATGCGAGACGGCAAAGCGTACGCGGTGCTCGCCGTGGGGCGCGACGTGACCGGGCGGAAGCGGATCGAGGCTGAGCGCGAGGAAGCTCTGCGCCGCCTCAAGGAAGAGCAGCAGGCACTCGAGGAGAGGGAGCAGCAGCAGCGGCTTCTCCTCCGGAACGCCCCGGCCGCCATCCTCGAGGTCGATCCCGCCACCATGAAAATACTCAGCGCCAACGAGTACGCCTGCCAGACGTCGGGTTATCCCCTCGAGGAGTTGAGAGAGTCGGCCATCTTCGACTTCATGGATGAACCGGCCCGCGCACGAATGCGTGCGTCCGCCTTCGTCGCCGCCGGCACCGCGCCTGTGACCGCGGAGGAGTGCACGCTCATCAGCAAGAACGGCGAGCGCCACACGCTGCTGTTCAATTCGGCTTTCATCACTGCTGACGGACGGCCGCCGCGCTTGCTCGTCGTGGGCCACGACATCTCCGAACAAAAGCGGGCCACCGAACGCCTCGTCCGAGCCGAAGCCAAGTATCACGCGGTCGTGGACAACATCCATGAGGGGCTGGTCATCCTTTCCGACCAGCGGATCGTCTACCTGAACGAGATGGCCTGCCGGGTGGCCCAGAGGACTGCCGAAGAGTGCATGGCGGCGCCGGTGTCCGAGTTCATCCACCCAGACGACCGGCCTGGGGTGGCAGCTCGGCTGCGGGAGTTGGTCGCCACGGGCATCCCGTTCATGGGATATGAGTTCAGGGTGGTCCGGCGGCTGGGCGAACCCATCTGGACGGTCGCCCGCGGCTCTTTGGTCGACTGGGAAGGGGAGCCCGCCGTCGCTGTGCTCCTGGAGGACATCAGCGAGCGGCGGGCGGCGCAAATGCGCCTTGAGGAGAGCGAGGCCCGTTTCCGTCAGATGGCGGACCTCTCGACCGTCGGTGTCTTCATCCTGGACGAGGACCGCACGATCGAGTACGTCAACGAGACGTTCGCAGCCGCTTTCGGCCGCGAGCGTGAGGAGATGATCGGCCGGACCCCGGCGGACTTCCTCCACCCGGAAGACGTCCCGCAGGCCGGCCGGGCCATCGGACAGCGGATGACGGACGACAAGGTGGACACCGGCACGCTCGTAAGGGCCGTCAAGAAGGACGGGACGATAGCGACCGTCGAGTTCACCAGCAGGCGGACCCAGGTGGAAGGAAGGGCCGTCCTGTTGGGGACCGTGAAGGACGTGACCGCCCAGGTCCAGGCCGAGGCGGCGTTGAAGCAGAGCGCCGAGATCATCAACACGATGTTCCGGTCGGCGCCGGACGCCTTCTACATGGTCACCAGGGCCGAGGGCCGTTTCGTCGAACTGAACCACGCGCTCGAGGAGATGTTCGGCTACTCGAGGGCCGAGATGATCGGCCGGACGTCCGCCGAACTCGGGCTATGGGAAGAGCCTGCGGACCGGGCCGGCCTGCTGCTCCGTTTGGATCCGGATGGTCGCGCCGGCCAGTACGAGGGGACGTGGAGGAGAAAGAACGGGGAGACGTTCCCCTGCGCCGTGTCCATGGCGACGTGCGAGGTCGACGGGGTCGAGTGCATAGTCGGTTTCATCCGCGACGAGACCGAGCGGCAGGAGGCACAGGCGGCGCTCGTCGAGAGCGAGGCCCGCTACCGTCTGCTTGCCGACAACATCGTGGACCTGATCTGGCTGGCGGACCCGGAGACCCTCCGCTTCACCTACATCACGCCGTCGGTGCGCTCCCTCGATGGGAGCGAGCCCGAAGACCTCGTGGGGTTGGAGATGCTCGCCCGGGTGGCTCCCGCCCAGAGAGAAGAGCGCAGGCGGATGTTCCGCGACCTGCGGGAGAGATTCCTTGCCGGTGACGAGCCGTTCCTCGACACCAAGGCCGACGTGGAACTCCTCCGCAAGGACGGGACCACCCGTTGGGCCGAGGTGTACGTGAGGATCTTCCGCGACCCGGGTACCGGCAAGGAGACCCTGCTCGGCATAACGCGCGACAAGTCAGTGCAGAAAGCGGCCGAGGACGCGCTCGAGGAGAAGCAGGCGCAGCTCGACCGCTTCTTCGACCTCGGCGTCGGTCTGCTGAGCATCGGCGACATGGAGGGCCACTTCGTACTGGTGAGTGCGGGGTGGGAGAAGGCGCTCGGCTATTCCCGGGACGAGATCATGGCCATGCGGAACACCGACCTCATACACCCCGACGATCTCGCCCACTCCGCGGAGGCGATGGCGCGGTTGGCCGAGGGGCTGGACGCAGGAGACGTGATCAACCGCGTGCGCACGAAAGCCGGTGGATACCGCACTCTCACCTGGCGGTGCGTCCCCGCTGGGGGGCTCGTCTACTCTGCCGCCCGCGACATCACCGACCTGCCGGAGACCGAGGAGCAGCTGCGCCAGTCCCAGAAGATGGAGGCCATCGGGCAGTTGGCCGGCGGTATCGCGCACGACTTCAACAACCTGCTCACCGCCATCCTGGGCTACTCGGACCTGCTGCTGGCTTCGGCCGAGGGCCGCTCCGAGTCCCTGAGGTTCGACCTGCTCGAGATAAAGGGGGCCGCGAAGCGGGCCGCCGACCTCACCCAACAGATCCTGGCGTTCTCGCGCAAGCAGGCTCTGCGCCTGGAACTGATCCGCATCGACGACGTGCTCGTCGAGCTCAAGCCCTTCCTCGAGCGCCTGGCCGGCGAGCACGTGGTGCTCGAGGTCCAGACGGCCGGAGACCTGGGTGCGTGCGAGCTGGACCGCAGCCAGTTCTCGCAGGTGCTCATAAACATGATCGCCAACGCCCGGGACGCCATGCCCAACGGCGGCTTTGTCATCCTCGAGGCCGGCAACATCGAGATCGGACGGCAAAGGTCCCACCCGGCGCTCGCCGAATTGGAGCCCGGTCCCTACGTGTTGGTGAAGTGCATCGACACAGGAGTGGGCATGGACCCGGACACCGTGTCCCGGATATTCGAACCTTTCTTCACCACCAAGCCCGCGGGCCAGGGGACGGGTCTGGGTCTCGCCACCGTATACGGGATCATTCGGCAGAGCGGCGGCACCCTGGTCGTGGAGAGCGAGGTGGGCAAGGGCACCACCTTCAGCATCTATCTGCCGCGGCTCGAGGGTGTGTATGTCGGCGATGCCACGGGCGAGGAGCCTTTCAGGGCTGAAGTCGGTCACGGTACGGTCCTGATCGTCGAGGACGAGGAGGCCGTGCGCGTGCTTGCCGAGCGGATCCTCACCACCCACGGCTATACCGTGATCTCGGTGTCGCGCTCGGCAGAGGCGATGAACGCCATCCTCGACCCGGGGCAGGCCGTGGACCTGCTTCTCACGGACATCCTGCTCCCGCAGGGGCTGCAGGGCGGCGAGTTGGCCGAAGCGGCGCGGTCGGTGCGGGCCGGCCTGCCGATACTCTATATGTCGGGATACTCCAGGGACTCGAACATCCACGGCGGGCGGTTGGACGAGAAGGTCAATTTCCTGCAGAAGCCGTTCACCCCAACGGTACTCATTCAGCACGTCGAAGAGGCGCTGACTGGGCGCTCGCGCCCGGCCGGCACTGGGCCGAAAGGCCTGTAGAAGAAGGAGAGTGGCGCGATGACCACGTTCGACAGAGCCGACGCGCGCGTCCTGGTGGTCGACGACGAGCCGACGATAGTCCGGCTGCTCACCCGCGGGCTGGCGGGCGCCGGCTACGCCCAGGTGACCGGCATGACCGATTCCACCAAGGTGCTCGAACATCTGGACGCGAACGCTCCCGACCTGGTGGTGCTCGACCTCACCATGCCGGGCATCGACGGCTTCCGCCTCATCAAGGAGATCAACTCCCGCCTGCCGGAGGACACCTTCCTCCCGATACTGGTGCTGAGCGGCCTGCAAGACCAGGGTTCCAAAGAACGGGCCTTCCGGGCCGGCGCCAAGGACTATCTCACCAAGCCCGTGGACATGCGGGAGTTCCTCCTGCACGCCGACGCTCTGCTCGAGACCCGCCTCATGAGTCAGCACATGCGCGACACCCAGTCGGCCATGGAGCGGACCATAGGCAGCCAGGCCGCCGCACTCCACGAGACCGACACCGCGCGCCGGTATGCCGAAGAGATGCTGCGCCTCACCCAGTTCTCCATCGACCGGGCGGCCGACTCCGTGTTCTGGCTGGACTCCGAGGGGCAGGTGCTCTTCGTGAGCGAGGCGACCTGCCGCGCGCTCGGTTACACGCGCGAAGAACTCCTCGGCATGACCATCTACCAGGTGGACCCCACGCTCTTCAAGGCGCGCTACCGCCGGAACTGGTCGGAGATAAAGGAGAGAGGCACGCAGAGCCTCGAGACGATCCATCGCACGAAGGACGGCACCGACTTCCCGGTGGAGATCACTCTCAACTTCGTCGAGTTCGAGGGCAAACAGTACAACTGCGTCTTCGCCCGGGACATCACGGCCCGCAAGATCACCGAGAAGCAGCTGGAGGAGACCCTCATCCGCCTGCGCGAGACGCAGGCAACCATCATCCAGGTGCTGAGTTCGGTCACCGAGCTCCGTGACCCCTACACGGCCGGCCACCAGCAACGAGTCGCCGATATCTGCGTGAGGATCGCCAGCCGACTGAACCTTCCGGAAGAGCAGGTGGAGGGGTTGGAAGTGGCGGCTCTTCTGCACGACGTCGGCAAGGTCTCCATACCTCTCGAGGTACTGTCGATCCCCGGCAAGTTCTCCATGCTGCAGCGCATGTTGGTGGAGGGCCACGTGGCCGCCGGCTACGAGGTCCTGCGGCCCATATTCCTGCCCTGGCCCGTGGCCGACATCACCCTGCAGCACCACGAGCGTCTCGACGGGTCCGGCTACCCGACCAGGCTCGTCGGTGACCAGATAATGCTGGAGGCTCGGATCCTCGCCGTGGCCGATACTTTCGAGGCGATGACCACCCACCGGCCCTACCGTTCGGCTGTGGATGCGGAGACGGCCCTGAGCGAGTTGTGTGTCGGGAAGGGCAAGCTCTACGATCCGGCAGCGGTGGACGCGCTGTGCGCGCTGGTGGAGGAAGGGCTGGTCTCGCCCCGCTCGGAGCCCGATCTGAGCGAATTGAACTTCATGCTGTAGGGGCCAGCCTAGACGGCCGTTCAAACAGGGGCGACATATCGGCCGCCACTGTGCTAGTTTTTGCTAGTAAAGGCATTACCAATAACCTATTTAGGCGGCCGGACTATGATGCGCATGTCCACCAAGGGTCATCACGCCACCAGGATCATGATGATGCTGGCTCGCGACACGTCTCGCCCGGTCTCCAAGGGTGAGATCGGGGAGACCGAGGGGATCCCCCCTGGTTATGTCCAGCAACTGATGATCAGGCTCACCGACGCCGGGTTGGTGCGCAGCCATCGCGGGCGGGCAGGAGGCTTCACGCTCAGCCGCTCGGCGGACGCCATCAGCGTCCAGGAAGTGCTCAACGCCACCGAGGGAGTCTTCGAACTGGCGCCTTGCGTGGACCTGCGCGTGGTCTGCCCGCGCACCGAATGCTGCGCGGCGCATCTGCTGTGGGGCGAGGCCACCGAGATGGTCAACTCGCTGTTCCAGCGCACCAGTATCGGCGACTTGATCGCCACGTCGCAGCGCCTGGAAAAGCAGGCTTCGTAGCCCCCGGCACCGGCGGTGCCGGACGCGAAAGACATGCGGGCGCCTGCGGGCGCCCGTTCTGTTTTCTGGGGCCCCTTGACAGCCGCATGGCTATTGTCTACTATGTCTACCGAGCTAATGAACTTTCTGACCACGTGTAGAGCTCTTGGGGGAGAGATGAGTCACGGAACGCCAGGATCGAGGCAGCGGATCCCGGGAACGCGTGCGGGCCACAACGGCCGCGCCACCGCGCGAATGTGTCGCGTTTGACACCCGCGCCCACCGGGGCAGACCGCTCACATCCGCATCCAGAAAGGCTTTCGAAATGACCGGACTCAACATCGACACTCTGGCTCTCCACGCGGGGCACACCCCCGATAGCGACACGCTCTCGCGCGCGGTGCCGCTCTACCAGACGACCAGCTATGTGTTCCGCGACGCCGACCATGCCGCCGACCTGTTCGGCCTGCGGGCGTTCGGCAACATCTACACCCGGCTCATGAACCCCACCACCGACGTGCTCGAGAAGCGGCTGGCCGCCATCCACGGCGCGACCGGCGCCCTCGCGACCGCCTCGGGTCAGGCCGCCATCTTCTATGCGGTCGCCGCCATCACCTCGGCGGGCCAGAACATCGTGACCGGTGACAAGCTCTACGGTGGCACCTACACCCAGTTCACGGTGCAGCTCAAGCGCTTCGGCATCGAGGCCCGCTTCGTCGACTCCCGCGACCCGGCCAACTTCGAGAAGGCCGTCGACGAGAACACCCGCCTGCTCTACACCGAGTCCATAGGGAACCCGAAGGGCAACGTGGACGACCTCGAGGGCATAGCCGCCGTGGCCCACAAGTATGGACTGCCGCTCATCGTCGACAACACCGTCACCCCGCCTCCGCTCTTCAACCCGTTCGAGCACGGGGCCGACATAGTCGTGTACTCGCTCACCAAGATGATCGGCGGGCACGGCACCTCCATCGGGGGCGCCATAGTGGAGAAAGGCGACTTCGACTGGAAGACCAGTGGCAAGTTCCCCGAGATAAGCGAGCCCGACGCCGCGTATCACGGAGTGAACTTCTGGGATGCGTTCGGCGACCACCCGCAGGCGGTGGCTCCGGGCCTGGCCTACGTGCTCAAGATCCGCACCGGACTGCTGCGCGACCTGGGCGCCAGCATATCGCCGTTCAACTCGTGGCTGTTCATCCAGGGTCTCGAGACCCTGCCTTTGCGGGCCCGCACCCACGCGGCCAACGCTCAGGCGGCGGCCGAGTTCCTCTCACAGCACCCGGCGGTGGCGTGGGTGGACTACGCAGGCCTGCCCTCGCACCCCGACCACGACCGCGCCAAGAAGTACCTCCCCTACGGTCCTGGTGCGGTGTTCACCTTCGGAGTCAAAGGCGGCAAGGAAGCCGGCAAGAGGTTTATCGGCTCGGTGAAGCTGGCCTCCCACCTCGCCAACATCCTGGACGCGAAGACCCTCGTGATCCACCCGTCGTCCACCACCCACTCGCAACTCACCCCGGAGGAGCAGCTATCCGCCGGCGTGACCCCCGACCAGATCCGCGTATCGATCGGCATCGAAGACGTGCGCGACATCATCGCGGACTTCGATCAAGCCCTCAAAGCCTCGTAACAAGGAGCGTAGGAGATGTCTCGCATCTACGCAGACAACTCGCTGTCCATCGGCAACACCCCGCTGGTCCGGCTCGGCCGCGTCACCGGCGGCGCCAAGGCGCACGTCATCGCCAAGATCGAGGGGCGCAACCCGTCGTATTCGGTGAAGTGCCGGATAGGCGCCGCCATGATCTGGGACGCCGAGGAGAGGGGCATCCTCACCCCCCGCGTCGAGATCGTCGAGCCCACGAGCGGCAACACCGGGATCGCCCTGGCCTACGTGGCGGCGGCCCGGGGCTACAAGCTCACCCTCACCATGCCGGAGACCATGAGCCTCGAGCGGCGCAAGGTGCTCGAATACCTCGGCGCGAACCTGGTGCTGACCCCCGGCGCCGAAGGCATGAAGGGCGCCATCAGCAGGGCCGAGGCCCTCGCCGCCGAGGACCCCGAGAAGTACTGGGTCCCGCAGCAGTTCAAGAACCCGGCCAACCCCGCCATCCACGAGAAGACCACCGGTCCCGAGCTTTGGCAGGACACCGACGGCCAGGTGGACGTCCTCGTCGCGGGGGTCGGCACCGGCGGGACCATCACCGGGATATCGAGGTTCTTCGAGAAGGTCAAGAACACGCCCATCCTGTCGGTGGCCGTCGAGCCGGTCGCCAGCCCGGTGATAGGCCAGAAGCTGGCCGGGCTGGACATCAAGCCCGGGTCC
Organism: uncultured Actinomycetes bacterium; assembly: GCA_903873715.1. Lineage (GTDB taxonomy): Bacteria > Actinomycetota > Thermoleophilia > RBG-16-64-13 > RBG-16-64-13 > CAIQPS01. The sequence continues at coordinate 15,006 of CAIQPS010000006.1, forward strand.
CACAAGATCCAGGGCATCGGCGCCGGCTTCATCCCCGACAACCTCGACCTGTCCATCGTAGACCGGGTGGAGGCCGTGGAGAACGAGGAAGCGGTGGAGTTCGCCCGCCGGCTGGCCAAAGAGGAGGGCATCCTCTGCGGTATCTCGTCGGGCGCGGCCGCCGCGGCCGCCGTGCGGTTGGCGCGTCTGCCGGAGTTCGAGGACAAGACGATCGCGGTCATCCTCCCCGATGCCGGCGAGCGCTACCTCTCGACGATCCTCTTCAACGACCCGGCGGTGGGCTAGGCGCGGCGCGCCCGGCCGGCCGCCGCGCGGAGACGGTCCGCCGGGATGGTGTGCCTCCACCCCCTTCAGGCACACCGTCCAGGCGGACACCATCCCCGGTGAAGTCCAGGTAGACTAAGGACGCCATGGTCACTCAAAAAAGCCAATACGCCCTGCGGGCTCTGTTCGAGCTGGCGCTCAGGTCGGCGGCCGGGCCCACGCGGATCGAGGACATCGCCAAGGCGCAGGCCATCCCGCAGCGCTTCCTGGAAGTGGTGCTCAACGAACTGAAGCACGCCGGCTTCGTGGAGGCGCGGCGCGGGCCGCGCGGCGGGTATCTATTGGCGAGAACCCCCCGCGACATCACCGTCAAAGACGTGATCGAGTGCTGCCAGGGGCGGTTCACCCCCGTCGATTGCCTTGGCGACGCCGCCGCGGACGACTGCACGTTCAGGGGCGACTGCGCGTTCGTCTCTCTGTGGGAGGAGGTGCGGGACGTGGTCAACTCGGTCTACGGGTCCACCACCCTGCAGGATCTCGTGGAGAGGGAGCACGCGCGGCTGTCGAAGACGGCGCTCAACTACTCGATCTAGGGTGGCCGCACGGCCCACCGCCCCGCCTGTGAGCGGCTGCGGTCCTCAGGCCGGTCGGGGGCAGCCCGGCGCGGCCCTGGCCCTCAGACCTGCGACGCCGGCCCCTCCAGATCGAGCACCTCGTTCAGGCTCCCCGATCGGAACCCCATGAGGTCCACGCTCACGTAGGTGTAGCCCAGGGCTCTGAAGGCCTCCGTCACCTGGGAGCGCAGCGGCTCCGCGCACAGCCGGTGTACCTGTTCTACCGGAACCTCGATGCGAGCCAGACGCCCCCCGTCGTGATGCCTCACGCGGACCACCGGGAAGTCCCACCCATGCAGGAGCTCCTCCGCACGGGCGACCGTCTGGAGACCTTCGATGGTGATCTTCTCGCCGTACGGGAAGCGGGAGGCCAGACAGGGTGAAGCCGGGCGCTCCGCGGTCGGCAGACCCAGGAGGCGGCTCGCCTCGCGCACTTCAGGTTTGGTCATCCCGGCTTCGGCAAGCGGATGCAGGACGCCGGCTTCTTCGGCCGCTTTCAAGCCCGGGCGGTAGTCCTCGCTGTCCTCGGCGATGACGCCGTCCAGGACCGCCTCGAACCCTCGCTCGGTGCGGATCTTCTCGAGCGCTTGGTGCAGTTGGCCGCGGCACAGGTAGCAGCGCAACGGCGTGTTGTCCGCGAAGCCGGGGATCTCAAGGGAATCCAGGACGATGCACTCGTGCGCCACGCCCAAGCCGGCCGCCAGCGACCGCGCCGATTCGATGTCGGCCTCCGATTCGACCGACCCGACCGCTGTGACCGCCACCAGCTTGCCGGCAGGGAGCGCACGCGCGGCCAGAGCCAGCAGGAGGCTGGAATCCACCCCGCCCGAGAGCGCGACCACGGCCCCATCGAGGCCGGCGATGCGGTCCTCGACCCGGGCGGTCTTGCCCGCGGTCACGCGGACCGCATCTCAAGGGCCGCGGCGAGGAACCCGATCGCGATGTCCACGAGTTCGTCTATGCGGCTCTCGTAGTCCTCGGGCCTCAGGTCTGCGGCGGCCATGAGCCAGGGATGCATCGTGATGAGCCCGAACACCGCTGCTCCCAGGAACACGCTCACCAGAGCAGGATCCTTATGCGGGACGTCAGGCTTCATCTGTTCCTGGAGTTCGGCGAAGCGCTGAGCCATGATGCGGAGCGCCGTCGGATGGTCTTCCGGCATCATCTTCTCCGGCTCGAAGCCGGTGAGTTCCGCGCGGGCAAGGAGCATCGCGGAACTGTTGGCCTCGGTGAGGAACATCCGCAACACCTGGCGCATGACCTCGAGCGAGTCCGCGGAGGCATCGATGGGGTTGGACAGAAGGACCTCTCCCCCGAACGTCACCTCTCTTCTGATGACTTCCTCGGTCAGTTGTTCCTTGGTGCCGAAGTAGTGGTGCACCAGACCATGAGTCACGCCTGCTTCCTTTGCGACGTCGCGCACGCTCACGGCAAGGATGCCCTGTGCAGCGAACAACTTGCGTGCAGCCTTAAGGATCTCCGCCTTCGTTACGTCAGAATCCCCGCGCTGGGCTCGCATTTTTGGTCCCCCTGGTCTAGCGTCCATCGCTACGGATTATACGCGCGACAGAAGCACCGGCTATCGTGCGCTGCCGTTCAGGTCCCGGTGCGCGGGGCCGTATGCCCCGCGCCGGCTCTGGGGGAGCACCAGTCGCCGCCGGTGTCAGGCAGGGTGCCCGAACCCGGGCTATTGGATCGCGGCCGGCCGGGCGAATCCGATGGGCGGTTCCTGTCCGTAATAGTCATCGATCAGCGAGGTCCCCACGGCGTCGTTCTGGTTGAAGCTGTCGATGGCGCCGTTGAGCGAGCGCTTGGCGGTGTCGAGGGCAGCGGTGTCGTTCAAGGCCGCGGCCGTAGCCAGACCTTCGCAGGCCGTCGCGAGATCGCCGTAGGCCTTCAGCATGCCGGCGTGGAAGGACGCGAAGTACTCGGGAGCCACGATCTTCTGGAGCTCCGCCATCTTGGCGCTGAGCACCGAGGTCACCTGGCCGGCCGCGGCCGCCAAAGCGGCGGGTTGGGCGGCGGCGTCCTGGAGCGCGGTGTTCACCTGGTTGACGGCGGAGGCGATGGCGGTGCGCGGTTCGGTGATGGCGAGGACGTACGAGACCAGCGCGAGCCGTTCCTGGATGACGGTGTCGGCCAGCTGGCCCACGCCGGGATCCGTCGATTGCGGCAGGGCCGCCGCCTTGGTGTAGCTGTCGGCCGCCGAGCTCAGGTCCCCTCCGGCCTCCTGCGCATAGCCGAGGGCGAACCAGGCCTGCCGCGAGCCGGGGAAGCGCTCGGTGGTCTTCGCAGCGACGTGGAGTGCGTCTGGGAGGTCCTTCTTCTTGACGAACGCGCTCCATTCTCCGAGATAGGCCCTCTCGTAGTTCGGGTCGGACTCGGTCGCCTGCATGTAGAGCACTGCCGACTTGCTCAGATCGCCGGCGGCGAACGCGGCGTCCGCCTGCTGGGCCAACTGCTCCGCCTCGCTCACCGCGCCGCCTGCCGAGGAGGGCAGGAAGGTGCTGTAGCCGGCGGTCGCAGCTCCGGCCACGAGCACGATGGCCGCGACGACGAGCGCGCCGCTCGACCTACGGCCCTTCTTGCGCCTCAGTTCGGACGCGGCCATGAAGTAGGCAGGGTCGATATCGGCGTCCGCAACGGGAGCCGCGAAGGTGTTCCGCACCCTGCGGGAACCCAGCATGTACGGGATCCAGATGAGGGCCAGAGCGCCGGTCTGATAGAGGTTGCGCATCGCATAGGTGGTGACGTCCGCCGCCGCGTCGGTCAGCCCGCTCGACCGCAGCGCATCGACCATGAGGAGGATGGAGGCCCCCGAACTCACCCCGGCCGCCAGGCAACAGAACACGTAGAACGCGACCGTGTAACCACGTGCCCCGGTCCGCTTGCCGGAGATCATGGACAGCAACGCGATCGGGGCCAAGAACATCACCGCCGCCGCGAACACCTGGAACAGAGTGAACGGCTGCCACAGCCAGTGGTAGATGGGAGACCCGGGGGTCGTCAACGCGGCGTAGGCGTCGGACTGCCTGAAAGGCATGAACTGGTCGTAGACCGTCCACGCGCTCCAACACATGATGAGTATCAGCCCGAGCATCGGCAGCAGCAGGAACCCACCGACGCCGTACGGCCCGCTCTTGCGCTTGGCGGCCCGCCGCAGCGGCTCGAGCTCGGCCGCTTCGTTCTCGAACGGATATGTGGGCGGCTGCGCCGGCGGCATGGCGGCCGGCGGGTATGCGGGTGCTCCGGGCTGCTGATAGGTGGGCGTCGCGGCCGGTGGGTAGGAGGGCGCCGGGGCGTATCCCTGCGGCGGGAAGGGGGTCACGACCGGCTGGTAGGTGACGGCCGGGGCAGCAGGCGGCACCGTTGCCGCGGGTGCGGGAGGTGCTGAAGGGCCGGGAGGCACCGGGGCCGCTGGAGGTGCGGACATCGCCCGGGGCGGCGCCGGAGGCCTCATCGAGGAGCAGCCCCGCGGGCACGGCTTGCCTTTCAATCCGGGCCACCCGCAGACCGGGCAGCGTTCCATCTCCATGGCCTTCTCCTCCTGCAATACTCTCGCTCTCCTATCGGCAGAGCGGGAGGAATCGTGAGAATCTCTATCTGTGTCCACCCATTACTACGGAACGCGCCCGTCTCCTACTTCGTGGCGGCGCTCGATGTTCACGACGTCACGCCTGTCCGGCATCAGAAAGTGAGGATCCCCACGCCATGCCCCTGATGAAAGCCGTCCAGATCGCCCATCCCGGTGCAGAGCTCACCCTCGTGGAGATGGATATCCCGGAGCCCGGGGAGCGTGAGGCGCTCATCAGGGTGGAGGCCTGCGGCGTGTGTCACGGGGACGCGGTCGCCAGGTTCGGCACCATGCCTGGGATCGTCCACCCGCGGGTGCCCGGCCACGAGGTCGTGGGCACGGTGGTGAAGACCGGCCGGGGTGCTTCCGCCTGGAAGCAGGGGACCCGTGTGGGGGTCGGGTGGAGCGGCGGCTGGTGCGGCGCCTGCGATCCCTGTGCCGAGGGCCGCCATCACGCGTGCACCGACTCCCTCATCACCGGGCTTTCGGTGGACGGGGGCTACGCCGAGTACATGGTCGCCCGGGCGTCGGCGCTCGTGAGGATCCCGGACGAGATGTCCTCGGTGGGCGCGGCTCCTCTGCTGTGCGCCGGCGCCACCACGTTCAGCGCCCTTCAGGAGAGCGGGGCCAAGGCGGGCGATGTGGTCGCCATCCAAGGCATCGGGGGGCTGGGCCACCTGGGTGTCCAGTACGCCAACCGGATGGGTTTCACCACCGTGGCGATCTCCCGGGGCCGCTCGAAGGAGGCGATCGCCTACGAACTCGGCGCCGATCACTACATCGATGCCGAGGGCGGCGATGCCGCGGCGGGACTGCGAAAGTTGGGCGGGGCCAAGGTCATCCTGTGCACGGCCCCGGATGCGGCCTCCATCACCGGCCTGATCGGTGGGATGGCCGACGGCGGTCAGATGATCATCGTCGCGGCGCCGCACGACCCTATCCAGTTACATCCCGGGCGGCTGTTCGAGGGCGGGCTGTCGATCAAGGGCTGGCACGGCCAGCGCGCGGGGGACGCCATCGCCTTCAGCCTTCGCTTCGAGGTCATGCCGGTCATAGAGACCTATCCCCTGGAGCGGGCGGCCGAGGCGTTCGACAAGATGATGGCCGCCACCGTCCGCTTCCGCGCGGTGTTGTCGATCGGCTGAGTGAAGGCCTGGGCAGCGGCGCCGATCTCTGCGGCGCCCGCCAAGGCCGGCCGCGCCCGGTGCCGCGCTCGGTGCGGCTTGCCGGTCTACTGCTGCAGCGAGACTGTGACCCCGCGCAGGGTCAGGTACTGCCCGTCGGTGACCTTGACGGTGAAGCTGCCCATCGGGTAGTCGCTGGCCGTGAGCTTCTGGCCGTTGGCGTCCGTCGAGACCTGCCAGTAGCCGATGGTGCTCTGACCGGTGACCGTGCCCGTGTACCAACCCTCTTCGATGTCGTACCCGACTCGGTACGTGCCGTCCTTGAGGTCGGAGGTGGCAAGCGGGTCGGAGGCGGTGCTGCTCGCCTCCTCGATGACAACGCCGGTGAGGCGCAGATACTGTCCGCTGGTGACCTTGACGTAGAAGGAGCCGGTGGGGTCGCCGCTCGCCACGAAGCGGGCGCCGTTGGCGTCGCTGGTGATCTCCCAATGGCCGGTCCCGCTCACCACGGTGCCCTTGTAGAGGCCGCTGCTCAGATCGGTGCCGGCCTTGTAGATGCCGTCGCCGTACTGGCCGTCCGCCAGGCTGGTGCTGGTGGTGGGGGCCACGGTCGTGGTGGTGGTCGCAGCGGCCTCCGTGGTGGTCGGGGTGCTGCTGTCGGAGGACGAGGTGGTCTGGCCGGGCATGCCCGAAGGGGGCGTGCCCCCGCCCGGGAAGCCGGACGGCGGAGTGCCGGTGGGACCGGTCTGCCCGGTGGTGTTCTGAGCGGCGACGGTGCTGCTGGTGTCTGCCGCGGCGCTGCTGGAGCCGCATCCGGCCACGACGGCGACCATCGCTACGGCGAGCAGAGCCACTGCCGCGAGGGCCCAGAAAGCGCGCCTACCGTGCTGCTCCGAACGAACCATAGCCATATCCTCCGTCAGCTCCCGCGGGAAGTCCTTGGGTCGTGTCTGCTCAACCAGCATCGAGCATAGTCGGGGGCGTGTAAGCCCAGCGTCAAGAAACGACCGAGGCCGCGATCGTCGATCTGCCGGGCTAGAGCTGCGCCGGCGGCCGGCCGGCCGCCTGGTCGAGGTCGCTCAACGACCTGGCCGCCCGCTCGGCTACGACCGCCCCGTCGTTCCCGCCGATCACCTGCATGAGGGGCGCCAGAAGGTCGGCGAGGACCTTGTTGTCGCTCGCCAGTCCGCCGAGGACCCGCCGGCTCATCTCCAGGCGGCCTCGGGTGACCTCCGGATCCGTGACGGCCTGTAGCACCGGCCGGACCGACCGCGGGCCCAGTTGTATGAGACCGGTGGCGGCCAGCCAGCGCAGGTCGGGGTCTGGGCTGTCTAGCAGGGCGACGAACTCGTCGAGACTCGCCGGGTCCCCGATGGCCGCCAGGGTCTTTATGGCTTCCCAACGCGTCTGCTTGTCCGGCGAGTGGATGAGCGCCCGCACCAGCGGCGCGGCCGGCTCTCCGACGAGCACCAGGCATTCCCGGGCTTTCTTGCGGGTCATGCCGTCCCGGCTGCTCAGCTCGCCTATCAGTCCCTCGAGGTAGTCACCCATGGCTCCTCCGTTCCGCGGACTTGGCGCACCGGGGCGGAGCACCGGCCCTGGAGCCGGTGCCTCTCCGGCGCCTTCGACCATCCTAGCAGGGCGCCGTCCCGCGTCCACCGTGGACCGTGGGCGCAGCGCGGGCCGCGACGGTCTCGTGTGCATCCTTCCCCGCGTGGGCTATCCTCACGCCATCATCGACAGTGCGAGATGCGGGAGCGGGCACCTGTCCGCCCGCGAGGAGGGACGATGCCTGTCTCGATCCTGGTGGCTTACGCGACCCGGGCCGGCTCCACCGGAGAGGTGGCCGAAGCCATCGCCCAGGTCCTCCGGGAGCAGGGGGCCGAGGTCGACCTCCGGCAACTGCCCTTCAGCGGCAGGCTGGCCGCCTACGACGCCGTCGTGCTCGGCGCCCCGATCTACAACTTCCGCTGGCACAAGGACGCGCTCCGCTTCCTGCGCCGCAACCGGTTCATCCTCTCGTCGCTGCCGCTGGCCGCCTTCGCGCTCGGCCCCTTCCACGACGAGGAGAAAGAATGGGGCGAGGTGCGCGACCAGTTCGACCGCGTGCTCGTCGAGTTCCCGTGGATGAAGCTCGTCTCCAAGAACGTGTTCGGGGGCAAGTACGACCCCGCCAGCCTGCGCTTCCCCTACAGCCTCATGCCGGGCATGAAAAAGCTCCCGGTCACCGACATCCGCGACTGGGACGCCATCCGGGCCTGGGCCGAAGAGTTGGCGGAGCATTTCGGGGCTGAGACGCAGTAGCCCGGCCGCCCCGAAGGGGGCCGGGCTACGAACAGTCAGGGCCGGGCCGGCGCCGGGCCGGCGCGCAGCTTCCGCTCAGTCGATGTAGGCAACCACTCCGCGGGGCTCGCGCTCCATGCGGGCGAACTTGGTCTCGTCGTCGGTGTAGCCGATGGCGATGCCGCATTCCATCTGATATCCCTCGGGGATCCCCGCTTCGGCCGACAGGGCCGCGTTCGCCGGGGCGTTCAGCGCGTAGGAAGGCGAGCGGAGGAACACGGAGCCGAGGCCGAGTTCGGTGGCCTGCAGCAGCATGTTCTGGACCGACACCCCGCAGTTGAGCTGGGTGATCGCCATCTCCTTGGGACCCGACAGGAGGATGATCACCGGCGCCCCGTAGAGCGGCAGGTATCCGGGGAGTGCCGCGCGGCCCATCAGGAACTCGTTGCCGGAGTTGCGCATGGCGTCCAGCGTCCGCTCGTTGATGCGGGCGATGAGGTCCTTGTTGCGGATCACCGACATCTTGTACTCACCAGCGTTGGGTGCCCACCGTCCGGCCGAGATGATGGCCTCGAGGTCGGCGTCGGTCACCGGCTTGTCCTGATATGACCGGATGCTCCTGCGCTTGAGTACGGCGTCTGCGACGTTCATCCTCGGACTCCCTCCGTGGTCTCGTTTCACCGGGACACCATACTTCAGAGCGGGGGTGTGGCGCCACTCCAGACAGAACGCGCAGTCCAAGCTCAAACCATCGTCCCATCACGGACCGTTCGTCTTGTCCGTACCTTCCGCCGGAGACGTTGACACTTATGTCGGATGTGACATATTATCGAGGAGCGGGTAGACAAACCTGTGATCTGGCTCCATGGCGAAGTCCGAACGCCTCCGCTGACGCCGCCGGCACGGATCGAGGCGGGACTGCTGCTTCGCAGGCTACAACGGGGGGAAGCCCTGGGTCTGCCCCATTCTCGCCCCCTGCCGTGCATAGGAAGCAGGTGCCACGAGTTGCGTATCACCGACGAGCAAGCGACTTGGAGGATCGTATACCGCGCCGACGCGGACGCGGTCATCATCCTCGAGGTCTTCAGCAAGAAGACCCAGGAGACGCCCGCCTCGGTGATAGCGGTATGCAAGCGGCGCTTGCGCGACTACGAAACGATCGCCGGGCGAGGGAGCTGATGCAGATGCTCGATGCCGGCAAGAAGAGGCTTGCTGCCCACGGTTGGCGCTCGGGCGATGCCGCCGATTTCTTGTGCCTGAGCAGCGAAGAGGCGGCGTTCGTGGAAATGAAGCTCGCGCTCGCCGGCTATGTGAGGGAACTGCGGACGACCCGAGGCCTGACACAGTCAGAAGTCGCCGCCCGCCTTGGGTCGAGCCAGTCGAGAGTGGCAAAGATGGAGGCTGCCGATCCGTCAGTCTCGGTCGACCTGCTTGTCCGCTCCCTGCTCGGCCTTGGCGCCTCGCCAGCGGACGTAGCCCGCGCGATATCGGCTGCTGCCTGAGCCGGAACCCCTCCATACACTCCTCCGTCTAGCGGCCACAGGGTTCGGGGCGTACGACGTAAGGGGTGGATGATGAAGGCTTTGCGTGTGCGTGTGCGGCGTTTTGCCGCCGCCGGGGTCGGAGTATTGGTGATCCTGGGGATCGTGGCGGCTGCCGGGCTGGGGGGTTGCGGCAGTGCAGGCTACACGACCACCACCTACGGCGGGGCATACGACACCGTGGCGGAACCGGTCGCCTATACCGAGACAACTGCGGCTGCTGCCACTACCACCACATACGTCGGCGACCAGCAAGGCACCCCCACCGCCGGCTCGTCGGGGCAGCCCAACGTCGCGACGCTCACCGGTGCGTCCGGGCAGAAGATCATCGGCGATGCGGTGCTCGACATCGAAGTGGCGGCCGGCGGCTTCCAGATAGCGTTCACCAACGCGGCCCTGCTCTCAGACCGCTACGGCGGATACATAGTCACCTCCCAGTCCACGGCCTCGGGCCAGGATGGGAAGATCGACGCAGGTACGATCGCGCTCCGGGTACCGGCAGCTTCGTTCAGCGCGGCCATCGCGGACGCGGGCAAGCTGGGTACGCTCAAGCGCCAGCAGATATCCACTCAGGACGTCACCCAAGAGTACGTGGACCTCCAGGCGCGCATCGTCAACGCCCAGGCCAAGCTCGAGACCTTCCGCAAGCTCTACGACAAGGCGACGAGCATCAACGATATCGTCAACGTGCAGCAGTTCCTGACCGCTGCCCAGGACGAGCTCGAGCAGTTGAAAGGCCGCCAGCGCTACCTCGAGGAGCACACCAACTTCTCCACCCTCACCATCAACCTGACGGAAGCCGGGGTCGTGGTGACCACCGTCACTACAAAGCCGTCCTGGGGCGTGGGCAAAGCCTTCGGCGATGGGGCCCGCAACCTGGTCAAGGCCTTCAACGCCATCATCCGGGCGCTGGGCATCATCGTGCCGGTTGTCGTTGTGCTCGCGATCATCGGGTACATCGCGTTCCTCGTGTGGCGCTGGAACGCCAGGAGGAAGAGGCGGCCGGTGACGCCCTCGGCCGGAGGCACTTCTAACCCGCCGGAATCCTAGGCTGAGCGGGCGGCGGCCGAAGCAGCCGGCCTCGGGACTGGGGTTGGCTGCTTCGGCCGTTCGTAAGCGGTTTTAGGTCGAACCCAATAGGCTAGGCGACAGCCCGCTCCATCTGAATGAACGACAACTCGGAGATGTTGGCCTTCTCCTTGGCGTGCTCGACGGTGATGCTCACCACGGCCCCGTCGCTACCCAAGTCTATGTAGACGTCTTCGGAGACCTCGCGTGTCTCCTCGACCGGCATGTCAACCAGTTCGATGAGAGCGGTGTCGGTGTCGGGGAAGTACTTTATCCTCATGCCTGGACTACTCCTCCCTGAAGCCCCTGTCGAAGAACGCGTTGTGAACTGTCAGGCGATCCGCCAACAGAACAATCCTCAGGTATTTGTGCTGCTCCTCCACCCAGAGCCAGTGTCTGACCCGTCCATCGCTCTGGACCTCGGAGGCAAGCGGATTGGCGATGGCCTCAGCTATCCATTCTACCTTGATGCTGGCTCGGTCCGGGCGCTCACGGACAGACAGAAAGTACTGAGTACACTTGAATCCCACACGCAGCCTCCCGGTGCCCTCGACAGGAATGGGCCGCTGGCCCCTGAGGCATCGTCGTAGACGCTGATGACTCGCACCTCGGTCTTTGGTTCGACGCTGGCGGAGTCATGGGTCTGCCGCGGCCGGCAGCAATCCCGACAAGAGGAGAAGCCCGGCCGCCACACAGGGCGGCCGGGCTTCAGTACGAGTGAGGCTGCGCGGGACCGGTGTTACTCGGTGATCCCCGCGATGCACGGCCCTGCCGTGATGTGGCACTCGCGGGCGAAGGCATCGGGATACTTGCGCCTGAGCTCCTCGAGGTCGGTCTTCTCGACCTCCACGAGGAACCCGGACACGGCCATCCCCACGGTGTTCTTGGACGTGCAGTTCCGCGGCACGATGGTGTTGATCACCCCACCCCGGTCGATCTCGCCCGGCACGATGGGGTCGTACTTGGCGCCGTGGTCGATACCGACGGCCCCGGCCATGATGCGCTCGGTCACGAAGGCCCCGCCCAGCACCACGCCCCGTTCGTTGTAGATGGAGACCACGTCGCCGTGCTTGATGCCCCGGGCCGCGGCGTCCGCCGGGTTCATCCACAGCGGGTGGTACTGATACCCGTCGCTCGCCCGGATCTTGCAGGTCTCGATCTCGCGGAACCAGGTGACGTCGTCATGCTGGGAGTGCACTCCCCAGCGCGGGTGGTTGCTCATGACCAGCAGCGGGTACTTCTTGCTCCGCTCGGTGCCGATGGTCTCCTGATGTGACTCGCCCTCGGGGATCCAGTGCGGCACCGGGGGGCGTTCCGGGTCGTTGGGGAAGTGCTCGGCCAGGCCGGTGGCGTAGAACTCCAACTTGCCGGTGGGCGTCTGGAGCGGGTTGGCGACCGGGTCTTCCCAGAACTTGTAGAAGCCGGCCGGCACGCTCTCCCAGTCGTCCGTCGGTGGTACCACGAAGTAGCCCTTCTCCAGCCACTCGTCCCAGGTTATGTGTTCGGACACCGGGCACTTGTCGAAGCCGTCGCGGATGATGTCCGGCACGCTCATCCCGTTGGTGTATTCCTCGAGCAGGCCGAGTTTCTCGGCGATCTTGCAGACCACCTCGTAGTCGCTCACCGACTCGCCGAGGGACTCCATGCACCGCGGCTCGGGATAGAGCATGTCCATCTGCCCGGAGAACACGTCGGAGCCGATGTCGTCCTCTTCCAGCTTGGTGTTGACCGGCAGCAGGAGGTCGGCGAAGAGCGCGTCGTTCTCGATCCAGGGATGCTGGCACATGACGAACTCGATGTCGTCGTGCTTGAGCGCCCGGATGAAGTTGTTGCCGTCGTTCCAGCAGGTGATCCAGGAGGGGGAGTCGGTCCAGATCATGTGGATCTTGGAGGCTCCCGGCGCCGGATAGGTGTACTTGATGAACTGGTCCTCGCGGGGGCTGCGCATCCCGTAGCGGTTGCCGTACCACTCGCCCTCGCCTTCGAGGATGAGTTTGGGCACCAGGGTCTTGGGGACGCAGGAGTCGCGCTTCTCCTCGGCGGGGCCGTCGCCGCGGTACGCCGCGTCGATGTTGCACTGGATGGACGGCATCGGGGCGGCCTGGTTCTCCGGCAGCAGGGAGAGGGCCCACTCGATCATCTTGGCCTGGTTGACGCCCGGCTTGCCGAGGCCCTGCATGCCGAGCAGCAACGCCTGCAGCCGCGCGGGCTCGGTGGCGTACGGTCCGCGGATGGCGGGGCCGCCGTTGGAGATGACCACGGTGGTGCGCTTGGAGGCCCATTCGTCGGCGAGGGCCTTTATGATGCGGGCTGACACGCCGGTGATGGGCTCGGCCCATTCGGGGGTCTTGGCCACTCCGTCCTCTTCACCCATGACGTAGGCCTCGAACTGGTCGACGCCGTAGGCGTGGCTCTCGAGGTAGGCCTTGTCGTAGGTGCCCTTGTCGAACCAGCGGTGGGCGATGGCCAGGTAGAGGGCCGCATCGGTGTTGGGCAGCACCGGGATCCACTTGTCGGCGTGCACGGCGTTGCCGTAGTTGACGTCCGGCGCCACGTAGATCTGCTTGATGCCCAATTCCTTCCACCAGTAGCAGAAGCGGCTCACCAGCTGGCCGCCCCAGCCCCAGGGCGTGGTCTCGGGGTCGCATCCCCAGAAGAGGAGCAGTTCGGCGTTCTTGCTGATGTCGTAGAGCAGGTTGCTCTGCGGCAGTTGCTGGCCGATGAACTCGCATCCCCAGACGTGCTTGGCGCCCCAGTACCAGCCTTCCCAGGAGTCGGCGTTGCGGACCTGGTGGGTGTAGCCGCCGAAAAGATCGAGGAGCTTGCGGCCGCAGCCATGCGGGCCGTGGACGGTCTTGTTCTCGCCGTGCTGGTCGTTCTGATAGAGGATGGCGGTGGGTCCGTAGGTGTCCTTGATGCGGTTCATCTCGCCCGTGACGATGTCGAGGGCCTCGTCCCAGCTGATGCGCACGTACTTGGAGGTGCCGCGGTTCTGGATGTTGCGGCCGCCTGGGCCGGTGGAGCCGGGCGCGCCGCTCGGGTCGAAGTCCACGCGCTTCATGGGATAGCGGATGCGGGCGGGCGAGAAGATGCGCTTCTTGTAGCAGAGGGAAAGCGGTGGCGGCAGGGTCTTGTCGCCGGGATCGAAGGTCTTGCCGCGGGCTTTCATGACCCAGGGCTTCACCTGCTCCTTGGTGTACTGGTCGTAGAAGCGGGCGGGGCGTATGCGGATGACCTTGTCGTCCTTGGAGTCCACCATGCAGGCATTGCCGCCCCAGCTGACCCCGATGAAACACATGTCGCGGACGATCACCTTCTCGCCTGCGGCGTTCACCGGACCCTTGAACTCGAGTCTCTCCTCCCGCATGACCGCTCCTCCCTTGGGATGTGCGATGTCTCGCACGATCGTATGCCGGCCGCCCACTGGCGGATATCGCGCGTAGTCGTCTCCCATCTTAGTACGAGGAGGGGTCGGGAATCTATAGTGAGCTATCGCTCAGTAGGCGATTTCATGGCGATTGACAGGTGGTGGGGGCACTCCTAGGCTGGGTATAGAGAAGCCCGGAGGATGGCGCAGCGATACGGCCAGATAGGGAGCGGAAGCCATGGAAGAGCATGAGCGCCTACGCATGTTCGGCATCTTTTCGGGACTGGACGAGGAGGGGCTTCGCGCCATCGCGCGGATCGTCACCCCCCGGCGCTTCGGCGGGGGGGAGAAGGTGACGGCCGAGGGTGCCCCGGCCGACCATCTGTACCTGGTGGCCGACGGCCGGGTGGCGGTCAAGATCCGGCAGGCCGACGGCACCGAGGAGCAGATCGACGAGCTGGGACCGGGTGAGGTCCTCGGGTGGGGCGCCGTCGTCGAGCCGCATGTATACACCGCCTCGGTCTGGGCCACCGGGCCGGCGGAACTCCTCGTCGTCGATGGGAAGGCGTTGCGTGAGCTGTGCGACGCGAACATCGATCTGGGCCATACCGTCTTCAAGAAGATCGGCGAGGTGATGTCGGCCCGGCTCGGTCACATGATGAGCGGGCGCGGGATCGACGAGCTGCATCGCTTCAAGTTCCTCAAGGACCTGGACTTCGACGAGCTCGATGCCATCGGCCGGATATCCCGGGTCCGGGAATTCCAGACAGGCGATCTCCTCGCCGCCGAGGGGACAAGTGCCGACGCCCTCTACCTCTTCCTTCGGGGGAGGGCGGAGGTGAAGGTGCGCGACCCCGACGGCCGCCAAGTGGTCATCGACCAGATAGGCCCGGGCGACGTGCTCGGCTGGTCCGCCGCGATGGAGCCCCACATATACACCGCCTCGGCGTGGGCGGTCGAGCCGTCGGAAGCCATCGTGGTGAACGGTCCCCGGCTGCGGGAACTCTGCGCCTGCGAGAAGAACCTCGGGTACAAGATAACCAAAGAGGTCGGGGAGATCATCTCCAGGAGGTTCGGGCGGGTGCTCGGGGTGCGTGACGACCTCCGGGCCAAAGACGTGAGAGCGTTCGACGGCCCCGAGCGGGTGATCTGGGAGGACGGCGAGGTGCAGCTGACCACGGAGGCGGTCCTCATAGGCATGGCCACAGACGGTCCCGAGGTCATCCCGCTGGAGGCGCTGCAGAACGTGGATGTCGTGGACGGCCAGGTCGTCTTCCGGATGGCCACTGGTGACGTGTGGTCTCCGTTGCTTGCCGATCCCCAGGAGTTGGCCGCCCTCACTCGCGACGCCATGGCCCGCACCCGCTACGCCCAGAGGCGGAAGGACTACTACCTGAGTTGAGCGGGACCGGCGGGCTTGCCGCCGAGCGCTTCTGGGGTCGCCGCCCGGCGCGCCGGGGCTCCCGGCCGCGACGCCATCAGTCGGCTGCGGGCAGGCGCACGGTGAAGGTGGAGCCGGAGCCCAGCACGCTGGACACGCTCACCTGGCCGCCGTGCCGCTCCGCCACATGCCGCACGATGCTCAACCCCAGCCCTGTGCCGCCGGTCATGCGGGACCGGGCCTTGTCCACCCGGTAGAAGCGCTCGAAGATGCGCCGCTGCTCCGAGGCAGGGATCCCGACCCCGTCGTCCTCGACCTCGAGGACCACCCAACGGGCATCGCGGGCATCCGTATCGGTGTGCACCCGCACCTGGATGTGGCCGTCCGGCTCCGTGTAGCGGATGGCGTTGTCGAGCAGGTTGCGGACCAGGGTGCGCAGGGCCACCTCGTCGCCCAGCACGGTCGCGCCGGCCGGGGCTTCCACGGAGACGTGCTGTTGCTTGGCTTCCGCCGCGGGCAGCAACTCGGCGGCGGTCTCCCCTGTAAGCCGGCCCATGTCGGTGGGGGCGAACCTCTCCCCGGCCTGGCTCTCGGGCTCCGCTTCCAGTTTGGAGAGCGTCAGCAGGTCGCCGGTGAGCCCGATGAGCCGGGCGACCTCGGCCGACAAGCGGTCCACGAAGACCCTGGCCTGCTCGGGGTCCTCCTCGAGCGCGTGCTTGAGGGTCTCGGCCAGGAGCGAAAGCCCCGCCAGCGGGGTCTTGAGCTCGTGGGAGACGTTGGTGGCGAAGTCGCGGCGGATGCGGTCGGTGGCGAGGCGGGCCGTCTCGTCGCGGATGACGAAGAGGGTCTGGCCGGCGTCGCCCGCCTGTCCGGCGGGATGCAGCGGCACGGCCTCGACGCCCACGTACTTCTGCCCGGGCATCTCCACGATCTCGGTGACGGGAGCCCCGCTCTGCCGGGCCTGGGCGATCAACGACTGGGCGGGGAAGGCGCGGGCGGCGACCACCAGCGGTCTGCCCTCGGCTTCGTCCAAGGGAGCGCCCAGGATCCGCGCAGCGGCGGGGTTGGCCCGCACCAGCCGCCCTGTCGCGTCTATGACGATGACGCCTTCCGTCATCGCCTCGAGCACCCGCGCTGACCGCTCCTTCTCGGTGGCCAGTTGGTCCACCTGGGCTTCGAGGTCTGTGGCCATCTGGTTGAGCGATCGGGCGAGGTCGCCGAGTTCGTCTCGGCGGTGGACGCTCGTGCGGTACGCGAGGTCGCCTTCGGCCACCCGAGACGTCATCTCCTGGAGGCGCTGCACGGGCCGGGTGAGCGACCGGGTCAGCAGATACGAGACGGCCAGCGTCGGCAGGAGCAGCACCGCCCACACGATGAGCGGCACCCGCCACGAAGCGGCCACCATGGCGTCCACCCGGGAGGCCGGGAGCGCGGTCCGCACCACGCCACTGGACCAGGCGGCGCCGCTCTCCGGCAGCGGTATGGCGACGTAGACCTCCTGCTGGTTCAGCGTCGCCGACAGGCGGCGCGCCCTGCCCTCGAGTCCGGCGAGTGCCTGCGCGACCTCGGGCCGGTCCGCATGGTTGTCGAGGGTGGCGGGGTCGGCCTGGGAGTCGCCGAGCACCGTGCCATCGTGAGCGATGACCGTGAGGCGCAGGCCGCCGGCGTCGCCCGCCTTGTCTGTGAGGGTCTGCAGATAGGCGGCTTGGGCGATGCTCGTCGCGGGGGCTGCCGCGGCATCGGCCGCTGCCGCCGAAGCCTCCTGCTGGAGCACCGCCGCGAACTGCCTGCCCTGGAGCGACATGTCGTCCTCCAGCCGGTCCAGGTACACGCCGCGCAGCACCAGCGCCGCCACCAGCGCGACTATCCCCGCGAACACGAGTGTAGTCAGCGCGAAGGCGAAGGGCAGCTTGTAGCGGAGGCGCATCCCTACTCCTTGGCCGGCGTGAGCCGGTAGCCGACACCCCTGACCGTCTGCAGGTCCACCCCCGCGCCGATCTGCTCCAGCTTGGCCCGCAGCCGGCGGACGTGCACGTCAAGGCTCCGCGATGCGGGTGAGTAGTGCTGATGCCACACCCGCTCGACGATCTCCTCCCGGGGGAAGAGCCTGCCCGGCCGGGAGAGCAGGAGTTCCAGGAGGTCGTACTCCTTGGGGTTGAGGTCCACCTCGCCGAGCGCACCGGACGCGGTGTGGGCGTCGCGGTCGAGGGTGAGGCCGCCGGTGCCGAGCGTGCTTGCACCGGGTGAGGCGCCGCCGGGTGAGGTTCCGCCCGCCGCCGCGCCGGGCGCGGCGGGCTCCGCGGCGCTCGTGACGGCGATGCCGGCGGGGGCGCGCCGCAGGCGCGCCTGGACCCGGGCCAGCACGACATCCATGTCGAACGGCTTGGTGATGTAGTCGTCCGCACCGAGTCCGAAGCCTTCCAACATGGTCTCCCGCTCGCTTCGGGCGGTCAGCATGATGACCGGGAGGCTCGGTTTGCGCCGGACGATCTCCCGGGTGGCCGTCATCCCGTCGAGGCCGGGGAGCATGAGGTCCATGAGCACCAGGTCGACGGACCGGGTGAGCGCCGTCTCCAGACCGGCGCGGCCGTTGTGCTCCTGCAGCACCTCGTAGCCGGCGCGGCGCAGGTTGTACGCGACCAGGTCTGAGATGGTGGGATCGTCCTCCACCAGCAGGATGCGCTTCTTGTCAGGTCCAGCCATCGTCCCCCGCCCGCCCGATCGGCGACCGCAGGCCCGGCCGCCAGCAGTCCCCACGATAGCAGCCGGAGGAGCATCCCGGCTGAGGGCGAACTGTTACTCTCTGAGGCAAAACGACCAAGGGGAGATGCTACGTGAGGGGTCCGGGGCGAGGGTGGGCCGTTGTGTCGTGGTTCGTTCTGATAGCCGCCCTTGCCACCGTCATCGGCTTGGCCGCTCCTTCGCCCGCGCATGCGGCCGGCGCCCAGAAAGTGGTCATCGCCTGGAACCCTTCGCACCAGAACGACAACGGTGACGCTGCCTGGCACGAGTACGCGGTCTGCGGGGACATCGTCAAGCGGGCCATGGCCCTCCTTCCCGACTACACGAACGTCCTGTGCTGGGAGACCGGCATGGGGCTCACATCGCACAACACGGCGGCGATGGCGGCCGAGGTGGCCACCGCCAACGCGGCCGGCGCCCAGGTCTTCATCTCCATCCACGTCAACGGCGGGACCCCCAGCGGCATCGGCGGGGATGTCTGGCACACCGACGCCCTGTCGCTGCGCTACTGCGATGCCATGGTCGCCTCGATGCACGGCTACACCGGGCTGCGGGCCCGCTACACCCTGCTGCGCGACGATCTCTACGTCCTCAACCCGGCGTACAACAAGGCCCCTGTCCGGGTGCTCTTCGAGATGGGGGACAACATCAGCGACCGCGCGCTCCTGGACAGCGCCACAGGGCGGCAGATGCTCGCCGCCGGCTTGGCGAAAGCCGTCAGGGACAACACGCCTCCCACCTGGAGATACGAGCAGCCTGACCCGCATGCCGTCTACACCGGGACGTGGACGGCCTCCTCGGCGAGCTACGCGTCCGGAGGCAGTCTCCGCTACGCCAATGCGGCCGGCTCGGCGGTCACCGTCCCCTTCTGGGGGACCCGCCTGGTGTGGATCGCCGCGAAAGGACCGGGAGCCGGGCTTGCCAGGGTGACCCTGGACGGCGGCGCACCGGTGACGGTCGATCTCTTCAGTTCGACCGCGCTATGGAAGAGGAACGTGTGGGATTCCGGCACGCTCACTCAGGGCCCGCACAAGGTCAAGATCGAATACACGGGGCTCAAGACCTCGGGGGCCACCGGCGCCTCCGTCAACGTGGACGCCTTCGACATCAGAGGCTTCATCGGCACCCGGCCGATACCCTCCGCGTCCTTCGCCACCCGCTACGAGCAGACCAGCAGCAACATCACCCGCAGCGGCACCTGGACCTCGGTGTCCACCACCTCCGCCTCGGCCGGCAGCTACGCCTATGCCGATTCGGCCGCATCGGCGGTGATCTGGTTCATCGGGAACCGACTCGACTGGATCGCGACCAAGGGGGCCAGTCTGGGCAAGGCCAAGGTCGTGCTGGACGGGGCCGCGCCGGTCGGGGTGGATCTCTACGCTTCGACCGCCTCCTACAAACAGAAGGTGTGGTCCACCGGGACGCTTCCCTGGGGCACCCACTGGGTCAAGATCTCCTGGACCGGAGTCTCCAGCGGCGGCGGCACCCGGATCGACCTGGACGCCGTGGATGTGTGGGGCGGTCTCATAGTCCCGCCGGCCACCGTCACCTATCAGGAGAACGCGGCGGGGCTGGTGTATGCGGGGAGCTGGACGAAGTTGGAGAACCCGAACGCGTCCGGAGGGCTCTGGACATGGGCGGACTCCGCGGGTCTGTCGGTGACGGTCCGGTTCACGGGTGCCTCCCTGACCTGGCTCGGGAAGAAGGCCCCGACGGCCGGGATCGCCAGAGTGACCTTGGACGACATGGCCCCCGTGACGGTGAACCTCTACAACGCCACGGCTGTTTGGATGCAGTCCCTGTGGAGCACGGGCGACCTCCGCTGGGGTGCGCACACCCTCAAGATCGAATGGACGGGCACGCCGGGCGCGGCCGGCGGTGGTACCGTGGTGAACGTGGACGGCTTTGTGGTACGCGGCGATCTGACATCAGGTCCATGACCAGGGCCGGGCGG
This sequence comes from uncultured Actinomycetes bacterium, assembly GCA_903873715.1. Lineage (GTDB taxonomy): Bacteria > Actinomycetota > Thermoleophilia > RBG-16-64-13 > RBG-16-64-13 > CAIQPS01. The sequence continues at coordinate 34,918 of CAIQPS010000006.1, forward strand.
CGGTGGGCGTTCGCGATGTCCATCATCGTCTTGGCTGTGGCCGTCTGCCTCGGCATCCCCGGCATGGCCCTCGCGGCTGAGCCCGGCAAAGTGGTCATCGCCTGGAACCCGTCCCACCAAGACGACACCGGCCCGAGCGGTTGGCACGAGTATCTCGTCTGCGGAGACATCGTCAAGAGGACGATCGCCCTTCTCCCCGACTACACCAACGTCCTGTGCTGGGAGACCGGCATGGGCCGGGATTCCTTCAACTACACGGCTCTGGGCGCCGAGATGGCAACGGCGAACGCGTCCGGCGCCCGGTTGACGATCGGCGTGCATACCAACTCGGGGGCCGCCAGCGGCCTCATCGGAGAGTACTACGCCAAAGACTCTGCCTCGGCGTCCTACGCGGACCGCATCCTCGGCTCGATGGCGGCGGACACAGGCATGAAGTACTGGTACAGCAGGGCCCGGTCGGACCTCTACTCGCTCGACCCGGCGAACAACCGCGCCTCGATGCGCGTCATCCTGGAGCTGGGCGACTGCGTCAACGACCGCACGCTCCTGGAAAGCGAGTCCGGCCGGCAGATGCTGGCGGCGGCACTGGCAAAGGCCGTCCGCGCGAACACGCCTCCCGCGTCCAGGTACGAACAGGGCGACTCCCGTCTCACCTACGCCGGGAGCTGGACCGTCGCCTCCAGCGGCAGCGCCTCGGGGGGCAGCTTCCGCTTTGCCGGGGAGGTGGGCGCCACCGTCACTATCCCCTTCTGGGGCACTCACATCGAATGGATCGCCAAGAAGGGCCCGAGCTACGGGCGCGCGAAAGTGACGCTCGATGCAAAGACCCCCGTGACCGTGGATCTCTACAGCCCCACCACTCTGTGGCAGCAGAACGTGTGGGATCCCGGGGCCCTGCCGCAGGGTGACCACAGTCTCAAGATCGAATGGACCGGCGTGAAGAGCGACCCCTCCGCCACCGGCGCCTCAGTCAACGTCGACGCCTTCGACATCACCGGTTTCATCGGCGCCCGGCCGACACCCTCCGCCTCCTCCGCCACCCGCTACGAGCAGACCAGCAGCAACATCACCCGCAGCGGCACCTGGACTTCGGCACCCACCACCTCCGCCTCGGCCGGCAGCTACTCCTACGCCGATTCAGCAGCGTCCGCCGTGATCTGGTTCATCGGCGACCGCCTCGACTGGATAGGGATCAAGAGCCCCGGCTCGGGCAAGGCCAGAGTGGTGCTCGACGGGTCTGCGCCGGTGGAGGTGGACCTGCACGGCGCGACGGTGCTCTACCGGCAGAGGGTCTGGTCCACCGGCACGCTGCCCTGGGGCACCCACTGGGTCAAGATCTCGTGGACCGGCCTTTCGGGCGGCGGTGGCACGAGGGTGAACATGGACGCCGTGGATGTCTGGGGTGGTCTCATCGTCCCGCCGGCCACCGTCACCTATCAGCAGAACGCGACGGGGCTGGCATATGCGGGCAGTTGGACGACGAGGACCAGCAGCTACGCCAGCGGATCGAGTTGGACCTTGGCCAAGACGTCCGGCTCCTCCGTGACGGTGCGATTCGTGGGCAGTTCGATCACCTGGCTCGCCACCAGATGGTCCGAGGGTGGAGTGGCCAGGGTGACCCTGGACGGGGGCGCCGCCGTGACCGTCGACCTCTACAGAGCGACACCGTCGTGGAAGCAGAGTGTCTGGGCCACCGGCGGCCTGCGCTACGGCAAGCACACCGTCAAGATCGAGTGGACGGGCACCCCGGGAGCGGGCGGCGGCACCGCCATCGACGCCGATGCATTCGTCATCCAGGGGACTCTGGGCTAGGCGCCCGATCCCCCGCCGCCCAGATAGCGCCGGAACCACTCGCCCGCCAGCCACGACACCCGCTCCAGTGCCCCGGGCTCCTCGAACAGGTGCGTCGCGCCCGGGACGATCTCCAGCTGCCTGGGTGCTCTCAGAGCGGCGAAGGCCCGGCGGTTCATGCCGATCACCGCGCCGTCCTCGCCGCCCACGATGAGCAGGGTCGGCGCGGTCACGCGGGGCAGGTCGTCGAGGGCCAGGTCGGGACGGCCGCCGCGGGACACCACCGCCCGCACCAGGTCCGGCCTGTCCGCGAAGTGCGCGGCCGCCCGCAGGGCGGCCGCAGCGCCGGTGCTCGCCCCGAAGTAGCCGACGGCCAGGTCGCGGGTCTCGGGCTGCGCCGCCAACCATCTGGTCACGGCGATCACGCGCTCGGTCAGCAGCGGGATGTCGAAGCGAAGTCCGCGGGTGTGCTCGTCGATGCGCTCCTCGTCCTCGGAGAGCAGGTCGAACAGGAGGGTCGAGAGCCCGCCGGTCTGCAGGCTGCGGGCGACGGCCCGGTTGCGCGAGCTGAACCGGCTGCTGCCGCTGCCGTGGACGAAGAGCACCAGCCCGATGGCGCGGGGGACGAGGGCGAGGTCGCCCTTGAGCACCTTCCCACCGATGGCGATCTCCACGGGGCGGGGAGAGGCCGCGCCGTACCGGCCGCCGGCCGGGCCCGGGTCGCCGGTACCGCCGGCGAAGCCGGGGTCGTATGCGGTGCCGGGGCAGCCGGCGCTCACGACGGCCGTTCCGCCTGTGCGGTGGTGCCTTCCGCCGCACCGTCGCCTGCGGACCGCGCCATCCTGGCATCCGCCGCCCGGAGCAACGCGATAACTTCGGCATCGCTCGTCTGCGAGAAATCCATGTACCACTGCCCCACGCCCCAGAACTGGGCCGGGGTGATCACACACACCGCTTCGTCCACCTCGCGTGCAAGGTCCTGGCAGGTGGAGGGCGGGGCGGTCGGCACCGCCATGGTGACCCAGGCGGGGTGGTGGGCGCCGAGCGACAGGATGGCCGTCCGCATGCTGGCGCCGGTGACCAGACCGTCGTCCACCAAGATAACCGTCTTGCCTTGGAGGTCGAGGGGCGGTCTGCCGCCCCGGAACAGGCGCTCCCGGCGCTCGAGTTCGACCTTCTCCCTAGCGGTCGCGGCCTCGATCACCTGGTCGGTCACACCGGCATCCCGGATCACGTCGTGGTTCAGGACCCTCACGCCGCCGCTCGCTATCGCCCCGAAGGCCAACTCCTCCTGGCCGGGCACGCCCAGCTTGCGCACCACATACACGTCCAAGGGGGCGTGGAGCGCGAGGGCCACCTCGTAGGCGACCACCACCCCGCCTCGGGGCAGGCCGAGGACGATGACATCCTCTCGCCCGGCGTACGCTGCCAGTCTCTCGGCGAGCACGCGCCCGGCATCGTGGCGATCGGCGAAAACGCGCATCTGCGACCACCTCCGCTACAACCAGCATAGTCCCGTGGGACGTCTGTGCGGAGCCGCATGGTGCGGTGGCCGCGTCCGCGGCCTCCCCTCAGGACGCCGGGTCCGGGGCCTGTGCTGCGGGAGCTCCCGGGGCGGCCGCGTCTGTGGCACTGGCCGGCGCCGCCGGAGGAGCGGCGGCCAGGCCGGCGGCCACGTTCATGTCCGCCTGCCAGCTCTCCGGGCTGTTGTGGATGACGCGCCCCTGGAAGGCGGCGCGCAGGGCCGTCAGGAAGGCCAGGTGTTGAGCCGCGATGGCCAGGTCGGCCTTGTCGCCGGTGAGCATCTCGGGTGGTCCGTAGAGGGCCTCTTTGGAGAACTGGGGCGCGCAGAGAAGGCGCGAGCCGAGGGCCGGCATCTCCGCACCGCCGGCGAAGTGGTACGTCGCCCGGTCCTCCCCTGTGAGGGCCTCGAGGAACCAAGTACCGTTCTTCTCGGCCAGGGCCCAGAGCAGGGGCTCGCCCGATTCCGCCTCCTCCCGCGAGCAGCCCAGCCAGCACGCGCCGGCTCCCGCCCAGTCGAGGAGGAATGCGCCTTCGTCCTTGCGGACGCAGTTCGCCAGCCAGGTGCTCCGGAACGCCTGTTCGAACCCGGGGCACAGCGAGTCGAGATCCTCGAGGGAGCGGAACCGGCCGGGAGGCCAATCCCCGGAGAGGATGCCGCGGTAGGCGGACGACAATCCCGGGACAGTGGCTGCCAGGTTCTTGGAGCCCTCGTCCGCGAGCGCCTGCCGGCGCTTGCGCAGGGCGTCGATGAACTCGTCGGTCTGCTTGCCCAACTTGGAGAAGGCGATCTGCCGTGCCGGCCATTCGGCCACGCGCACGGAGTAGGTGGCGTCGTCGAAGGAGATGTCCTCGGTGAGGGCGATGAAGACCGGGTCCAGGTCCCGCCCCGCCCGCGCGACCACCATGACGTCCTCGAACAGCAGCGCGCGGAACGGTTCGGAGGCGGCTGCGCCCGTAGTCGCGCCGCCGCCCGGGGCTCCGCCACCCCAGGCGCTCGCTCCGGACCCGAGTCCCGAGACCATCCCGGCGAAGGGCTTGCCCTCTCCGGTCCCGCCGAGGCGCAGCGCTTTGGCGCGCGCCACGAGCCAGGTGCGTTGGAGAGCGTCGAGCAGGGTCGGGCCTTCAGCACCAAGTTTGGTCAGGGTGAGAGCGGGGGCCGGCGCGGCGCCCGGCGCCGCGGCCGCCGCGGCCATCCCCGGCACGGCGATGTCGATGGTGAAACCGTCGCCCGAGAGTCCGCCCATCTCCTTGACCGGGAACACCAGCGGGCGCCCACCGGAGGGGAAGACGGCCAGGTCGGTCTCGTCGAACGACCATTCGGCCGGTCCAGACCGGCCGGCGAACGTGTACTGGCAGGTGCGGCTCATGGCCTGCCCCTCCCGAAGTAGTCGGTGTGGCGCGGCGTCGCGGTGCGGGCTAGATCTTCTGTCCGCACTCCGGGCAGAACTTCGTGCCCGCCTTGAACGTGGTGCCGCATTTCGGGCACTCGGTCTTGGGCAGCAGCGAGGCTCCGCACTCGCCGCAGAACTTGCCCCCGTCATTCTCTGCACCGCAGGCCGGGCAGATGAGGACGGCCGTGGACTTGAGGTCGATGCCCTCCGTGAGGTCCATGTTCTGGAGCTTCACGTTGGCCTGGTCGATGGTTATCTTCGCCTGCATCGAGGCCACCTCGCGCTGCACCATGGGGGCGCAGTCCACGCAGAGACCGCGTTCCTTGTTGAAGCAGATCTCCTCGCACACCCAGTTGCCGCAGCGCTTGCACTGTGTGAAGAGCGGGCGGATCTCCTCGACTGCCTCCTGCAGGGCTTTGTCGTGGGCAGGGCCTTGTACCAGGTCGCGCAGCTGGTCCGCGCCGTAGGCCGCGTTCCCGAGCATGCCCCCGAACATACTGCCGGCGCCCCGGAGCAGGCCCGTGGCCATGCCGGCCTTGCTGCCCTTCCAGGTGGACATGTAGCCGTTCCCGCACCGTTCGCACATGAACTTGAACTGGTAACCGCTCTCGGTCGAGAGGTCCTGATAGTTGTCGGTGAACTCTATGTGGGCCACGGAAGCTCCTCCCCGTCGGAAGCCGTCATGACTTGGCGGATTAGCGCACGCTAGCAAGCGCCGCCGGGGAGCGTCAAGGCTGCGGCGACAATACTTCCCTCGGGACAGGGGGCTATGGTGGTCTGGCGCCCGGCGCCCGCCCGGCGCTAAAATCGCGAGTGAGCGCTCACTTGACAGCTTGGAGGTCCGCAGGGATGACGACGGTATCGGGGGAGACCAAGCGGCTGACGACGTGTACCAACGGCGGACCGCTGTTCGTGGACGTTGAGGACGGCCGGATCGTCCGCATGACCCCCATCGAGTTCGACGAGACGGACGCCGCTTCGTGGTCCATCAAAGCCCGGGGCCGCACGTTCAGCCCGCCCCGCAAGACCACCGGCTCGCCGTACACTGTGGCCTATCGGTCGCTCGTCTATTCGCCCAAGCGCATCCTGACCCCGCTCAAGCGGGTGGACTTCGACCCCGCCGGCGCCCCCGGCTCCACCGGCCCCGGCGGCCGCAACGCCCAGAATCGCGGCGTCTCCGGCTACGAGCCCATCTCCTGGGACGACGCGCTCGACATCGTCGCGAGCGAGATCAAGCGGGTCAAGCGCGAGCACGGCCCCGGCGCCATCCTGAGCACGCCGAGTTCCCATCACATGTGGGGCAACATCGGGTACCGGCACAGCACGTACTTCCGCTTCATGAACCTGGTGGGCTTCACTTACGGCGAGCACAACCCCGACTCCTGGGAGGGCTGGCACTGGGGCGCCACCCACATGTGGGGCCAGAGCCACCGCCTCGGCCTGCCCGAGCAGTACGACCTGCTTGAAGACGCGCTGAAACACTCCGAGATGATCGTCTTCTGGTCCGCCGACCCCGAGGCCACCTGCGGCGGTATCTACGCCGCCTTCGAGAGCACGCCGCGCCGCGGATGGCTCAAGGATCTGGGCGTGAAAATGATCGCGATCGATCCCTACTACAACCACACCGCCGGCATGTGGGCGGACAAGTGGTTCGCTCCCCGGCCGGGCACCGACGTGGCGCTGGCGCTGGCCATCGCCTGGGTGTGGCTGACCGAGGGCACCTACGACAAGAAGTACGTGGCCCAGCGGACGGTCGGGTTCGGCCAGTGGAAGGACTACGTGCTGGGGGTGAGCGCGGCCGGCACCGGCGGCGCGGCGGGGGCAGGCGTCGATGCCGTCGCCAAGACCCCGGAGTGGGCTGAAGCTGAGACCGGCATCCCGGCGCGGGAGATCAGGGCTCTCGCGCGCGAATGGGCGGCGAAGAAGACCATGGTCGCTCCCGGCAGCAACCACGGCATGGGTGGGGCCTGCCGTTCCGCCACGGGCAACGAGTGGACCCGGGCGATCGTGGCGCTGGCCGCCATGCAGGGCATGGGCAAACCGGGCAGCAACATCTGGGCGACCACCACCGGTACCCCGCTCGACACCACCTTCGTCATGGACGGCTACGCCGAGGGTGGCATCTCCGGCGATGTGGATAACTCCGCAGCCGGCTTCCGCTGGGTGTTCCGCATGTTCCCCAAGGGCGGCGCCACCCGCACCGCCCATCACTCCACCGAGGGCCAGACCGTCGACCGGCTGCGTATCCCCGAGGCCATGATGGGCGAGAAGCTCGAATGGCGCGGTAAGGGCTTCTGCGGCAGCTCCATCGAGAGCCAGTTCAAGCTCTACAAGTACCCGGCGTCCGGCTACTCGCCGGTGGCCATGTACTACCGCTACGGCGGCTCCTACCTGGGCACCATGACCGAAAGCAACCGCTTCGCCCGCGCGTATCGGGAGGGGACGGTCGAGTTCGTGGTGAACCAGAACGTCTGGTTCGAGGGGGAGACCAAGTTCGCGGACATCGTGCTGCCGGCTTGCACCAACCTGGAGCGCTGGGACATCGCCGAGTGGGCGAACTGCTCCGGCTACATCCCCGACTCGTACGGCATGGTGAACCACCGGGTGATAATGCTGCAGAACAAGTGCATCGAACCGCTGGGCGAGTCGAAGTCCGACTACGCGATCTTCGCCGAGTTGTCCAAGCGCCTCGGCCTGTGGGAGATCTTCACCGCCGGCGGCAAGACCGAGTACGACTGGGTGAAGCAATCCTTCTACGCCTCCGACCTGCCGACCGTCATCAGCTGGGAGGACTTCGAGAAGAAGGGCTACTACGTGGTGCCGCCCCGCCCGGCCGGCCATAAGTCCACGCCGGCGTTCCGCTGGTTCGCCGAAGACCGCCCGCGCGACACGCCCGACTGGGGCCCCCACCCCGCCGACCAGGTGGATCTCAAGGGCCTGCAGACGTCCACCGGCAAGATCGAGTTCGTCTCCTCCAGCCTCACCCGCTTCGAGAAGACCGACGTCGTCGACCCGGAGCGCCCGCCACTCGGCCCCACGTACATCCCCAGCTGGGAAGGGCATCGCACGTCCGAGTTGGTGGCCAAGTACCCGCTGCAGATGATCTCGCCGCACCCGCGCTTCTCGTTCCACACCATGGGGGACGGGAAAGAGAGCTGGATGAACGAGGTGAAGGACCACCGGGTACTCCACCGCGACGGCCACCACTACTGGATCATGCGCCTCAACCCGGGCGATGCAGCTGCCCGCGGCATCGCCGACGGCGACCTCATCCGCGCCTTCAACGACCGGGGCTCGGTGCTCCTGTCGGCGCAGGTGAGCGAGCGCGTGCGCCCCGGCGTGGTGCACTCCTACGAGAGTTGCGCCGACTACCTGCCCCTGGGGGAGCCCGGGCGCTCCACCGAGCGCGCCGGCTGCGTCAACAATCTCACGAGCAAGCGCTACATCACCCCGACATCCACGGCCATGGCGCCGAACTCCTGCCTGGTGCAGGTGGAGAAGTGGGCCGGCGAACAATGAGCGGCGCGCGCGGCGGCGCTCGTATGACGGTGTCTATCTCTCGAAGCGCATATGTTTGTGCGGGATATCGCACATTCATATGTCCCTGCGCACATACCCTCGATCCACGTCGACCCAGCGGAGGCATCAGATGAAGAAGATCGATCTCGAAGTCCACTTCGCCACCCAGGGCTGGGTGGACGCCCTAACGGCCAACCCCGGCTACCCGAAGCTTGCCAACGACCCGGTGAGCGGCAACCGTCGCCTCTACTACCAGGCGGACGCGGCCGAGCCCTATCCGGACGCCCTCCTCGCGAAGCTGCTGGACATCGGCGCGGGCCGCATCGCCGCGATGGACGCGGCCGGCATCGACGTGGCGGTGCTGTCGCTGACCGCCCCCGGCATCGAACAGCTGGAGCCGAAGTGGGCCAGCAAGCTGGCCCGCGAAGCCAACGACGAGCTGGCCGCGGCTTGCGCCAAGTACCCCGGCCGCTTCGTGGGCTACGCCGCCCTGTCGCCGAAAGACACGGACGAGGCCTGCAAGGAGCTGGAGCGCTGCGTCAAGGAACTCGGCTTCAAAGGCTGGAAGACGCACTGCAACTACGGCGACTCCTACATCGACGAGAAGCAGTACTGGCCCATCCTGGCGAAGGCCGCCGAGCTGGACGTGCCCATCTACCTCCACCCGACCGTTCCCAAGATCAAGGAGTTCTGGACCTACGGTCTGGCGCTCGCGGGGCCGGGCTTCGGCTTCGGGATGGAGACGGCGCTCACCATGTTCCGGCTGGTGCTGAGCGGCGTGTTCGATGAGTATCCGAACCTCAAGTTCGGCGTGGGACACTACGGCGAGGGCCTGCCCTTCCTTCTCGACCGGGTGGACTTCTCGGCCAACTTCGCGCACGTGGCCGCCGACTCGGGCGCCTTCGTGGCCCTCAAGCGGAAGCCCAGCGAGTATCTGCGCGACAACATGTGGGTGTCGACGAGCTGCAACTACCTGCCCGGGGCCTTCAGCACCTCGTGGAACGACCTGGGCGCGACGCACGTGGTGCTCGGCACCGACTACCCCTACGGCAAGATGGACGAGTGCATCGCGTTCCTCGAAGGCCGGGGCCTGTCGGACGCGGAGAAGGAGATGCTCTACGAGAAGAACGCGGCCGCTCTGGGCGTGACCGCCTAGGCGCCCCGGCAAGGAGGATGACATGAGACCCACGCGCGTAGCCCTGCTCGACGGTGGCTCGATGGCCATCGACGGCTACAAGGTGTATTGGAACCGGGGGCCCGGCGGCGACATCCGCTTCCCGGTGTACTCCGTGCTCGTCGACCACGAGGACGGCCTCTTCATCTACGACACCGGCTTCGACCTGGAGCACATGACCAAGTTCGTGCCCCAGGACCAGGCCATCCAGGCACCCGACCAGACGCTGCCCGGCCAGCTCGCCAAACTCGGCCTGAAGCCGGAAGACGTCACCCACGTGCTCAGCTCGCACCTCCACATCGACCATGCGGGCGGGCACAAGCACTTCCCCGGCGCGACCGTGGTCGTGCACGAGGACGAGTACGCGCAGGCGTCCAACCCGCCGCTGTTCGAGAAGCTCAGCTACTCCGATCTGAACTACGACGCCGTCCTCACCGCCAAGCGCGACAAGGTGGAACCGCCGGCGGGTGCGTTCGAGCCGAAGTACCGGTTCATCCGGGGCGACGTCGAGATCGCCAAGGACGTGTGGTTGTGGGAGACCCCCGGCCATGCCGCCGGCCATTACAGCCTCATGGTGAAGCCGGCCGGCCGCCGTCCCATGCTGTTCTGCGGCGATGTGGCCATGACCCCGCGCAACCTGGAACTGCTCTGCCTTGGCAGCTTCCACCTCGATCCGACCCGGGCCATCGCCTCGCTCCAGCGCGTCATCAAGCTGGCCGAGGAACACGACGCGGAGATCTTCTGCTCGCACAGCATGCCCGACTTCGTCACCTGGAAGAAAGCTCCCGAGTGGTACGAATAGAGGCCGCCTAGCCCAGCGGGACTCGCGCAGAGCGGCCATCGCCCACCGGCAGCCGCTGCGCGGCCGCGCGGCTCGTTGACTTCCCCATCGGGCGGTGCCAGACTCGAATGGACGGGAGCGAAGCTCCCGTCCAGGGGTCGAACAGGCCGCTCTGGGGGTGATGAGCACGGGCGACATGTCCGCGTGCCGGTCGACTTCGAGACGGGTCCGTGCCGCCCTCGCCGTCTCGGCTCTCACCCTGCTCCTCGTCGCCGTCTTTCTGTCCATCTCGGTCTCCACAGCGTCGGCCGCGGACTGGACGGCAGCCACTGTGCCCCCGGAGATGTGCTCCGGATGGGTGATCGATGCGGAGGGCCGCGAGACGGTCACGCGCGGCGCCGACCTGCTCGTCGAAGACTCCCGCGGGAATCTCTGGGCCTTCGTTCGCAACATGTGGAGCCTGGAAACGAACGACCAAGCCGTCTTCCTGCTGACCCCAGGAGCGAGTGGGTGGGTGAGGACCGACCAGGGCATCGACGACGTCGTCGGAGCCGAGGACTGGTACGTCCACGATGTCGCGGTCCTCGGCGACGAGGTCTACGTCTCCACGAGCGAAGGAGTGTTCGCCCGGCGCGCAGTGGAGGCCGGATGGCGCCGGGTGGCAGAGCGCTTCGAACCCTGGGTGGACGATCTGGCGGCGTTCGACGGATACATCTGGGGCAGCGAGATCAGCGGGATCTACAGGTACGACCCGGCCTCCGGATCCTGGTCGGCCGCGGACGGCGGGTTGCCCACGGAGGCCCAGATCGGCGGGGCGTGGCCGTTCTTCCGGGATTTCTCGGTAGCCGGTCCCTACCTGTACGTGGGTCTGTGGGATGGGACGAGCCCGGACAACGGGCCGCGCGATCCGACCCTCTCCAAGACCGGTGTCTACCGGTGGAAGGCCGGAGGCTCATCGTGGGAGTACTTGGGTGGCGCCGTCGACCCCCGAGAGCACGGCCCCACCGAAGCTCAGTTGACCCAGGACAGCTACTCGTGGGGCCCCACCTGGGTCGCGGCCACCGGGAAGTTCGTCCTCACCCAGCTCGCGTTCCAGCACGGGGGGACACCCTGGTTCGAATGGCGGGTGCTCGACACCTCCACCGGCGAGTGGCGCACCGCAGCTGCGCTCGAGGGGGCGGCGCAGAGTTGGCCCTTCCTCGCTTCAGTGGGCGACGACCTGATCGTGCGGCAGGACGGGACCATCATCGCCGTGACCTCATGGCGGCAGATCGGACCCGGCGTGGCCCAGGTGCAGGCCTTCGATGCGGCCACCAACTCCTGGGACACCGCCTCCGTGCCGGTCGTCCGATGGGATGGCGGGTTGGAGACGATGCACCCTGCCGACGTCTCCGGCGCCCTCGTCCTGCCCGGCACGCTCGAGCCGGTGACGCCCGCGCCGTCTGCGGAGTCTCCCAACCCGGTCTTCGTCCAGTCCGTGCCTCTACCGACCCAGGTATCCAAGGACCCGCAGGTCATCGGGACGAACTTCGCTCTTGCCCTGGTGTTCGCGGTGGTCTTCGGGCTCACGTCCACGTTGTTCAACAACACCGTCAAGTCGCGCCATCACCAGATCGAGACCGCTCTGCTCCCTCTGGGCAAGCGGCTGGTGCGGGCGAAGCGGCTCGCCGGCCGGATATCCGTACAGCCTGGCGACGCCGGGACGGTGGCGAAGGTGCGGCGGTGGGTCGAACCGGTCGTGATAGTCCTGGTGGCGGGTCTCATCTACGCCTTCCTCGACCCGGGGTTCGGGTTCTCCCGCGAGGGACTGCTCATCTTCGCCTCCTTCGTCGTGTCGGTCGCCGTGGTGACCTACGCCTACGAGGGACTGGAGGCTTTGGCCTCCTCTCGTCACTACCGGGTGCCCGCTTCTCTCAGGATCTTTCCGGCGGCCGTGGCCATCGCCGCGGTCTGCGTCCTCATCTCGCGCCTCTCCGGGTTCACGCCCGGATACTTGTACGGGTTCGTGGGCGGCTTCGCCTTCGCCGGCGCGCAGCAGCTCGACGTGCGCAGGAAAGGGAGGCTCGTGCTCCTCGCTTCCTGCTCGTTGCTGGCCGTGAGTCTGGCCGCCTGGTTCGCGGCGATGCCGGTGAGTTCGGCGGTCGACGCCGGGGCGTCCTGGGCGGGCCCGGTGCTGGGGATCCTGGTGGCCATATTCATCGGCGGTCTGGAAGGGGTCGTCTTCGGCCTCGTCCCTCTCAGTTTCATGGACGGCGGGGAACTGTTCCGGTGGAACCGTTGGGTCTGGGGATCCACCTTCGGAGTCGCCGTGTTCCTGTTCTGGCACGTCCTCCTGAACAGGAACAGCCGCTATGGCGCTGCGTTCGAGCAGGCGAGTGCTCAGGTGGTGATAGCCCTGCTCTGCTTCTGGACGCTGGTGACCGTCGGCACTTGGCTGTATTTCCGCAAGCCGCGAGGCAAGGCGGCGAAGGTGGCGGCGCCGGTGCCGGCCGCCCAGGTCGAGCCGGCCGCGGTGCCCGTCGTCTCTCCGGCTGCCCCTGCCGGGATGCCCGCCGCGCCGGCCGCGGCTTCGGCGCCCGCCGAGGCGCCGGCAGTGATGCCCATCGCGTCGCCGCCGGCGCCTGTAGCGACGCCTGCCGCACCTGCGGCGCCGACCCGGTCGGTGCCGGTCGCGGGCCCCGTGGTATACCCGCAACCCCCGCAGCCCCTGCAACCCTGGCAGCCGATGCCGCCGTACCAGTCGCGCCCCGCCTACAGCCGCCCGCCGGGCAGGCGCAGGACCGCGCTGGTGATCGCCTGCGTCGTCGTCGCGCTCGTCATCCAATCGCAGGCTGTGGTGCGCATCGCGCCGCTCTTTGCCGGAAGTCCCGGCGCTCAAGAACTGGTCGGCACCCTGGAGACCGCGGCCGACCCGGATGTCCGTGAGAAGGCCGCGCGGGAATTGGCCTCGCTTCACTCCGTGTCCGCGACGGATGCCCTGGTCAGCGCGGCAAAGACCAACCAGTCCGCCCGGCTGGGGCTCGTCGAACTGCGCGACCGGTACATCGCCGCCGTCTCGGACCCGGTCGGCTCCCGCATCTCATTGGAGGGATCGGTCGCCCTCAGGGAGACCATCGGTTGCCTGGCCGCCATCGACGATGCCGAGTCCGCCCGGGCGGTCGGGGACTTCATCTGCGACGGGAGCCCGTTCTCTCGAGACCTCAAGACCGGGGCCGTCGAGGCCCTTGGCGCGATGACCGCCGATGCCGCGCACGCCCAACTGATACGGGTCCTCGTCTTGAGCGACACCACGAGCCTGGCTATCGCCGTCAAGAAGGCGGCCGCGTCGTCGCTGGCGCGTCATGGCGACGCCGTGGAGGGTCTGATCGAAGCGCGGGGAGACCCGACGCTCGACGAGGAGGCCGAGCTTCTCGTGGACGACACGCTCGTGGCGATGGGAGACGCCGCCGTAGGACCTCTGGCGGATCTGCTGGGCGGTGAGGAATGGGTCGAAGAGGACCTGGCCCGGTTGGGGTCGGCGGCTGTGCCCGCCGCGGCGGTGCGGCTGGACGGCGTCGGCGGCGCCCGGTACGCGGCGCTGTCGGTGCTGCTCAAGATATACGGCAGGGACCCGAGCCTGGCTCAGACCTGGCTGGTGAGACCGGAGAGGGCGGCCTTCCTCATCGCAGCCCGGGACGAGGCCCGATTCGCCGACGAACGGGATGACGCCCTGGAAGAGATCATCGGAAGGATAGGCGAGCCGGCCGCCAGAGAACTGATGAAGCTCATCGGCGAGCGGGCGTGGGCCGAGGACGTGCTGGCGGCCATGGGGACCTCTTCGGTGGCGCTGCTCGTGGACGCCCTGGATGCCGCCGACGCCAACCTGGCCTGGGGCGCCGCCCGCGTGCTGGGCTCCGTGTACCACTCCGACCCTGCTCTGGTCTCCGGGTTGATGGCGGATCTCACGGAGCAGGACCTGCAGTCCGTCGCCCGGGACTACACGTTCTACGTCACTATAGGAGCGCCCGGGAGCGAGGCGACGATCAAGAAGGCTCTCGACAAGTACGGCACCTCCACCATGAGCCTGGAGTTGTTCACCTGCGGCAACGACATCCTGGAGGCAGCCGCCGAGGCCTGGGCCTCGAAGCATCACGTCACCCTCTCGCCTCGGGCTGAAGACTATTCTCTCTACCCCAAGTGGGGGATCGGGCTCGACCGGGACGTGACGCTCACCAGAGGCTGACGTTCCTCCGTCCGCATACCGTGCCGTACAATGGCCCGGTGCGACCCGACGTGACCTCACCCGATGCCCTCATCTTCGATCTCGACGGTACCCTCTGGGACGCCGCAGCCGCGTCCACCTTTGGATGGAACCTGGCGCTGGAAGAGATGGGGCTGCCGCAGAGGATCACCGACGAGGGCATCCGCTCCGTCTCCGGCCGGCCGTTCCCGGAATGTGCCGCCAGACTGCTTCCCGGGCTCATGCCCATCCCTCATGCGACCCTCGATCACCTGGAGGAGGGGGAGCGCCTCGGCATCGAACGGATACCCGGCGACCTGTACCCCGGCGTGGCCGAGGGCCTTCCCCGCCTGGCCGAGCGATATCGCCTGTTCCTGGTGAGCAACTGCCCCGGCTGGTACCTGGAGGCGTTCTTCCGCCATCGCGGGCTGCAGGAGCATTTCACCGGTTGGGACTGCTATGGCATGTCCGGTGTGCCGAAAGCGGGGATGCTCCAGGATCTGGCGGCCGCCCACGGGCTGCAGCGGGCGGTGTATGTCGGGGACACGCAGGGGGACCACGCGGCGACCGAGGCGGCCGGCATGACCTTCGCTTTCGTGGAGTACGGTTTCGGCCGGGTCGAGGACGCGCCGCTCAGGTTCAGCAACTTTCCGGAGATAGTGGGACACTTTCTCGCATAGGGACGAAGGTCCGCAACCTGCTCGCCCCAGACGAACGTGTCATCGGCCGGGAGGGATGACTGTGGCTGCGCCGCGGGGTATGTCGGAAAGGACCAAGGCGGAGATCGTCGCCGCCGCGCGCCGGCTCTTTGCGGAGAAGGGCTTCACCGCCGTGAGCATCCGCGATATCGCGAAAGCCGCCGGGGTGACGCACGGCCTCGTCCACTACTACTTCAACACCCGTGAGCGGCTCATGGAGGAAGTGGTCCGGGCCGAGGTGACCTCCGGAGTGGAGATGCTCCTCGCCAACCCGGCGGACGATCCGGCCGACGCCCGGGACGTCATGCGCCGCGTGCTCCGCCACTTCATGACGGAGAAGAGGACGTCGCTCACCCTCATCGCCCGGGCGGAGCTCATCGGGCTCGAACCTGAGAAGTGGCGTGCCCCGGACTCGGGGGGCCCTCTCGCCATGATGGCTCAACGCCTGGCCGGGATGCAGGATCAGGCGGCCCCGGACGGCCACCGGCTGGACCCCGCCCTGGTCGGCGCGTACATCGGAGCCGCCATGTTCGCCCTCTCCTTTATGAGCCCCTGGCTGTTCAGCGCGGTCGGCCTCGCAGCCGACGCCTACGAGACCCGGGTCGATGAACTGGTGGAAGTCTCCATGACGCTGCTGGGTGCCGCCACCGGACTTGGGGCGGGCTGAGACCCCCGGCTCACCCCACCGCCGTCGCCTCTATCTCTATCAGCCAGTCCGGATCGGCGAGCCTGCTGACGCCCAGCAAGGTCGAGGCCGGTTTGCAGCCGGCCGCCTTGAGGCGGTCGCCCAGGACGGCAGTCGCTTCGAGAAAGGCCGGCACGTCGGTGACGTAGTAGTTGAGCCGCACCACGTCGCCCAAGCCGAGTCCGGCGTGGCCGAGGACGTTCTCCAGGTTGTCGAGACAGCGGTGGAACTGGGCCACCATGTCGCCGGGGTGGAGGGTGGCGCCCTGCGCGTCCACGGACGTCTGGCCGGCGCAGTAGACCACCCGTCCGGCGCCCGTGACCTCGATGGCCTGGGAGAAGTCGAACTGGTCCTGCCAGTCTCCTGGGTTGATGGAGCGTCTCTCCATCGTCAGTCCTTCGCCGCGAAGCCGCGGATGGCCTTCGCCACCTCGTCCGGCATGGAGTAGTGGACGCCGTGGTTGCCCGGGATGACACTGACGACCGCGCCCAAGCGGTCGGCCAGCCAGGTGGCTGCCTCCATGAAGAACGGCGGGCTGTCGGCGCCGCAGAGCACCGTGACCGGGGTCGAGACCCGGGCCAGATCCTCGTCGGCCGGGCGGTAGTACTCGAACTCGTCGAACTCGTGGTCTATCCAGGTGCGGTCGGCGGCCAGGCGCTCCTTGTAGCCCTCGGAGAACCCGTTGTAGATCTCGTCGCCGGTGAGGGCGCGCAGGAACGGGACCTTGCCGTCGGCCGTGGCCTGCTTGAGCCATGCGAGCACCGAGTGGTAGTCCCCCATGCCCGAGAAGAGCGGGGGCTCGTGCAGCATGGCGCCGGCGACCATCTCCGGGTGGCGCAGCGTCAGCGCCAAGCCGATGATGGCGCCCGAACTGTTCCCCCACACCATCGCCGGGGCCAGACCGGTGGCCTTGAGCAGCGCGGCCGCGTCATCGGCCTGCTCGTCTACCGTCGTGCCCGCGTAGCCGTCGGGGCGGGGGCTGCGGGAGAAGCCGCGGCGGTCGTAGGAGAGCACCGTGAAGTCGTCCTGCAACAGCGTCACCACACGGGCGTACTCCTCGGCGTCGCCCTCGGCGCCCGGGATGAAGAGGAGCACCGGCCCCGTCCCCTTGATCTCGTAGAACAGCTGCGTCCCGTTGGCGTCGACCGTGGTCGGCAGGGGCTTGGGCTCCGTCATCGTTCCTCCCTTTGTCCGGTGGGCGGCCGGTGCTGACCGCGTCCATCCATTGAATGACTCCACGGGGTCGAAGTCAAACCGCGTGATAGGCTTCGGGGCACACCACTGGACACGGAGTCGCCGGTGTAGCCCTTGGGCATTTCGGGGAAACCAGGGGCTGTCGAGCGGGGGAGGCATCGTTCTTGTCAACAGCAGTCGAACTCGCCAGGATCCAGTTCGCGCTGACGATCGGCTACCACTTCATGTTCGTGCCCGTCAGCATGGGTCTCGGGTTGATGATGGTGCTCGCCGCCCGGCGCTACCGCCGCAGCGGGCTCGATACCGACCGTTCTTCCGTGGACCTTTGGACCCGCATGTTCGCCGCCACGTTCGCCGCAGGTGTGGCCACCGGGCTGACGATGGAGTTCGCCTTCGGGACCAACTGGTCGGCGTACTCGCGCTTCGTCGGCAACATCTTCGGGGCGCCGCTGGCCATCGAGGGGCTGCTCTCCTTCTTCGTGGAATCGAGCTTCCTGGGGATCGTGCTGTTCGGCAAGGACCGCATCTCCAACCGCGCGTACTACGCGAGCGTCTGGATCGTGTTCCTCGCGGCGCTCAATTCAGCGTTCTGGATCCTCGTCGCCAACTCGTGGATGCACACCCCTGCCGGCTTCGCCGTCGAGAACGGGCAGGCGGTCTTGACCAACATCTGGGCGGCGATCTTCACCAAGTCGCTCGCTCCGCGATTCGTGCACACCGTCAACGCGACCTTCATGACCGGGGCGTTCATCACCGCGGGCGTGGCGGCACACTATCTGCTCAAGCGCCGGCACCTGGACTTCGCGAAGCGGGCCCTCGTCACGGCGCTCATCGTGGGGACCATCACCTCGGTGGCCCAGCCGTTCATCGGGCACTGGCAGTCGCTCGAGATCACCGCCGACCAGCCCATGAAGATGGCCGCCATGGAGGGCATCTATCAGACCGGGTCCCACCAGCCGCTCAGCATCTACGGCTGGGTGGACACCGCGAACGGGCGCGCGGTCAGCATCCAGGTCCCCGACGGACTCAGCTTGATGCTGGGTCTCGATCCCGATCACGTGGTCAAAGGGCTCGACTCCGTCCCGCCGGCCGATCGGCCGAACGCGCAGGTGCTGTTCCAGACGTGGCACCTGATGCTCGGGATAGGGACCCTGCTGGCCGCGATCATGGTCATAGGGCTGTATCTGTTGTGGCGAAGACGGCTCCAGTTCTCGTTGCCCTATCTCAAGGTCCTGCGCCTGGCGATGCCGCTCCCGGTGATCACCTGCCTGCTCGGCTGGGCCACCACGGAGATGGGGCGGCAGCCGTGGATCGTGCAAGGCCGACTGCGCACCATCGATGCCGTGTCGCCCACGGTCTCAACCGGCGAGGTGGCGACCACGCTGGCCATCCTGGTGGCGATCTACAGCGGGGTGTTCGTCGCCTGGCTGTACGTGGTGAGGAGCATCGTCCGTAAGGGGCCTGTGCCGGCGCCTGTCGGCGCCGAAGAAGCCGCCGGTCCCGAGCCGCCCGCGGCCCGGCCGGAGCAGGTCTCCCAGCCGGGGCCCGGCCGCCGCTTCCGCGCAGGGCCGTCATGACTGCGCTGCAAGTCGGCTGGTTCGTGGTCGTGGCGCTGTTTGTGGCCGCTTATGCCATCCTGGACGGCTTCGACCTCGGTGTGGGGATCCTCTACGCCGCCACCCGGGATCGCGAGCACCGGGAGGCCCTCCACGAAAGCATCAGCCCCTTCTGGGACGGCAATGAGGTGTGGCTCATCCTCATAGGCGGGTTGGTGTTCGCGGTCTTCCCGGCCGTGTACGCGGCGGCGCTCAGCGGCCTGTACCTGCTGTTCATGCTCGTCCTGTTCGGCCTCATCCTGCGCTCCGCGGCCCTTGGGCTGTACTACTTCAAGGTGCCGGCCGCCCGGCGCTGGGTGTTGGCGTTCTCCGGCGGGTCGGTGCTGGCCGGGTTCTTCCTGGGGATCATCGCGGGCGACCTTGTCCGAGGGGTGCCGCTCGATGCCAACGGCGACTTCGCCGGCGGCGCGGGGGCTCTGTTCGACCCGTTCGCGATCGTCACCGGGCTGTTCGCCCTGGCCGTGTTCGCCAACCAGGGAGCCGCGTGGGCGGCCGCCAAGACCTCCGGGCCGGCGCATGCGCTCTCGCGAGGCATGCGCCGCTGGACCGCCTGGGCGACGCTGGGCATGTTCGCCCTCACCACCCTGCTGGCCGCGTTGCTCGTGACCGATCACGCCCGGGCGCTCGCGGGGCGGCCGCTCGGCTGGGTGATGGTGGCGCTGGTCGTGGGAGGGCTGGCCGTCGAACTGGTGCTCGGGCGGCGCGGACGGGACCGGGCCGCCTTCTTCGGCGCGAGCGCGGCAGTGGTGGGCCTGGTGGGTATCTGGGCCGTGGGGGCGTATCCGAACATCGTGCCGGACCGCGGCGGCGCCGGGCGCGCGCTCACCATCGCGAGTGCCGCGGCGCCGCATGCATCGCTGGTGGCGATGGCCGTGGTGGCGGCAATCGGTATACCATTGGCCGCTGTCTGCTTCACCGCGGTGTACCGGACCTTCAGGGGCCGGCGAGGGACGTCCCACGAGGGCTATTGACGGCGCCGGGCCTGCGGCCGGCACGAAGAAGGTGGAGATGAACGATCGACTGTGCGACATCGGGCTCATCGGGTTGGGGACCATGGGCAGCAGCCTGGTCCTGAACATGGCGGACCACGGGTTCAAGGTGGCGGCGTTCAACCGGACGGCCTCCGTCACGGAGGAGTTCGCGGCCGCGCTCGAGCCGGGCCAGGACGTCAAACCCTGCTACTCCCTCGAGGAACTGCTCGCTTCGCTCGAGGCGCCGCGGCGGATCATGTTGATGGTGGATGCCGGCAAGGCCGTGGACGCCGTGCTCGGCGGTCTCGACCCGCTCCTGCGGCAGGGCGACATCGTCATGGACGGCGGCAACTCGTTCTTCAAAGACACCGACCGGCGCGCGGCCGCCCTCGGCGCCCGCGGCATCGATTATCTGGGAGTGGGCATCTCGGGTGGAGAGTCGGGGGCTCGGCGCGGGCCCAGCATGATGCCCGGCGGGCCCAAGCAGGCCTACGACGCCGTGCGACCCGTCTTCGAGGCCATCGCGGCCAAGGCCGGCGGCGACCCCTGTGTCGCCCATCTCGGCCCCGGTTCGTCGGGGCACTTCGTCAAGATGGTCCACAACGGCATCGAGTACGGGATCATGCAGCTGATCTCCGAGGCGTACGCCCTGCTCAAGCGGGGCATCGGCCTCGACAACGACGCCATCGCGGCCACTTTCGCCGAATGGCAGGCGGGTGAGCTCGAGTCCTATCTGGTGGAGATCACCGCCACGATCTTCAAGCGCAAGGACGATCTCACGGGCGCGTCCCTGATAGACCTCATCCTGGGCGAGGCCGCACAGAAGGGCACCGGGATGTGGACCTCCCAGAACGCCATGGACCTCCACGTGCCCGTGCCGAACATCGATATCGCGGTGAGCATGCGCAACCTCTCCGGCCTGCTCGAGCAGCGCACCGCCGCCCGTGCCGCCGCCGGCGCCGCCGGCGCCGCAACGGGCGGGCGCACCCCGGACCTCTCCGTCCAGACCGTGCGCGAGGCCCTCTACGCGGCCACCATCCTCACCTACATCCAGGGCTTCGCCCAGCTGCAGCAGGCCTCCACCGCCTTCGGCTACGACCTGGCCCTGCACGACGTCGCGTCCATATGGCGGGGGGGCTGCATCATCCGGTCGGCCCTTCTCCGCGAGTTCCGCGCCGCGTTCGAGCGGCAGCCGCACCTCGCCAACCTGCTGCTCGACACCGATTTGAGCGGCGCCGTAACGCAGCGACGTCCGTCACTCGCAGCGGCGGTGCAGGCCGCGATGGGCGCCCAGATCCCCGTGCCGGCCCTCATGACCGCTCTCTCCTACCTCGATGTCTATCTCGCCGAATGGCTGCCGACGAACCTCATCCAGGCGCAGCGCGACTACTTCGGCGCGCACACGTATCGCCGCATCGACCGGGAGGGCACCTTCCACACCGAATGGTCGGAATAGGGCGGCTTCGCATGCGAGAAGGAGCCGGACATGGGAGATAGGCTTCTGAGGAAGCCTCAGAGCCCGTTGGTGGAGACGGCGCCCTCGGGCGCGTCCGTCGCCGTGCTCCCCGACTACGAGTCGCTGGCCCTCGCCGCCGCGACGGTCATCGTCGCGGAGGCCCGGCGGGCGGTGGCCGAGCGGGGGCGCTTCACCATCGCGCTGGCGGGGGGCTCCACTCCCAAGCCGGTCTTCAGGCTTTTGGCCGCGCCGCCGTTCTCCGACGCGACGCCCTGGCCGCAGACCGAGGTCTTCTGGGGCGACGAGCGGTGTGCGGACATCACAGACCCGCGCAGCAACGAGCGGGCGGCGCGGGAAGCGCTGCTCGATCACGTGCCGGTGCCGACGGAGAAGGTCCACCCGATGTTCGCCGGGGCGCCGGCGGGCGCCGGCTCGGGCGAGCCGGGCAGCCCCGGGAAGGGCGGCGCCGCGGCG
>CAIQPS010000007.1 GCA_903873715.1 uncultured Actinomycetes bacterium
CGCCCGTCTTGGCGGTCTGGCGTCCAAGGGCATTGTTGCGCGCGGCAAGGTACTTCAACTGCGCTGCCTGATACTGGCGCGTCTCTGCACCCGCGCTCTCGTCAAGGATCGCCGCAGCGACGAGGCCGAGGATGACCACGCGACCGGGGAACGGCACGACCACCGCGTCATCGGACCCAGCCACATACTTCGGCGGCAGCACCTGGAACTTCACGAAAGCCTCGTTGCCAGCGTAGTTCGCACCGGGGCGCGGGAAGATGCCGAGGCGGGGATTGCCGAGCGTGTCCACGCCTTCGATGATGTAGCGCGACGGCTGGCCGATGGAGTTCACGCGGTTGAGCATGCGGAACTCGTTCTTGTCCGAGATCGGCTCCAGCGGCGGGACGCGACCCGACACCGCGACCTCTTGGATGGAGTGGATGAACTGCTTGGCCGTGGCGAGCGTCGTGGTGTCGATGGTGTAGATTGACTGACCGCAGACCATCGTCACCGAGGCCGACGCCTGCAACTCGTTCCAAGTCCCGAAGTCCGTCATCTCCTCCATGATGTCGTTGAGGAGGTTGATGCAGTTCTTCGTGAATGCGTTCTGGTTCGTGGTGGTCACGCGGCGGATGTTCATCCGGTCGCAGACCTCGTTCACGATCTCCAGAATCGTGAGGTAGGGCGAGGCCATGTCAGACCTCCCTTGCGCGTAGGTTCAGCTTCTCGAAGAGGATGTTGCTCACGTTGAGCGTGGCAGTCGAGTAGACCTCGACGTAGGAGTTTGCCGTCAGCGTCACGATGCCGCCAACATGGCCCGCATAGGGGGCGGAGGAGGCTGCCATCCGCAGTTCCATCGTGGTCTTGGCAAGAGAGGTCCCGTCCTTGCCGAGGCGCACCGCGACGTTCTGGACCGCCGTCACTCCGCTGACCGTGAAGTCAACGTCGAACATGAAGGTCTTGGTCTGCGAGCCGGTGTAGGTGAGGCGACCGGAGCCATTGTGCGTGAACTGGTTGGTGAACTCCGCAGACGTTCCGACGTTGGTAACGACGTAGGAGTTGATCGCAGTCGTGGAGATCAACCCCGTGCCGGTGGCGTAGCACTCGGCCTTGGCAAGCCCGAAAATCCCGTTGGCCGAGACCTGGGTGAACGTACCCGCCGAAGCGGTTATGGTCCCGAAGGTTCCCGTGCTGCCGCCGACCGTTGCCGCAGAGACCGCCGCAAACGTCACGCCACCCGCGAAGTTGACCGGGCCGTTGATCGTCTGCGCCGTGGTCTCGGCAAGGTTCAACTGGCTGTCGATGAGGTTCTCGAAGTCGCTACCCGTGGGCGCGTCTCCGGTCTCGAAAGCCTGCTTGAGGGTTGCCTTGTCCTGCTGTGCCATGGGTCACCGTGGAGGGTAGGGGCCGGTGTCGGGGAACACGATGAAGCTGCACTCGATCTCCATGCTCCCGATGCTGCTGCCCACATAGAGGTTGTAGCCGGGGAAGCTCTTGATCGGTTGGTTCGCCGCATCGTAGGCAGGCCCGGTCTTGCAAGCGGGGCCAGCCGGTTGGTCGGGGCGGACGAAGGGGACGTTGGTCGGGTCGGACTCAGCCGTGATGAACCATTGCGGATCAATCGGCTCATCCTGGTCCTTGCGGACGTACATCCCATCCCAGCGCCGAACGACCTGATCGGCGTAGTGGACAAAGCCGCTCTCGTCGTCGCGGACAAGCCATTGGCCCCGCCGCCAGCGATTGCGCTCCGTCCACCGGCCCATTAGCTCACCCGCTCAGGACCGCTCTGCATCGCCATGATGTCCACGGTCGCCGCGCCGCTGGTGCGGATCGTGAGCCGGAAGCAGGAGGCGGGGTCTTCGTGGGTGAACGAACACCCGGCAGAGAAGGCAGAGACCTGAATGAACTGCGCGGAGGCAACGCCATTCGCCAGAACACGGTCAATGCTCCACGAAGCCGAGCAACCGGCCATGTACGACCCCGTTCCCGACAACTGGCGGAACACGAAGGCGTACTCCTGCGTGGAGACCCAAGTGTCCACCGGCCAGTAGATCGTCGTGGTTTCCCCGGAGACCGGGGAGAAGGTCCATTGCTTAGGGCGGGCCATGTCAGACTCCGTAGGTGGAGGGGTCGAGGCGGGTGTAGACGATCTCAACCGCCGCGTTTGCACTCAGCGTGGCGATGCTACCCGAGGCAGCCGCCACGTTGAGGTAGATGGCCTGCGCGGTGGCACCGCTCTTGGCACGGTTGACGCCCGAGTCATCGAAGGCCCGGACTGCCGTCGAGGAGATCACGCTGTAGATGCCAGCCGCAGAGACCGACACCGCACCCAGCGTGTCCGAGGTGAAGACCGTGGGGGACGTACCCGCCCGCACCGTCGCCTCACCCCCGGCAGCCGTGCCAGCGATGTAGTTGATCTCCACCAGCGCCGCCCCGATGGGGAGGTAGCCGACGAGGAGGCCGGAAACCACACCGTTGGTCGAGGGGATCGTGGTCGTAAGCTTGGAGAACCGGCCCCACCCGATCTCGGGCTTGGCGTTGCCCCAAGAGCCGAGGTTGACGCCCGTGGCGATGGGGCCTTGGAAGGTCGTCTCCTTCTGGCCGGGGCCGGGGTAGCCATCCGACTGGCCCCTGCGGACCATGACAAGCTCGCCCATGCCCTGAAGGGCTGCGACGGAGCCAGAGGCCGCGAGGACCGACATCCTGACCGGCTGGCCCGAGCCGCTGTTGATGCCCAGCGGGACCGTGGCGCGGACGGCAGAGGTCAGGGCAACCGAGTAGACGCCAGCGGCAGAGACCGAGACGCTACCGAGGTTGTCCGTCTCCCCATTGATGGCAAAGCGAACCGTCGCCTCGCCAGCCGGGGCCGTGCGGCAGTAGAAGTTGATCTCCTTGAGGTAGCCACCGTAGGGGATCACCCCGATGACCTGACCGCTGACCGGCGAGGAGTCCGCAGTCGCCTGCTGGATGCTGACGAGGTTGCCGACCGTGGATCGGGACGGGATGCCGACATCCTGGCCGCCAGACCGAACCGGCCCCTGAAAGGTCGTGTCATTCCCCTTGTGCGCCGCAACAAGATCCGGGCGCTCAGTCAGGGAGATGCGGGTGTAGATGACCTCCACGAAGGCCGCCGAGGCGAGTGCGCTCGTCGTGCCCGAGATCGTGCCGGTCGAGAAGTAGATCGGGGTCGGGTTGGCCGAAACGCCCGCGTGGGCGAACGGCAGGGTGGTCTGGGCCGTGGCCGAGTTGACGAACGCCCGGTAGACCGAGTTGCCCGAGATGGACACGCTTCCGAGGTTGTCCGAGCCGCCCGTGGCCGTGCCGAACTTGAAGGCCGCCTCGCCCGTGAAGGCCCCGGTCTTCCAGATGTTGATCTCATGCAGGACCGCGTCGAACGGCAGCACCGCAACGGGCTGGGCCGTGACCGGGAGGGTCGTGAGCGGGGTCCAGACGGTGAACCGCCCGAAGGACTTGTTGCTCAGCGAGAGATTGCCCCTGTCGATGCCGGTGGCAACGGGGCCGGAGAACTGCGTCTTGAGGGTCATGGAGAGATCCTTTGCTGATCCGTCCCCAATCTACCCACCGGGCAAGGACGGGGAAGGCCCCTATGAGAAAGGGGCACCCTCTCGGATGCCCCTTCCCTTGCCGGGTATGTGCCGGTCTTACGCGCCAGCCGAAGCGTAGCCGTAGCGCCAGTCGGTGACACCCACCGAGAAGCGCGAGGTCGTCTTCGTCTTGAGGATCTCCGTGTCGAACTCGTTGTCACGGGTGATCTCGGCGTTGCGGCGACGGTAGAACGTCGCGCCCGCCTTGGCGTTCGTGATGATGAACCACGCATCCGGGTCCGTGAGGAACGGGTTCACGATCAGGTCAAGCTGGCCCGCCATCGGATTGATGTCGTTGTC
>CAIQPS010000008.1 GCA_903873715.1 uncultured Actinomycetes bacterium
CGCTCGACGCTGAGGCGGCGGGCCGGGAAGCGGGAGAGAAAGCCTCCGTCCTCCTGGGCGCCAGGCCATGCGACACAGGAACCTACTCGCTCGTGCTCGCCTCCGACGTGGTGGCAGCGCTGCTCTCATACGTGGCCCAAGGGCTGAGCGCCGACGCCGTGCAGAAGGGCCGCTCGCTCTTCCAGGACCGGCTCGGCCAGACCGTGGGTTCGGGGCTCGTCACCCTGAGCGACGACGGGTTGGCTCCCGCCGGCATGGCGACCAACCCGTTCGACGGCGAGGGCGTGCCCCGGCGGCGTACGGCACTCATCACCGCGGGGGTCCTGAGTGCGTATTTACACAGCACCTATACGGCCAAAAAGGCCGGAGCAGGGGTTTCCTCCACGGGTAACGCCGAGCGCGGGTCCTACCGCGCGGCGCCCAAAGTCGGCGCCACCAATCTCATCCTGGAGCCGGGCACAGGGACGCTCGACGACCTGATAGGCCGGGTCGGCACCGGGCTGTACGTCGAGGCGGTCTCCGGGCTGCACTCCGGGGTAAACGTGGTCAGCGGTGACATCTCCGTGGGAGTGACAGGCAGGCTCATCGAAGGTGGCGCGCTCGGCCGGGCGGTCCGCGAGGTCACGGTAGCCACCGACTTTCTCTCGCTGCTCGGTTCCGT
This sequence comes from uncultured Actinomycetes bacterium, assembly GCA_903873715.1. Classification (GTDB taxonomy): domain Bacteria; phylum Actinomycetota; class Thermoleophilia; order RBG-16-64-13; family RBG-16-64-13; genus CAIQPS01. The sequence goes on from CAIQPS010000008.1 coordinate 662, forward strand.
CGTGGACCTCGGCGGCGACGCTCGCTGGATCCCGCTGTACGGTAGCGTGTGCACGCCTTCCGTCGCGGTGGAGCGGATGACGGTATCGGGGCTTTGACAGGCCCGCGACAGCATGGACCTATAGGAGGGGCAGTGGATAAGCAGGCAGTGGGGAAAGCGCTTCTGGATGCAGCGTATCTCGAAGGTGACTTCGTACTGCGCTCCGGCAAGAGGAGCAAGTACTACCTGGACAAGTACCTTTTCGAGACGGACCCGCGGGTGCTCAGGGGAATCACGTACGAGTTGGCCGCGATCGTCCGCGAGGAACTCGCGGCCGGCGCCGACTACCAGCGGCTCGCAGCTCCGGAACTCGGCGGTATCGTGCTGGGCGCGGCACTCTCGCTGGAACTCGGCATCCCGCTGCTTCTGGTGCGCAAGCAGTCCAAGGAGTACGGCACGGCCAAGCAGATCGAAGGCCGTTACGCACCCGGCGAGCGCGTGGCCATCATCGAGGACATCGTGACGTCCGGCGGCGCGGCCCTCATGGCGGCGGACGCCCTGCGCGAGGCGGGTCTGGTGGTCGAAGACCTCTACTGCGTGGTAGACCGGGAGGAGGGCGGCACGGCTGCGGCGGCCGAAAAGGGACTGACTCTCCGGCCGCTTTTCACGTCGTCGGAACTGGGCATCAAGCCGAAGCCCTGAAAGAGGTCGGTCTTTCGGCCGATTCCCGGGTTTTTTCACTGTTTTTGCCTTGAACGGTGCTTGTGTACCGTGAAGGATTTGGTAACGTGAATCGTGGGAGTGTTCAGCAAGCGAAAGGGAGGATGACGTGACCAAGGCTGAGTTTGTCGATAAGCTCGCCGCCAAGAGTGGCCTGACCAAGAAAGACGCCGCCGGCGTGTGCGACGCTTTTGTCGAAGCGATCACCGAAGCCCTGAAGGCCGGCGAGGAAGTGCAGTTCACCGGGTTCGGCAAATTCTATGTCCAGGCCCGTGACGCCCGCGAGGGCATCAACCCGCAGACCAAGGCCAAGATCACCATCGCGGCCAGCAAGGTCCCGAAGTTCAGCGCCGGCACGGCTCTGAAGAACGCGGTCAAGTGACGCGGGCTGCATCAGTGTGAACAGAGGGCCGCTTCGGCGGCCCTTTTCTTTTCTCCCAGGCGTCGCCTCAGCGTGGCGGCGCCTGGGCCGGCAGGCGGCAAGAGCGGAGTGAGGTGACGCGCATGTCCGACGGACATTTCAGCGATAGGCTTCTGGAAGCCATCGAGAGCAAACGGTCGCACGTGGTGGTGGGCCTGGATCCGGAATACGGGTCGCTGCCCCCTGAGATACTCGCGGCGCATCCCGCGGAGAACTACGCTACCGACCGGGTGATGAAGGCCGCCTGTTACTCTGATTTCCTATGCCGCATCGTGCCGGCCATCGCGGACGTGGCCTGCGCCGTGAAGCCTCAGATCGCCTACTTCGAAGCCCTTGGCACCTATGGGTACGCTCTGTACGAAGACGTGGTGTCCATGGCCCAGAAGCACGGCCTGCTGGTTATCGCCGACGTCAAGCGCGGGGACATCGGCAGTACCGCCGAAGCCTACGCCCAAGCGCACCTCGATGTCGCGGGCGCCGACGCCATCACCGTCAACCCGTATTTCGGCACCGACGGGCTCGAGCCGTTCTTCAAGCGCTGCCGCGAGGCCGGCAAGGGTGCCTACGTGCTGGTGAAGACCTCCAACCCGACGTCCGCGGAGCTGCAGGACGTGGCGTTGCAATCGGGCGAGCCCGTCTACGCGCGGGTGGCCGACCTGGTGGAGGGTTGGGGCCGGGACGCCGTGGGGGAGCGCGGGTACAGCTCCATCGGCGCAGTGGTCGGTGGCACCCATCCGACCGAAGGCGCCAAGTTGCGCAAGAGACTGAGCACGGTACCCTTCTTGATCCCGGGGTATGGGGCGCAGGGCGCCACGGCGGGCGATATCGCCGCCTTCTTCGACGAGCGCGGCACCGGAGCGGTCGTCAACTCCGCCAGGGCCATCCTGTTCGCATACAAGAAGGCACCCGACAAGCACTGGCTGGACGCCGCCAGGGACGAGGCGGAAGCCATGAGATCGGCCCTCTGGCAGGCCGCCGGGCGTGCGTAGGGACGACACTAGCTACGACGACTTCGACGCCGCTGCTTGGCTGCGTGGAGTGCTGCTGCCCGGCGCGGTGTTCGTCATCTGCGCGGCGGTGGTGTGCGGCCTCGTTCTGAGCGGCGCCGTACAGGGGCACAAGACTTATGACACCGCGCCGGCGGCGCCGAGATCCCAGCCCACCGTGCTGATCCAGCCGTGACCGCCCGGGACGCGCCGGGTGGTCGCCGTGGAGTGTGCTCGGCGCTCTAACCCCTGCCGGCGTTGCGGACGTGCTCGTACAGGAAGATGTAGAGCAGGTCGAACAGCAGCGAGAGGAACGAGAACACCAGGATCTCGCTGAGCGGGATGAGCAGGAAGACCCCGGAGGCCGCTTCGTAGTAGCGAGCGTAGAGGCTCGCCAGACCCTGGGTGATGGCAAAGTAGATGATGAACAGCACGAGCGCCGGTGGCCAGCGGCGGGCGAGCAGGCGGGCGCTCCGGCGGATGGCGGGGATGAACGCCAGATCCTCGAATACGATCACGTAGTCCGTGTAGACCAGGAAGAGGCTGATCACCAGGGCTATCCATCCGGCGGCGGGACGCAGGGCCGTATTGGCGGGGAGGGCCAAGGGTAGGGCTGCCAGCACGAGGTAGAAGACCACGTAGTAGAGCGACAGCCGTCCGGTCTCCTCCCAACTTCGTGGCGAGAGGGGATAACCCGAGCCCGCTATGGCCCGGAACAGTGGGGCCCGCAGCATCGCAGAGAAGACGCACACGGCCAGCCCCACGAAGACCGCGACGGCGAGAGCGGGGGTGAAGGAGAACCCGCTGATGAAGTGCTCTCCGAGGAACTGCCAGCGCTCTCCAGGGTAGTTGGCGGCGAAGAACGCACTCCATCTGATCTCTCCGCCGGCCGCGCTGTAGACGGCAAGGAACGCCAACGTGTCGATGACGGCCAGCGCCAGCGGGTAGAAGATCAACCATTGCTTGTGGGCCAAGCGTCTCCACACCTGGCGCAGCACCTCGCCTATGGCCGTACCTCCCCGTGTCGTGAGCAGCCCATCGAGACGCCGTTGGGCCGGAAGTATAGGCTATACTCGCGCCATGAGGGGCTCGAACATGGAACGGGGGCGGCTGTTGCCGCTCCTTCTGTTTGTCGTGGTAGTGGCGGTCGTCGCGGTCGTGTTGGCGGGTGTCGCTTTCGCCGCGCCCACAACCACCACCCTTGCGGTGGAAGCCACGGCTTCGCAGCCCGCTCCGCCCACCGAGACCTACACTTTGACCGCCGCGGACCTGGGCGGGTTCGGGGGAGAGGCCCCGTTCATCACGACCCCGTCGGCCATCGTGGAGACGATGGACACCGGCAAGGTGCTCTACGCGAAGAAGGCCACCACCCGCAGACCCATGGCCTCCACGACCAAGATCATGACGTGCATCCTCATACTCGAGTCCGGCGTGGACCTCGATTCGACTGTCAAGGTGTCCGCCAAAGCCGCCGGGACGTGGGAGGTGGCGAAATGGGTGAGCGCGGGCAGCAAGCTCACCGTCCGCGAGTTGCTCTACGCACTCATGCTGCGCAGCATGAACGGCGCGGCCGTGGCTCTCGCCGAGAACGACGCGGGTAGCGTGAACGCCTTCGCGGAAAAGATGAACGCCAAGGCAGCGGAGTTGGGCATGAATGACACCCACTTCGTGACGCCCAACGGGCTGGATGCCGAGGGGCACTACTCGACGGCTTCGGACATGGCTCTGCTGGCGCGGTATGCCATGAAGAACGAGACCTTCCGCAAGCTGGTCAACACGCAGACGTACACGCTGAAGATCGCCGGCTGGCCGGCGCTCGAGATGACGAACACCAACAAACTGCTCGCAGAGTACAGTTGGGTGAACGGCATCAAGACGGGGAGCACGCCCAACGGCGACTACTGTCTCGTGTCGTCCGGAGCCAGGAACGGCCGGGAGGTGGTCGCGGTGGTCCTGGGCAACAAGGACACCGATGCTCGGTTCGCAGACAGCGCGGCCCTGCTCAAGTTCGGCCTCGACCAGTATCGCCCGGTGACGCTCGTCGACAAGGGTACCGTGCTCGCCGAGGCCACGGTGCCGTACCACCAGGACGGGAAGCTCGAACTCGTCACCGACGGGTCCTTCTCGACCCAGTTGGCGGCCGACGAGACCCTGACCACCCAGGTCGTCATAGACAGGCAACTGCAGCTGCCTGTCAAGGCCGGGGATGTCTACGGGCACGTGGTCATCAAGTCCGGCACCACCGAGGTGGGCAAGGTGGACCTCGTGGCGACGAAGTCGTTCGACAAGGTCACCCTGGGGTCGAAGCTCCTCTATTTCATAAACAATCTGTTCAGCTGAGCTTGCGCTAAGCTTGGCGCTGAAACCGTACCAGCAAGGTCTACATCATGATCCTCACCGTCACGCTCAACCCAGCCCTCGACCGCACCATGACCGTGCCCAACTTCCAGGCGGGCATGCGCCATCGCGCGACCGAGACAGTCATCCTGCCCGGGGGTAAGGGCATCAACGTCTCCCGGGCCGTCAAGGCGCTGGGCCGTCCCGTCATAGCCACCGGTTTCGTGGGCGGACGCAAGGGTGACCAGATCGTGGCGGACCTCAACGGTGAGGGCATCCTCTGCGATTTCGTCCGGGTCTCCGGCGAATCGCGCATCTCGACGGCAGTGGTCGACCCGGCCACCAACGCGATAACCGAGATCAACGAGCAGGGGCCGGAGATCCTACCTGAGGAACTCGAGGCTCTGTACGACAAGCTCGACTACCTCGGCCGCGCAGTGGAGATCGTGGTGCTCGCCGGTAGCGTCCCGCCGGGATTGGCCGACGACTGCTACGCCCGGATGATCCAGAAACTGAAGCCGCTCGGCGTCAAGGTGTTCTTCTACACGTTCGCCGACCCGCTGCGCCTGGGCATCAAGGCCAAGCCCGACGTCATCTTCCCGAAGCTGGTGGAGGTCGAGAAGGTCATCGGGTACGAATTCACGAGCATGGACGACCGCATCCAGGCTGCGAGGCGGATGCGCGAGATGGGGGCGGGGTCGGTGGTCATCACCTTCCGCTTCGGCTGCGTCGCGGAACTGGAGATAGACGGCTGCAACCGCACGTTCATCGGCACCATGCCGGAAGTTGATACCCTCTCCCCATTGGGATGGGGAGACGCTCTCGTGGGCGGCTACGCGGTCAAGGCTATGGACGGCGAGACGCCGCTCGAGTGCCTGCGGTTCGGCTTGGGCTGTGCCGCGGCGAACCTCATCCGTTACGGGGCGGGCGTGTTCCTGCCCGCGGATGCGGAGAGACTGGCTAAACAGGTGCAGATCGAGGAGGTGCCCGCTGAATAGCAAGGCCGATGGAGTCGACACCGTCCTGGTACTGGACTTCGGGGGGCAGTATGCCCAGCTGATCGCCAGGCGGGTGCGCGAGTGCCGCGTGTATTCGGAGCTCATCCCGTTCGATACGACGGTGGAGCAGATAAAGGCGCGCAAGCCGGCCGGGATCATCCTGTCGGGCGGGCCGCGCAGCGTCAACCAGCAGGATGCCCCGATGCCGGACCCGGCGATCTTCGACCTGGGGGTCCCGGTCCTGGGCATCTGCTACGGCGTGCAACTCATGGCCAAGCTCCGGGGTGGCAGAGTCGCCCGGCTGGACGCCGCCGAATATGGGGGCCGGCCGCTGACCATCACCCAACAAGGCCCACTCTTCACAGGGGTGCCTGCGGAGCTCTCGTGCTGGATGAGCCACGGCGACTCGGTGGTGGAGATCCCCGCCGGGTTCACCGTCACGGCCACCAGTCCGAACATGCCCGTCGCAGCCATGGAAGATGCGGCCTGCGGCCTCTACGGCGTGCAGTTCCATCCCGAAGTGCGGCACACCGAGTTCGGTCAGGACATCCTCAAGAACTTCCTGTACAAGGTCTGCGACATCGCTCCGACGTGGACGCCCATGTCCATCATCGAGGAATCGGTCAAGCGTATCCGGGCGCAGGTGGGCGACGGTCGCGTGGTATGTGGGCTGTCGGGTGGGGTGGATTCCGCAGTGGCGGCGCTGCTCACCTACAAGGCCGTCGGCGACCAGCTGACCTGCATCTTCGTCGACCACGGCCTCATGCGCAAGGATGAGGGCAAAGAGGTCGAAGATACCTTCCGCAAGCATTTCCACGTGCCGCTGGTGCACGTGCAGGCGCAGGAACGGTTCCTCAGCAAGCTCGCGGGCGTCTCAGACCCCGAGCGCAAGCGCAAGATCATCGGGGAGGAGTTCATCCGCGTCTTCGAGGAAGAGTCGCACAAGATAGGCAAGGCGGACTTCCTGGTGCAGGGCACGCTCTATTCCGACGTCATCGAGTCGGGCACGAAGGCGGCCGCCAAGATCAAGTCGCACCACAACGTGGGCGGCCTTCCCGACGACGTGGATTTCGAACTGGTCGAACCGCTGCGGATGCTGTTCAAGGACGAGGCGCGGGTCGTAGGCGAGGAGCTCGGGTTGCCCGAGAACATCGTGTGGCGCCAGCCGTTCCCCGGCCCCGGTCTGGCCATCCGCATCATCGGTGACGTCACCGAGGAGCGGCTGCACATCCTGCGTGAAGCGGATGCGATCTTCCTCGAGGAGGAGCGCAAGGCGGGCCTCTACCGGCAGATATGGCAGTCCTTCGCGGTGCTGCCGGCCATTCGCAGCGTGGGCGTCATGGGGGACGAGCGCACCTATGCCTATCCCATCGTGCTGCGGGCGGTCACCTCGGATGACGCCATGACGGCCGACTGGGCCCGTTTGCCATACGACCTGCTGGAGCGGGTCTCGCAAAGGATCATCAACGAAGTGCCAGGGGTCAACAGGGTGGCGCTCGACATCTCGAGCAAGCCGCCGTCGACCATCGAGTGGGAGTGACGAGTGGAAGACGCTGAATCGATCATAGAGGCCGTGGTCCAGAGGGACCGGCAGGACAACATCGCCGTTCCTGCCGACATGGAGACCATCCACGCCCGGGCCCGCCTGGCCGCGGAGGCTGCGTCGGCGGTCAAGGGTGAGGACGTCAAGATCCTGGACATGCAGGAACTGGTGACGTATACCGACTACCTGGTGATCGCCACGGGGCGGAACTCCCGCCTGACCAAGCGCATCGCGGACGATGTGGCCTTGAAGCTCAAGCAGGAGCACCACATCCTGCCCGCCGGCACGGAGGGGGTCGGAGGCGCCGAGTGGATCCTGCTCGACTACCTTGACTTCATGGTGCACGTGTTCACTCCGGAGGCCCGGGAGTTCTACCGGCTGGACGTGCTGTGGAAGCGCGCGCCGGTCGAAACGGTGGAGTAGCACGGGCGCGGATTCGCTCCAGGATTTTTTTCTGAAAAAGGGGGCGTGTGACGGTTGCACGCCCCCGAGGCAGCCGCTATAATCCGAGGCCGCCTTGCCGTGGGGGTATAGCTCAGTTGGGAGAGCGCGACGCTGGCAGCGTTGAGGTCAGGGGTTCGAATCCCCTTACCTCCACCTAAGGAGAGCTCCGGGATTCCCGGAGCTTTTTCTTTTCTTTGTACTCCTATTGCGTACAGGTGCACGTGCATCACTGGGTGCGCCGGGTCTATTCTTGTGACAGTGCAATTCTCATCCTCGGAGCGAAGCTTGTAGAGCGGGGCCCGAGGGCACGAAGGGTCTAGGCGACGGCTTCCTAGGAGGAGCTGTGAACAAGCGGTCCGTCATCATCTCGGTCTTGGCACTGGCGCTGGTCCTGTCGTTCGCTATCGCGGGCAGCGCGCTCGCCTATAGCACCGCCAAAGCTGCTCCCACTCTCTCGGGAGCGACCGCCACCGGCTCTCAGTACGGCGGGTACAAGGTCACGGTCATGTGGGACACCAAGGGGGCCAAACCCGATGAGGTGTACTTCGACTACTACGACCTCATGTCCAAGACCCACCGCGTCAAATCGTGGAAGCCCACCTCTGCGCAGTTGACCGCGGGCTCCATGGTCATCTATTGCGCGCAGAACGAAGTGCCGTATTCGGCGTACGTCTGCAACAGGTACGGCAGCAGCGCCGTGTGGAAGTTCCAGCTTATCTGACGATGCTCGCCCGGCTTCACCGCCGGGCCTCAGCGTATAGCACCTAGCCCTCACTCGCTCCACCGGGTGGGGGCTTCTTCTTTTCCCGGCACGCGCCTGGGGCCATCTCCTTGCTGTCGAGGGCGTCCGCCATTAAAGTCGACCTGCACAGGCAGTCGAGCGCGAGAGCGTGACCCAGAGCGCGCGGTCCGGCATCCGGCCGCGGGGACGGTGAGACAGCACGGCCGATATGGATCCATCTCCTTACTACAAGCTCCGCGGGGCGCCACCGCGGCCGGCAGACGACGGCAGCAGGGGGCACCGCTGGCGGGGACCGGTCATCCTCCTCGTGGTGATGATGGCGTGGCTGTTCATCGTGTTGGGGCTGTCCGGCTCGACCGGTACCTCGGGTGCCGCCGCGCAGACCCCGCAGAAGCTGGGGCAGGGGGTCACCGTTACCCCCGCTGAGGGATGGACCTCGGCGCAGAACGTGTGGAACGTCGGACCGAACGCTCTCTCCCTCCGGATGTCGGGGGTCCTGGTGGCTTTCGGGGCCGATGCTTACGGCGGCAATACCCGGCAGTTGCTGGACGAGCAGTTGAGCAGCACCAAAAACCAATTCGGATCGTTCCGGTCGCTCCCGGCGGCGTCCACCACTGTGGGGGGCGGTCTGGCCGGTCTGAAGATCCTGTTCTATGGCACCTCTGACTCCAGCGACCTGGAGGGGGAGCTGGTCGTGGCCGCGACCGACGCCACCGGCGTGGTGATGATGGCAGTGGCTCCTGCGGGCCAACTCTCCCGCGTGCAGGGCGATCTTGACGCCATGCTCGCCAGTCTGTCGGTGCCCAGATGAACCTGACCAGACAACCGGCATACTGGCTGTTCGTCCTGTTGGTGCTCGCCGGGGTCGGCCTGGTCGGGGTGCAGCAGTTGAGCTACTTCCTGTCGTATCCCGGGGCGTGGTTCCTTTCCATACTGCTGCTGGCCGCTGTGGCCATCCCGGTGGGGGTGATCATCTACCGGATGGACCAGTTCGAGCCCGAGCCGGCCTCGCTCATCGTGATCGCCCTGCTGTGGGGAGGCGTCGTGGCCCTGGCTTTCGCCGCGATCGCGAACTCAGCCTTCCTCGACTTCCTGCAGCACGTGCTGCCCGAGAAGCAGGTGAACGCCTGGGGTGCGGCGTTGGTAGCGCCCATCGACGAGGAGTTCTACAAGGGTTGCGGGCTGGTGATGATCTTCCTCATAGCCCGCAACGAGATAGACAGCCTCATGGACGGGATGGTCTACGGGGCCATGATCGGGCTTGGCTTCCAGGTCATGGAGAACATCCAGTACTTCGTGCACGCGGCGGCCCAATCGGGCGGGGCCGGACTGGGCGGCGTCGTGGGGACGTTCTTCGTCCGGGTGCTCATCGCCGGACTCTACAGCCACATGCTGTTCACGGGGCTGGCGGGATTCGGGTTCGCCTACTTCATCACGCGCAAGGGAGCGCGGCCGTGGGCGACGAGGGCGGGGGTGTTCGCTCTGTTCATCCTGGCCGCGTGGGCGGCGCACTTCGTGTGGAACTCGCCGTGGCTCGACTCGCTGGCACAGGGCGGGGCCGGAGCGTTCATCCTGTCGCTTGTCGTGAAAGGGCTGCCGTTCCTGGCGCTGCTGGCGATCATGGGCGCTCTTGCGAGACGCAGGGAGTCTCAGGCGTTCGAGCGCTTGATGGCAGAGGAGGTCGGCGGTGATGTGGTGACCGCCGAGGAGTTCCAGGTGCTCCGCAGCGCCAGGCGCAGGCGGCGCATGGTCAGGTCGTTCAAGCGGCGGCGGGGCCCGGCAGCGGGCAGGCTGCTCAAGCGCGTGATGCGCGAACAGATGAACCTGGCGCTCTTCCACACCAAGGTCGAGCAGCCTGGGCATCCCGCGGTTGAGGCCCAGCGGGAGAAGATACGTCAGATGAAGACGCAACTGGCACACATGGCAGCCGCGCGCTGACGCGGGTAGCAAGGGGACGACGGGCGCTGAAGTACCGGCACTCCATCGAGTACGGCCAAGGGTGAATCCCGGGCTCTCGGTCGGTAGGATCGAGCGCAGGATCGGTCGGGCTTCGCGAGCGAACTCTCTACCGGGGTGACCTCGCGGCCCACCGCTGAGATCATCGAGCCCTCGGAGGAACCATGAACAAGAGATCGTTCGCCCTGCTCGTGCTTGTGCTGGCTGTGGTCGTCGTCCTCGCCCTTGCCGGTACTGCTCTGGCCTACGGCAGCGGCAAGGCCGTTCCCACGGTGACCAGTTTCACCGGTACCGACAACCTCAACGGGACGTACACCCTGGTGGTCACCTGGGACACCAACGGTGCCAAGCCGATCTACGTCGGGCTGATCACGACGAAATACGTGAACGGCTACTACTGGAAGCTGGACCACACGGCGCTGGCGAAGGGGACATGGACGTTCACGATGAGTGACTCGACATACGGTACTCCGAGCAAAGCGGTGGTCAGCAACCGCGCAGGGGTCGGGGCCGCGTTAACGATCACCTGGCAGTAGCCAGAGGGCAACGCAGGCTCCTGCTCGTTCATCCGAGCAGGAGCCTTTTTTGTTGCGCGGCCGCAGCCGTACCAGTGGGGCAAAGCCTACCGGGCGGTGGAGCTCATGCGAGCCGGCAGCTAGTACAATGCACGACTGTTCGTCGCTGCAGCGCCACCAGGGAGAGACCATGCTCAATTTCAACTATCACAACCCGACGCGCATCTACTTCGGCAAGAACCGCCTCGACAAGGTCGGCGGGGAGGTGCCCAAGGGCGCACGGGTGCTGATCACCTACGGAGGCGGCAGCGCCAAGCGCAGCGGACTGATCGACAACATCCGCGAGGTGCTGGAGGGCAGGGAGGTCCACGAGTTCGGCGGCATCGAGCCCAACCCGCAGTACGAGACGCTCATGAAGGCTGCCGAGATGGTCAGGGAGAAGGACATCGACTTCATCCTGGCTGTAGGCGGCGGCTCCGTCATCGACGGGACCAAGTTCGTCTCCGTGGCCGCGCACTACGCCGGGGATCCGTCGGACATCGTGAAGGCGGGCAGGCCCGCGGCAGGTCAGGTGGCCAAGCAGGTGCCGTTCGGCACGGTTCTCACCCTGCCCGCTACCGGTTCGGAGATGGACAGCGCTGCGGTCATCAGCTACCAGGGCTCCAAGTACTCGGTCATGACCCCGCTGTTCTTCCCGCGGTTCTCGGTGCTCGACCCGCAGTTGTCGTTCACGCTCCCCGCCAAACAGGTCGCCAACGGCGTCGTGGACGCCTTCGTGCACATCATCGAGCTGTATCTCACCTACCCGGTGGGCGCCCTCATCCAGGACCGCGTCGCCGAGGGCGTGCTGCAGACCCTCATCGAGGTGGGCCCGACGTCGGTGGCGGAGCCTGAGAACTACGTGGCCCGCGCGAACCAGGAGTGGTGCGCCGCGCTCGCCCTGTCGGGCATCGTCGGCTCCGGGGTGCCGCAGGACTGGGCCACCCACATGATCGGCCACGAACTGACGGCCAAGTTCGGTCTGGATCACGCGGAGAGCCTCGCGGTGGTGCTCCCGGTGATGATGGACGTGCGGCGCGACAAGAAGCACGCGAAGTTGCTGCAGTATGCCCAGCGGGTGTGGGGGATCACCGAGGGCGCCGACGAGGAAAAGATCGACGCGGCCATCGCCAAGACGCGGGAGTTCTTCGAGAGCCTCGGCGTCAAGACCCGCCTGAGTGGCTACGGCGTCACGGCCGACCAGTTGCCGACGGTCCTGGCCGGCCTGGAGGCGCAGGGCATGACCGCGCTCTCCGAGACGCGGGACCTCACCCTCGACATCACCCGGACGATCCTCGAGAAGGCCGTCTGAGGGCCTTCAGGACCGTCTCGTGAGGCATTCCGAGGGGCGGCGCGGCGCGGCTGCGCCCGCCGCCCCGAAGGTCGCTCGAGGTATGCCGTTCCCCGTCCCGGCCACCTGCTAGAATCGCCGGTATATGGGCACTGATCGCATCATCATCGCGGGGGCCCGGGAGCATAACCTCAAGGACGTCTCTCTTTCCCTCCCGCGTGACAAGTTCATAGTCATCACGGGACTGTCCGGTTCGGGCAAGTCGAGTCTCGCGTTCGACACCATCTACGCCGAGGGTCAGCGCCGCTATGTGGAGAGCCTGTCCGCCTACGCTCGGCAGTTCCTGGGGCAGATGAACAAACCGGACGTCGACTCCATCGAGGGTCTGTCGCCGGCCATCTCCATCGACCAGAAGACCACCTCCCGCAATCCGCGGTCCACCGTGGGCACGGTCACCGAGGTGTACGACTACCTGCGCCTGCTCTACGCGCGCATCGGCCATCCGCACTGCTGGATCTGCGGGCGGCCCATCGAGGGGCAGAGCAAGGAGCAGATCGTCGACCAGATCATGGGGTTGGAGCCCGACACCCGCTTCGTGGTGAAGGCCCCGGTCGTCCGTGGCCAGAAGGGCTGGCACAAGGACGTGCTCGAGCACGTCCGCCAGGAGGGCTTCACGCGGCTGGAGATCGACGGACAGCAGTACACCACGGACGAAGAACTGCCGGAGCTGGACAAGAACATCCGGCACGACATCAACATCGTGGTGGACCGTCTAGTCATGAAGGAGGGCGTCCGCCGGCGCCTCTCGGACTCGGTCGAAACGGCTCTCAGCGAGGCTCACGGGCTTCTGATGGTGGACGTCTACGACCAGGAGCCGGTCGCCACCGGCTTGGGCCGCGGCAACCCCACCAGTCTGCTCTTCTCGGAGAATCTTGCCTGCCCGGAGCACGGCGTGTCCCTGCCGGAGATGGCCCCGCGCATCTTCTCGTTCAACTCACCCCACGGGGCCTGCGAGACGTGTCTGGGCCTGGGCTTCCGGAGGGAGATCGACCCGCTGCTGGTCATCGCCGATCCAAGGCGATCGGTGGAGCAGGGCGCCATCCTGCCCTGGAGCGGCAGCAGCTCCAAGTACTACGACCAGATAATGCGGGCTATCGCGGACCGGTACGAGGTGGACCTGTCGAAGCCTTGGGCCGAACTGCCCGAGGACGTGCGCGACGTCTTCCTGTACGGCACCAGGGGCGAGCGTCTCTACGTGTCGTATGTGAACCGCGCGGGGCTCAAGCGGAGCTACATGACCACGTTCGAGGGGGTCATCCCCAACCTCGAGCGCCGTTACCGTGAGACCGACTCCGACTACATGCGCGAGAAGATCGAGGAGTTCATGGCCGACCGGCCGTGCCCGGCCTGTCACGGCGCCAGGCTGAGGCCTTCCACGCTGGCCGTGAAGGTGGGCGACCTCAACATCCACGAGATGAGCGTCATGCCGGTCTCGCGCACCATCCGCTTCCTGCAGGAGCTCGAGCTGAGCCAGCGGGAGAAGCTCATCGGCAGCCGCATCCTCAAGGAGATCCGCGAGCGCCTCACCTTCCTGGACACTGTGGGCGTCGGCTACCTGAGCCTGCACCGGAGCGCCGGGTCGCTCTCGGGCGGCGAGGCGCAGCGCATCAGGCTGGCCACGCAGATCGGGTCGAGCCTGGTGGGGGTGCTGTACATCCTGGACGAGCCGTCCATAGGGCTGCATCAGCGGGACAACCGGAAGCTCATCGATGCCTTGCTGCGGCTCCGCGACATCGGGAACACGGTGATCGTGGTGGAGCACGACGAGGAGACGATGCTCTCCGCCGACCATGTCGTGGACATGGGCCCGGGTGCGGGCGAGCACGGGGGAGAAGTGGTGGCCGAGGGGGTGGTCGCCGACATCCTGGCCGAGCCGCGCTCGGTGACGGGGCAGTTCCTCAGCGGCGTGCGGCAGATCAAGGTGCCGGAGACGCGGCGCACCCGCCGCAGCCAGTTCGTCGTGCGGGGGGCTCGGGAGCACAACCTCAAAGACCTGGACGTGGAGGTCCCCACCGGGATGTTCGTCTGCGTCACGGGCGTCTCGGGCTCGGGCAAGTCCACGCTGGTCAACGACATCATCTTCCGCAGCCTGTCGAACCAGGTGAACCGGGTGCCTGTGCGGCCCGGAGAGCACGACGGCATCGACGGCATCGAACTGCTGGACAAGGTCATCAACATCGACCAGTCGCCCATCGGGCGGACGCCGCGGTCGAACCCGGCCACCTACACCGGCC
>CAIQPS010000009.1 GCA_903873715.1 uncultured Actinomycetes bacterium
AGCCCAGTTCGTTACCTGCGATCAAGACGCTCACCGTGGCGGAGCCGGGCTCCCCACCCTGGTTGTGCGTGAGACCCAGCCGCGGGTCCTTCACCTGCCGCGGACCGGCCTTCTCCTGCAGCTGCTTGTAGACCTCGTAGAGCATCCGCAGGCCGGTGGCCCCGATCGGGTGGCCGAAGCATTTGAGGCCGCCGTCGGTGTTCACCGGCAGCTCGCCCTCGAGGGTGAAGGTGCCCGCCCTGATGTCGTCGCCGACCCTCCCGCGGGGGCTGAACTGCAGGTCCTCCATGATGGTCAGCTCGGTGATGGAGAAGCAGTCGTGCACCTCCGCGATGCTGATCTCCTTGCGGGGATCGGTGATGCCCGCTTCCTTGTAGGCGGCGATGCCGCCCCGGTAGGTCTCTTCCACATGGGCCAGGTCGTAGATCTGGGAAAGCCAGCCTTCGCGGCCGCCCTGGCAGATCTGCGCCGCCTTTATGTAGATGGGGTCGTCGCGGAAGTTCTTGGCCAGGTCGGCCCGGGTGATGATCGCGGCCGCGGCCCCGTCGGAGACGCCGCAGCAGTCGTACAGGCCCAGTGGATAGGCCACCATGGGAGCCTTGAGCGCCTGCTCCATGGTTATCTCGCGCTGGAAGTGAGCTTTAGGGTTGAGCGACCCGTTGTGGTGGTTCTTGACGGCGATCATGGAGAGCAGTTCCTTGCCCTGCTCGAAGGAGAGGCCGTACTTGGCGAAATATCCGGTGGCCATCATGGCGAATCCGGCCGCCGGGGTCTGGGTGGTGATGCGGTAGCTCCAGGTGGCGACGGGCCGCGTCTGCGGAAGTCCCGAGTAGCCGGTGTCCTTGAGCTTCTCGGCCCCCACGGCGAGGACCACGTCGTAGATGCCGGCGGCGACTGCGTAGGCCGCCGCCCGGATGGCCTCCGACCCGGTGGCGCACTGGTTCTCGACGTGGGTCACGGGGATGTATGCGAGCTTGAGCGGCGTCGACATGATGGAGCCGGACTCGCCGGCGAAGACGCTCCCCCACCAGGCCGCCTGGATGTCCTCGGGGCCGATACCCGCATCCTCGAAGGCCTCGTAAGCCGCGTCGATGATCATGTCCTCGAGGCTCTGGCCCCAGTTCTCACCGAACTTGACGCAGCCCATGCCGACGATGGCGACCTTGTCTTTGATGCTCTCCACGGCTACGCTCCCGCCTCGGTCGTGGCGGCCGCCTGGGGTGCGGCTGCGCGCACCGGCTGGGCTTTCCACCAGTAGTTGTAGATGCCGCCCGTGTAGTAGAGACGGCGGAACGTCATCTCCAGGGGCAACCCCACCTGGGTGGCCGCCGGGTCCCGGTCGGTCATGTCGCACATGAGGCGGCCGCCGCCCGCAAAATCCACGAACGTGACGGTGACCGGTGGGTCGAGGGTCTGCATGACCCAGTCGTGCGAGAAGGAGAAGACCTTCGCCGGCACGTCCTGGAAGTCATACGGCTCCATCTCGTCTTTGGCGTGGCAGGTGACGCACACCCGCTGCGGCGGGTATTGGGGGGTGCCGCAGCGGGTGCAGCGGGTGCCGGTGAGCCGCATGTCCCATGCCACCTCCCGCCATTGGGCGGCGGGCGACGGGGTGCGGATCTCAAGGGGCGGCCGGGCCGGAGGCTGCACCTCCACGAGTTCCCGCCACCGGAGGTAGTGGTTGTAGTTGGCCAGTATCCGCTTGGACGCGAGATGGCCCTTGATGCCGCGGCGGTCGAGGGCGGCGGGGCCCGCGCCGGCCGCATCGCCGGTCTTAAGCAGCACGACGTCGCACCCGTTGCCGTAGCTTGCGAGCAGGACCTTCTGGCCGGGGCCGGCGCTCTCCAGCGCGGCCACCAGACTCATGAGCGCCATGGCGCAGCCGGTGTCGCCCACTCCGGGGTGCAGCGCGTCCGCAGCCTGGGTCGCGTCGTCCAACTTCAGCTTCTTGACGAAGGCGGCATGCTGGCGGCCGTTGGGCGAGCCCAGCGCCACCCGGGCGAGGTCGCCAGGCGTCAGGCCGTGCTTCCCCAGCACCTCGGCCACGCTCGCGGCCACCACGTCGGCGAAGCCCTCGTCCATGGAGAAGCGGTCCTCGGCGGAGCGGACGAAGGTGTCGCGGTCGCTGCGCCACACGTCCTGGATCTCGTAGTACTTGGTGTCGAAGCTCGTCACCTCGGCGACAGACCCGGCCGCGGCCACGAGCAGCGCCGCGGCCCCGTCGCCGAAGTTCATCTCGCCCGGCCCCGACGGGTATCCCAGCCGGGTGTCCGCGGCGAGCACCAGGATGCTGGACGCCGACCCGGCCGCCACCGCGTCCAGGGCCGCCTTGAAGGCGTTGGTGCCGCAGCGCAGCGACCCGGAGAAGTCCATGGTCACGGCGTCGGCGGGCAGACCCAGCACCGCGGCCACGGCCGCAGCGGTCTGCTTCTCTTTATAGGGGGCGGTGGTGGAGGCGAAGTAGACCCCTCCCACGGTGGCGCGGTCCACGCCTTTCAGGCAGTCGCGGGCGGCAGCCACCGCCATGGTGAAGCTGTCCTCGTCGTAGCTGGCGACGGCCCGCTCGCCGGACGCCTTGCCGGCGCCCCAGGCCCGCGCGATCTCGGCCCGCTGCAGGCGGTGGAAGGGTATGTACGCTCCGTAGGAGGCTATTCCGGCCATCACA
>CAIQPS010000010.1 GCA_903873715.1 uncultured Actinomycetes bacterium
CCGCGGCGCCGTCCGGGGCCGCCGAGGAGGCCGCCGCGCAGCGCGCGGCCCGGGACTACGGGAAGCTGTTGCGCTCGATCTTCGGCGAGGAGGGCGGCATCGACTTGGTGATGCTCGGCCTCGGGGACAATGGTCACACCGCTTCGCTGTTCCCCGGTTCGGAAGCCCTCGACGAGCAGCATCACCGGGCGGTCGCCGCCCTGGAGGACCCGGGGACCGCCGCCGCCACCAGCGGCACCGGCGAGCGGCTCTGGAGGGTGACCCTCACAGCGCCCTTCATCAACCGGGCGGGGCTCGTGCTCTTCACGGTGAGCGGCGCCCCCAAGGCGCGGGCCGTCGCCGCAGTCTTGAGCGGCGCCGGCGACCCGCACGAACTGCCGGGCTTGCTCATCCGGCCGGAGCCGGGCCGGATGCTCTGGCTGCTGGACGAGGCGGCCGCGACCCGGTTCCGCAACCACGAAGCGATAGCGAGGGGATGATGTACACGTATCGGTCGGAAGCCCCGCAGTCGGATGCGATCGTCGTCTTCGGGGTCACCGGGGACCTGGTCCACAAGGAGATCTTCCCGGCTATCTACGGGCTCTTCCGCGACGAGGGCGTCTCCGTGCCGGTCATCGGCGTGGCCCGCTCCGACTGGACCCAGGAGCAACTCACGGCTCGGGCCCGGGAGTCGGTGGAAGCCCGGGGCATGCGCATCGACGAACAGGTCTTCGCCCGTCTGGCGCAGAACCTGCACTACGTCCGCGGCGACTACGGCGCTCCCGAGACCTACGAGAAGATGTGCGATGTCCTCGAAGGCACCGGCTCACCCCTCTTCTACATGGCCATCCCGCCGAGCGTCTTCCCGGTGGTGACCGAGTCGCTGGCCGCATCCGGCTGCAGCCTCAACTCCCGCGTGCTGGTCGAGAAACCGTTCGGCCGGGACCTGCGTTCCGCCATCGAACTCAACACCACGCTGCGCAAGCACTATCCGGAGGACGCGATCTTCCGCATAGACCACTTCCTGGGCAAGGAGCCCGTCCAGAACATCACGTACACGCGGTTCGCCAACCCGCTGCTGGAGCCCATCTGGAATCGCGAGCACGTGCGCAGCATCCAGATCACCATGGCCGAGAACTTCGGGGTCAAGGAGCGGGGCAGCTTCTACGAGGAAGCGGGCGCCATCCGCGACGTCATCCAGAACCACCTGCTCCAACTGCTCGCTGTGGTGACCATGGACCCGCCCGGAGGCGGTATACCGGATGCGTATAGGGACGAGAAGGCCCGGTTGCTGATGGCGGTGCGGCCCCTCGAGCCCAAGAACCTCGTGCGGGGTCAGTACGTAGGCTATCGCCAGGCGGACGGGGTGGCCCAGGATTCCACGGTCGAGACCTTCGCCGCCATGAAGCTGACCATCGACAACTGGCGCTGGGCGGGGGTGCCCGTCTACATCCGGAGTGGCAAGCAGATGGCGGTCACCTGCACCGAGGTGTTCATCGAGCTCCGCCGGCCCCCGCGGGAGACCTTCGGGGAGAAGGTGGACACGTCTTCCGGCCACGTGCGGATCCGGATCAGCCCGGACATCGTGATAGCCCTGGGTCTGCGGGTGAAGGTGCCCGGCGACCGGATGGTGGGCCGCGACGCCGAACTGCTGGTGACCTCGACCCCCACCAACGTACAGCCGACGTATCAGCGCCTGCTCTCCGACGCCATGGACGGCGTCCAAGAGCTCTTCGCCCGGGAGGACGGGGTGGAGGCGTCCTGGCGCATCGTCGAGCCGATCCTTGGAGACAGGGTTCCCGTGGAGTGGTACGAACCGGGCAGTTGGGGGCCACCGTCGGCGCGGAGGCTCATCGGCAAGGACGGGCCCTGGATCGACCCGGTGGTCGTCCCGGTGACTCCCCCGGACGATTGCGTGCCCCCACTCGCCGGTGTCCGGCGGCGCGAGCCGCGCGGATAACGCATGGCCGGTTGGCCCTTTCTCCTCTTCATCGGGCTGGTGCTGCTGGTCGTCACCGGCCTGATGGGCCTTTCCTACGTGCTGGGCGGGAGGCGTCCGGCCAGGTGGAAGACGGAGCCATACGAATCGGGCATAGCACCTACGGAGAGGCCGCCCGGCGGGATATCTGTGGAGTTCTACCGGATCGCTGTGTTCTTCGTGATCTTCGACGTGGAGGCGGTCTTCCTGTTCGCCTGGGCCGTGACCCTTCGGGAGGTCGGCTGGCGCGGGTTCGTGGAGATGGCGGTCTTCATCGGGTTGCTCGTCGCGGCGCTCGCGTATCTGTGGGGATCGGGGTCGCTCGATTGGCGGGCACGGACTCGCAAGGGGCGGCTGTGAGGCGGCCCGGCGATTCCGATCCGGCGATGAGCGGCGCCGCGCCGGCAGGCCCCGGCGGCCATCCCGACGCGGGCTCGCCCGACGCCGGCCGCCCGAGCATCCTCCTGGGCAGCATGCAGAAGATGCTGGCCTGGGCCCGCTCCAACTCGCTCTGGCCCTTCAACTTCGGCCTCTCCTGCTGCTACGTGGAGTTCGCCACCAGTCTGACGCCGCGCTACGACCTGGCCCGTTTCGGCTCCGAGGTGGTGCGCGGGTCTCCCCGCGAGGCGGACGTGATGGTGGTGGCCGGCACGGTGTTCCTCAAGATGGCCCCGGTCATCAAGCGCCTCTACGACCAGATGATGGAGCCCCGCTGGGTGATCTCCATGGGCTCGTGCGCCAACTCGGGCGGGATGTACGACGTGTACAGCGTGGTGCAGGGGGTCGACACGTTCCTGCCCGTCGATCTCTACGTGCAGGGTTGCCCGCCCAGCCCCACCACGTTCATGCAGGGCCTGCTGCTCCTCCAGGAGGCGGTGGCGGCCGAGCAGCGGCCGCTGTCCTGGGTGATAGGGCCGCAAGGGGTCGTCAAGCCCGAGATGCCGTCGCGCCGCGACCTGCTTGCTCCGGAGCGGCGGGCCGAGACCTTCCTCCGGCCCCCGGACACGGTGTAGCGGTGGAGGGGCGCGAAGACATGGGCCTGACTCTCAGCGCCGCCGCCGGCGGCGCGACCCACGCTGCGGGCGCCGGAGCCGCGGGCACCGGCGCCGTGACCGGTATCCTCACCGAGCTCGAGCAGCAGTTCCCAGGGGTCGACTTCGTCCGCCAGGAGACCAAGGACGGCATCCCGACCGCCTGGATAGGCCGGGAGGCGCTGGTACCGGTGCTGCGCCACCTAGAGCGCGGCGTGGACGGGCCGTTCCGCACCCTGTACGACCTGGCCGGCATGGACGAGCGGGTGCGCGCGAACCGCGACGGGCTCCCCGCCGCCGACTTCAGCGTCGTCTACCACCTGCGGTCCTACGACCGGAACGCCGACGTGCGGCTCAAGGTGCCGCTCGCGGGGGACCGCGTGAGCGTCCCCACCGTCACCGGTCTGTGGCCCTCGGCCGACTGGTACGAGCGCGAACTGTGGGACATGTTCGGCATCGGCGTCGACGGTCATCCGGACCTGCGGCGCATCCTCATGCCGCCCTGGTGGGAGGGCCATCCGCTCCGCAAGGACCACCCCGACCGCGCCACCGAGATGGGGACGTTCCAACTCCCGCCGGACGACGACCTGCTGTACCAGGAGGCGCTGGAGGCCGATCCTGCGCAGGACGCGCGCACGGTCGTGCTCAATGTCGGGCCGCAGCACCCGGGCACCCACGGCCCCGTCCGCATCATCCTGACGCTGCGCGACGAGCTCATCGTCGACGCCGTCCCCGACATCGGTTTCCACCATCGCGGTGCGGAGAAGATCGGCGAGCGCCAGACCTGGCACACCTACATCCCGTACACCGACCGGGTGGACTACCTGGGGGGCGTGCTCAACAACCTGCCCTACGTCCTCAGCGTGGAGCGGCTGGCCGGCACCGAGGTGCCGCCGCGGGCGCAGGTCATCCGGGTGATGCTGGCCGAGCTCTTCCGGATCTCCAGCCACCTGGTCTTCTACGGCACCTTCGCTCAGGACCTCGGGGCGATGACCCCGGTGTTCTACACCTTCGAGGACCGCGAGCGGCTGATGGCCATCATCGAGGCCATCACCGGCGGAAGGATGCACCCCAGCTGGTTCCGTATCGGGGGAGTGTCGCAGGACCTGCCCGCGGGCTGGGAGCAGATGGTCCGGGACTTCCTCGACTATCTGCCGCCCCGCCTCAGGGAGTACGACCGTCTGGTGATGCAGAGCCGGGTGGTCAAGGCCAGGACCGTCGGCATCGGCGAGATCGACAAGGACACCGCCATCGACCGGGGTATCACCGGTCCCAACCTCCGCGCCTGTGGCTTCGAGTGGGACCTCCGCAAGAAGCGTCCCTATTCCGGCTACGACCGGTTCGAGTTCGACATACCCACGGCCGCTCGGGGTGACTGCTACGGCCGGGTGGCGGTCCGCGTGGAGGAGATCCGGCAGAGCCTGCGGATCATCCGCCAGTGCGTAGACCAGATGCCGTCCGGCCCCCACAAGTCCGAGCAGCCCCTGGCGGCCCCGCCGTCGCATGACCGCATGCTCCACGACATCGAGACGCTCATCGACCACTTCCTCGGCGTGAGCTGGGGCCCGGTCGTCCCGCCGGGCGAGGCCATCTGCCCGACGGAGTCGTCCAAGGGCGACTACGGCTACTACCTGGTGAGCGACGGCAACGTGACCTCGTATCGCACGCGCATCCGCACCCCGTCGTTCCCGCACCTGCAGGCACTGCCGCTCCTGTGCCGGGGGCTCGAGGTGCCGGACCTCATCGCCATCCTGGGCAGCATCGACTTCGTCATGGGAGACGTGGACCGGTGAGGGCGCCG
The DNA here is from genome assembly GCA_903873715.1 of uncultured Actinomycetes bacterium. Lineage (GTDB taxonomy): Bacteria > Actinomycetota > Thermoleophilia > RBG-16-64-13 > RBG-16-64-13 > CAIQPS01. Next base: position 4,790 of record CAIQPS010000010.1, read on the forward strand.
GCGCGCATACCCGGCTGCGATGGCGGCCACAGCGCGGGACGCCGCGGCCTCCGCGTGGCCCGCCGCCGGGCGGGAGGCGGCGCATGCTGACCGACCTCGAGAAGCGCAGCATCGACGAGATCCGCTCGCAGTACGAGACGGGGGCGGCCGCGATCGTCGAGGCCCTCCGGGTGATACAGGACGCGCGCGGTTGGGTGTCCGACGATTCTCTGCGCGACCTTGCCGACTATCTCGACCTGTCGCCGTCGTATCTCGAGAGTCTCGCCACCTTCTACAGCATGATCTTCCGCCGGCCGGTGGGGCGGCACGTGATCATGGTCTGCGACAGCGTCTGCTGCTGGATGGACGGCGCCGAGGACCTCGTCGCCCACATCGGAGAGCGGCTGGGCATAGGGCTTGGGGAGACCACGGCGGACGGGCGCTTCACGCTCCTGCCGGTCGTCTGCCTGGGGGCCTGCGACCAGTCTCCCGCGATGCTCGTCGACTGGCAGTTGCACGGCCCCGTGAGCCCCGACGACCTGGCCGGCATACTGGCCCTCTACCCATGACCGCCCGTCGAGTGGACGCCGCATGACCACCGAGAAGCCGATAACCGCTCACTTCCGGGCCGACAAGGCGCCGCTCAGCCTGCGCGAGTACGAGTCGTTCGGCGGATACCAGGCGCTGCGCAAGGCCCTGGATGGGATGGCGCCCCAGGACGTCACCAAGGAGGTCCTGGATTCGGGGTTGACCGGCCGGGGCGGGGCGGGTTTCCCGGCGGGGCGCAAGTGGGGCTTCGTCGATGTGAGCGACGAGTATTCAGGGCCGCGCTTCCTGGTGGCGAACGCCGACGAGACCGAGCCGGGGGCCTTCAAGGACCGCTTCATCATGGAAGGGAGCCCCCACCATCTGCTCGAGGGGATGATGTTGGCTTCATACGCCATCCGGGCGCGGACCGCGTATTTCTTCATAAGGGCGGAGTACGCGCGGACCGCCGACATGATGCGCCGGGCCATCGCGGAGGCGTACGACTCCGGCTATCTGGGCGAGCGGATCTTGGGATCGGGCTTCGATCTGGACCTGCGCCTGCACGTCAGCGCCGGACGGTACATCTGCGGGGAAGGCTCGGCGATGCTGAACGCCCTCGAAGGCGAGCGGCCGACACCGCGGCACAAGCCTCCGCACCAGACCAGCTCCGGTCTGTGGAGCAAGCCCACCGTGGTGAACAACGTGGAGACCCTCGCCTACGTCCCCGCGATCATCGGGAGCGGGGCGCAATGGTTCAAGGACCTGGGGCTGTCCGGCGAGGGCGGCATGAAGATCTACACGGTGAGCGGCCGGGTGAAGCGCCCCGGGGCCTGGGAACTGCCGATGGGGACCACCATCGAAGACCTGGTGGAGGAGCACGCCGGGGGCATGCGGCTGGGTCTTCGCGCCCGGGCTGCGCTGCCGGGCGGCGGCTCCACCGGTTTCGTGCCGGCCACCCACTTCCACACCCGCATGGACGACGCGTCCCTCCGTGAGGCCGGCAGCCGGCTCGGCACCGGTACCTTGATAATCCTGGACGACCAGACCTGCCCGGTGGGCATGCTGCGCAACCTGGAGCACTTCTACGCCCAGGAATCCTGCGGTTGGTGCACGCCCTGCTGGCAGGGGCTGCACTGGGTGGAGGAGTCTCTCGATGCCATCGAAGAGGGGCGGGGTACCCGTGAGGACCTCGACATCCTGAAGTGGCACACGGGTAAGTTGAAGCCCGACCACACCTTCTGCGACCTCGCCCCGGGCGCGATGGAGCCGCTCGAGAGCGGGTTGGCGCTGTTCCGCGACGACTTCGAGCGGCACCTCCAGGAGAAGGGATGCCCGTGGAGGC
>CAIQPS010000011.1 GCA_903873715.1 uncultured Actinomycetes bacterium
CACCAGGGTCTCGCCCAGCCCGCTCCACCCCGGCATGCCGTACTGACCGGCCGCGCAGGTGAATGCGGTGAACACCGGCAGACGGGACCCATTGGTCCAGCTACCGGAGTCGCTGGTGGAGAGGAGGCCTTCCGAGGCGAGCGACAGAATGTTGGCGTGGCCGACGTAGTTGAGGACCAACGAGCCCTGGGCCCCGGTGAGGTCGGCCAGGATGCCCGCGCGGACTGCCGCGGCGGTCATCGGACCGACGTAGAGCTTCTGGATGCCGAGCGAGTCGGGAAGCAGGCTTGCGAGGTGATCGCTGTCGGCGGGGAAGTCTCCCGCCAGCGGGTCGGTGTCGTCGGCGGCCATGACCACGCGTTGCCTCCACGTGCCGTTGTCGGCCTCGTAGGCCGTGAGTTTGGAGACGTAGGCGTCGAGCATCGACGCGGAACCCGCGGGGATGCGGCCGATGGCCACGTCGGCCACCAGGTCGGAGCCGCTCACATCGGCGAGCACGACGTCCGAAGGTATCAGCCCGTACTCGGTGGCGAGCATGAGCGGCGGCACGAGACAGTCGCCGTAGCCCTGGTTGTTCTTACAGTCGTAGCTGCCGTCCCCGGCGAGCACCACGAACCGCGGCGCCGGGTTCCAGTTGGCCGATGCGTAGCGGATGAAGCTCTGGATGGCGTGCGGGTCCACGATGCCGTACGAGAACTCGTTGTAGATGTCGTAGGTGGTGGCCACTGCCGTGGACAGGCCCGTGCCGGTCCGTTAGTCGGCCAGCGATCGGGCGGAAGCCAGGAGCCCGGGCGCGGTGATAACGACGTACTCGGCTCCCCTGCCGGCGCTCTTGAGCGTCCCGGTCGCGGTGGGGGTGATCGCCTGCGGATGCAGCGCTCCCGTGGAGGTCGCGACGAGATAGTCCTGGGCGGTGGCGGCGGTGGTGAACACCACCCATTGGCCCGCTGCCGCGGTCCCGCTGGAGGTCGCCTTGACCATGGTCGGGGAGGCCGGCTTCGAGAGGTCGAGGACCCAGATGGTCCCCGCCGAGAGCCCGTCGACCTTCACTCGCCCGGCAGTCGCCTCCCGGAGTTGTAGCTGCCCCGCGACGGCCCGGGTCTGGCGCTGGTAGGTGAGGTCGAGCGAGTCCACGGCGAACAGGCTGTAGGGCACGCCTCCGTCCAGCAGTCCGACCACCTGCACCGTATTGGTGCCCTGGACCAACAGGCCGGCCGGGATGGTGAAGGTGGCGGTCTTGGGCACGCTGGCCGTCCACGAGACACTTCCGAGGTCGATCCCGTTGAGCTTGACCACTGCATGGTGCTCGCCGGACACTCCCGTCGTGGACATCCCCTGGAGCGCGACGGTGAGGTCCACGCCTTGCAGGGCGCCCGGAGCGGTGATGGTGAAAGACTTGGAGCCATAGCTGGCATCCCCGGCTACCACGTAGTCCCAGAGCCAGAAGTCGGACTCCGGGTCCGAGAAGAGCGAGACGAGCGCCAGCAGGTCGCGCTCGAAATGCGCCTTGTCGACGAACGTCGTGCGAATGCTCCCGGACGGAGCCACCGCCTTCGCGCTGGCCATCTTGGTGGCTTTGCCGGCCTTCAGCCAGTAGACGTTGGTGGAGGTGTAGAGCGTGTCGAGGGCCTGCCCGTAGAAGTACAGCGCGCTGCCTTCACTCGCCGTCATCATCGCCACCGGGTTGCCCTTGTTGGTAAGCGCGAGTTTTCCCCCGGCGATCATCGATCTCGCCGTCGCGACGTCCATCCCCAGACCGCTGGCCACCTCGGCCGCGCTGATCGTGTACAGGCCGGGTCCGGTCACCTCGATACAGAGCGAGTTGGCCGGACTCGCGGCGACGGGCGCCCGGAGCGCGGTGGCCGCGTCGGCGCCGGCCGTTCCGGCGGGCCTGGAGACCCGCGCGAAGCCGCTGCCGGCCCCCAGTTGCCGTGCCAGCTCCGTCTTGGCCGGGAGTGTGGTGGGCATGACCGTGTAGGGCCCGTACAGATTGCCGCCTCCGGTCATCTCGACCTCGCGGAGCCGGTACGTGGTGGGCCCGCTGACCGGGGCCTTCTTGTCGGCCACCGCGTACGTGCTGCCGGCCGGCGATTCGACGGCCGCCGGGACGATCTTGCCGTTCACGGTGACCCATCGGCCGCTCTTGGCGTCGAGACGCTCAAGGAAGTATCCGGCCGTGCCGGTCTCGCCGCTGGTCTGCCAGGCGGCCACGAGCGAGCCGTCGACCACAGAGGTCCTGAAGTCGGTGACGGTGGCGCTGGTGGGGGCGCCCCACACGTCCTTCACGGTGCTGCTCGGGCTTGCGCCGCGGCCTATGTCGCCCGTGAGCGCGTTGTGGTCGGTGGCGTCCGCTCGGCTTCCGACCTGGACCCGCCACGCTCCAGGGCCGGGGAGGCGCGGGCTCTTGCCGGTGTCGGTCAGATAGGACCATTCAACGGCGAAATCGATGAACGTGCAGTGGGTAGCGCTGGTGTTCCACGCCGGGTTTGTGACCGACACCTGGTCCACCGTACGGATGTAGCCCTGTCCCGACCCGTTGATGTCCGGGTGGGTGCCCGTCAGGATCTTGTCCGCCCCGTTCCCATCGTAGTCGTCGAACGTGATGTTCCCCCAGGTCGTACTCACCGTCCCGCCGTAGACCGTCATCTCTAGGCCGTGCTTGCTTATGTTGGCGCTCTTGCTGTCCCAGGCGAACGCGAAATCCGGCAACAGGTTGGCGTCGTCGTTGGTCTCGAGCATCACGAACACCGAGTCGTGGAACGTGCTGCTGATGACCGTGCCGTCGAACGCGACACGGACCCTGAAGAAGACATAGGACGCGTTCGAGTACATGTAGATGCCGGGGTAGGTGGGATTCCCCACGAAATCGAGCTGCGCGGCGATGCCGTCCAGGCCTTCGGTCTCGGTGCTGATCGGTTGCCAGGCTGAATCGGAGGGCCAACTGGAACTGGTGAAGGGAGAGTAGTACTGGTCGGGGTAGTGCAGGTACTCGGCCGCCGCCGCCGGCGAGGCCAGCCCGAGGGCCACTACGACCAGCACCACTGCGAACAGCAGCAACAACACGGGCCGACGAACCACCGTCCGCGCGTCAACAATGCGACATGTCGCGACTCTCATCGCCGGCTCCCTATGTGCGAGTGTTGGACCGTCATCTCTCGGTTTGGGTCATGTCAAGGCGAAAAGTCCTCATCCGGGCAATCGGACGCAGCAGTCCGGCCCTTGAGGGGGTCGTACTCCAAAGGCCAATCATGGGCGGCGCTCCCCGGCTCAGGTCCGGTGCCGCGTCACCCTGCGGATGACGAAACCGCCCGCTATGAGCACCACCGCCACGATGGCGATGAGCGCCAACTGAGCCCCGGTGAACGGGAACTCGTGGCGGTCTTTCATCTGCTGGATGAGAAGGTCCAGTCCCGCGACGATGGTGGGATCGCCGTACTGGTGGATGGTGGCGTCGTTGAGGTAGGCCTCGAGTTCGGCCGCGGTGTACGTGCCGTCGAGCTTGCCGTTGTCGGCATAGTCGTCGTAGATGTCCTGCGGCGTGGCCGCCAGCGCCGTCCCTGCGAGGACGAGCAGGAAGACCGCCGCGGCGACCACGAGAAGAACGGCCTTTTTCACGAGACTCCCCTTCCGCGCACATGGCGCTTGCAGCGCATCACGCAAAGTAGCACTCCGTAATCTACAACCTACGCGTCCCGATGGGCCGTTGTCAAACTTCGGGGCTCGGCTGCGTCCAACCGCACTAAAGCCCGAACGCCATCCTGCCGATGCACCATCAAAGAGAGCCGGTATGCGCCGGCCGTCAGAGAGAGGGCACCGGATAGTGCAGTCTTCCGCCACTGCGGCTCAACAGGTGCAGCATGAGTTGGACGGGATCGTGAACGACTTTACTCACGACTTGAAGTCGTCCCTGGCCGTGGTCGCCCTCTGTGCCCATGTTCTGCGCAGCGAACTCACCGAACGTCCCGAATTGAACGAGTACATCGACGCCATCCTCGACGAGACGAGGCACTGCGTCGAGCGGCTCCGCACGTTCGGAGACTCGGTCGACCTTCAAGGGAAGGCCGGGGAGACGGCGTGAGCGACCGGGCGTGCGTCATCATCGCGGACGACCACGGTCTGTTCCGGCGGGGGCTGCGGCAACTGCTCGAAGGGGCGGGCTTTCTCATAGCCGCCGAGGCGTCGAGCGGTGAAGGCGCCTTGGAATGTGCCGCCGCCAACCCCGGCTGCGTCATGCTGCTCGACATCATGATGCCGGATCTCACGGGCCTGGAGGTCGTGCGCCGCCTGAACGAGCGGCGCGAGGACGTCAAGGTCATCATGCTCAGTGCCCGGGAAGACTGCGACGCTGTGCTGTCCGCCATATCCTCGGGTGCGCGAGGGTTCATGTCCAAGTGCACCGAGCCCGACGAGCTCTTCGCGGCGATCGACCTGGTCGCCAGGGGAGGCACCGCCCTGGGAGCATGCTTGGCCACCACTCTGGGTAACGAGGTCCGGGAGCTCGACCGCCATGCGGGCCTCAGCGAGCAACGCCGCCACAGGATCACCGAACGGGAACTCGAGGTCTTGCGTCTGCTCGCGACGGCGAAGTCGCCGGCTCAGATCGCCTCCGACCTCTATCTCAGCACCAAGACGGTGCAGAACCACATCCAGGCGCTCTATCGCAAGTTGAACGTCGGCAGCCGCAGCGCGGCGGTCGTCGAGGGGATGGAGCTGCACCTCATCCAGCCCGGGGGGTGATCGCCAGGCCGCTCGCACTCATACCGCCTCTCAGCCTCCACTGGGGCAATACCTAGAGACCCTGGGTATGCCTCCCCAGAACGTGTGCGGACCCTACTCATAGACGGGGCCACGCTCTATCTCCAAGATAGGGGACGCAGCACGGTTTCCCCTATCGGGGGGTAAAACACGAGATCGGAGGTAGGTATGAAACGCAAGAAGGGCCATCGCAGAGGCCGGGTAGCGCTGTTGTGCGCTGCCGCTGTGCTCGCTTTCTCGGCCTTGAGCGGGACGGCTTTCGCCGAGACTGACGACGTCGGGGCGACCGTCACCGGAGGGAGCCTGATAATCGCTGCCGCGCTCGACGCGGGGACCTTCTCCACCACACTGGATGGGACGGCCCAGACTCTGTCGGGCACCGGCTTCTCCAACTTCGACATCACCGACGCCCGCGGCACCGGTGTCGGCTGGAGCGTGACCATGCAGGCGACGGTGTTCGACAACGGCACCCTCGCGGGCAAGGACCTCGCCACCAACTCCCTCACGGCGCCGCTGTTCTCGGTAACCAAGATCGACGAGTCCAGCTCCGCAGTGCCCGGCACGCTGCACGCGGCCGCGACCATCGACACCGGCAGCAGCGGGGTCGTCATGGTGGCGTGCTCCGCCTTCGCCCAGGGCATGGGCAAGTACCGGTTCTCGGCGGATGCCTCCGCCTGGAAACTGGCCGTCCCCGCGCACGCCTACCGCGGCACCTACACCAGCACCATCACCACCACGCTGGCCACCCTCGCTCTGACCGAGTAGTAGTCGCGCACAGGTCCGCCGATGGCCGGCCTCCCCTGCATCACGGGCGGGGGAGGCCGGCTCTTCATCTCGATCGACATCAGGAGGTAGACCTCATGAGAAGTGCAGATACCGCGGCAAGAACCTCCACAGGCACGAAGGCGAAGAGGGGCCCGATAGCCGTCACCCTCGTCGCGTTCGCGCTGCTTGTCCTGGTCATCGGCCTTCTCGTGGCGCAACCGGCCCTGGCCGACGTCACCGGGTTCGACGCCCGGCCGTTGCCGGGCTCGCCCAACGCCGAGCTCGGCTACTTCAAGTTCGACGGCGACCCTGGCGCCGCGGTGGACCGGGTCGTGGTCATCACCAACCTGTCCGGCTCCGCGAAGGTGGTCCGTCTGGCCCCCTGCGACGGGCTCGCCGGCGTCTTCGGCGGCGTCACGTACAGCGAGAGCGACAAAGACACCCTCGCCGTCGGCTCATGGATCAGGCTCTCCACCGATACCGTCGAGATCCCGGCGGGAGCGAGCGTGGAAGTCCCGTTCACGGTGCGCGTACCCTCCGACGTGAGCAGCGGGCTCCATCTCGGGGGGATAGCCATGTGGGAACCGGCAGCGGCCACCACGAGCGGGTCCTCTTCGGGCGACGGCACCGGTGCGAGCGTGGTCATCACCTCCGTGACGCGGGTCGTGCTCACGGTCCTCGTCAACACCCCGGGGCCGTCCGCCGCGGTACTGACCGTCGGCGCAGTCAGACCCGATGTCCGCTCCGACGGCGTGTACCTGCTGATCCCCATCACCAACACGGGCACGGGGGCCACCAAGGGCCAGGGCACCATCAGCATCGGGAGCGACGGCATGCAGCAGACGTTCGATGTCGGCGACATGATCCCGGGATCGAGCACCGACTACCCCGTCAAATGGAAGGCCGACCCGAAGCAGGGCGCCTACCAGACCGACGTGCGGCTCAGCTACGGAAAGACCGGCCAGGTGGCGCAGTGGTCCGGCCCCGTGACCATCGGTGAGGCCGAGGTGGAGTCCCCCTGGGCCGCGCCGGAGGCCTCGCAGCAGGCCGCCCCCGGCGGTCAGAACTGGATGCTGTACGGAGGCTGGGCGTTCGCCGGGATCCTCGTCCTGGCCGCCGGCGCGCTGGGCATCCATCGGCTCCGTGGCCGGCACCCCGTCCGGACAGGCCCCAGACAGCCCCTCTCTCACGGCTGAGCCGCCCCCGTGGGGGCGCCGCGCGACTCCGCAGCGGCGCCCCGCGGGCGGCCGGCCGTATCGACTCGACGGCCCTCCTCTGCGACATACGATTGTGCGAGATATCGCACAATCGTATGGCCCTGGAGTGACACCACTGACCGGTGATGGGGCAGGGTCGTCCGGCGCAGCGTTCGCGCAGCGCCGGTCACGCCTTCAGGCGACCTACGTGCCTCCGAGGGCGGTTGTCAAGCGCGAGAGCAGGTCGTTCACCTGTGCCTGGAGCGGGTTCCGCATCTGAGCCACCAGCAGCTGTCTGTGAGCGCGGGCCAGGAGTTGCGCGTCGGTGAGAGCGAGCATGTCGGCCGCGAGGCGGCTCTCTTCGAGACCTCCGGCGCCCTGCTCCGGCACGGTCTCTGGCACTGCCGGCCGGGGCAGCCCGAGGGCGGCCCATCGCTGGGCGCGGTCGCCGACGGCGGCTGACGGGTCGCGGACAGCCAGCAGGTCGAGGATCGCGAGCGCCGTCCGCGCATGCGCGAGCGACGAGTAGACGTCCTCCTCGGCGGCCCTTTCCTCGGCGGCCGCCGCGAGGGCCAGATACTGCCGCGTCTGGGTGGCCGCCCGGGCCTTGCCGTCGCCGGCCGCCGCCTGCCCGGCCGCAGTCCCGGCCGCCGCCGTCTCAGCCGCCGACCGGTACAGGTCGGCGCGGATCCAGAACGGGTCGGGGGACAGCGGGAAGAGCGCGTGCGCGGTGGCCGTCCGTTCAACCCCGGCCACGGTGCTCGCGCTGCCATACGCCGCGCTGCCGTACTGCGCGGAGACATAGGGCAGTCCGGCGAACACCACGGCCCCGACGGCCGTGACGCCCAGGCCCACCCGGAACCCCCAGGAGAGCACCGGGCTGCGCCGCCGCTTGGTCTTGCGATGCGGGGTGGTGGCCGCGGTGAGCGCCCAGGCGAGCAGGAAGAGAGCCCCGAGAGTGACCCCCGGGATGTGCCACAGCCAGTCCACCGACGCGTGGACGATCCACAGGATCCCACCCGCCAGCAGCGCCACCACCCAGGCGTCCCGGGCGCCACGCGGGTGCGGGTGCTCCTCGGAAGCCTTGAGGTCCACGAACCACGGCCGGCGCCGGCGGGCGAACGCCCACAACGACCGGGACCTCGGCGTCAGGCACACGGCCATCCCCCCGATGAACGCCGCGGAGAACAGCACGAATCCCACGATGCCGGTGTCGCTGAGCTGGTCGAACTCGATGGAATGGGCCTGCCGCGCGTCCAGGTTGGCCTTCGTCCGGTAGAGCTCGTTGACGTAGGGATAGCTGCCCGCCCCGTTCCCGGCGACCGGTGCGTCCTCGAAGCCTTTCCAGGCCGTCGACCAGAAGTAGCCGCGGCCTCCTCCGCCCACGAGGCCGAAGCGGCTGCCCGCTATGCCGGCGTTCCCGGCGTCGTCCTCGGCGCGGACGAGGTTGGAGGCCGCCGTCCGCACGTACGCGCCCAGGTCACCCACGCGCGCCTGCAGAGCCACGGTCCCCACCGCCGCACCGGCAATAAGCGCGGCGAGCACTGCCGCCGAGGCGATCGTGCGGACCCGCCGGCCTATCGGCAGCCGCCCATCCAGGAAGGCGATGACCGCCCCCGCGACGGCCGAGACCACGAACGAGGCTCCTATCCACGCCGGAGCCAGCGCCGGGTTGACCTTCTCGGCCCCGAGAGAATAGTACGTGGAGAGGGGGCCCCACGCGGCCCCGAGCATGATCACCGGTACGGCCAGGGACAGGAAGCTGCGCAGCCGTCCCGGAGTGACGACGAAGTAGAAGAGGCCGCTCAGCACCAGCGCCGCCGCCGCTCCGCGCGACTCGGTGAGGAAGGCCATCTGCAGCAGCGCGGCCAGGCATCCGAGGGCGACGCCCCGCACCGCCAGGTTGTCCCGCGGGCCGGCCGCCACCCATAGCAGCGGCCACACCAGCAGCAGGTAGAAGCTGCCCGAGCCGTTGGGATAGGTCACCGGGAACTGGAACCGGCGCCCCGCGAAGAAGTCCAGCGACAGCGCCGGGGCGCTCAGCCTCACCAGCGAGACGATCACGAAGAGCAGCGCCACTCCCACCAGCAGCAGCCGGACCTCTATCCGTCCCTCCGCCTGCGTCAGATACAGCACCATCAGCGCGAAGAACACCAGATAGAACCCGGCCCGGGTCGCCTCCACCCACGCCGCCGACGCGCCGAGCGCCCACGTGGTGGAGAGCGCCACGCAGACCGTGTAGAGGAACAGCAGACCGAGTATCACGAGCACCGGCCGCCGCGGTCTCCGCGGGTAGGCCTTGAACCCGGCCACCACCACGGCGCCGAACGCCACCAGCACGGCCAACGGCAGCCAACTCGACGCCGCATACGATCCCCCGCGGTACACGGAGACCACCCACACGATCACCAGCAGCACCACCGGCAGGACGGTGGCCACCCGGGTAGCCACCGAGCGTGTGGTCTCGCGCCGGGACTCCACGTCGCCGGACATCAGCGCGCCGGCCTCAGGCCGCGGACCCGCCTCACGCCGTGGCCTCCGCCATGACGGCCCGGGCGACGTCCACCCAGGTCTCGACGGTCCGCGGCTTCAGCGTGGGATGGGTGAGGAACGCGATGCTCGTCTCGCCCAGTTCGCGGGCCACCGGCAGACGCTCCGCGGGCGCCAACCCGGCCTCTGTGAACGCCCGCTCGCGGTAGATCTCGGAGCAGGAGCCGCTCAACGCCGGGATTCCCCGGGCGGCGAACTCCTGGAGGATCCGGTCGCGGGTCCAGCCGGGGCGAAGGCGCTCCGGGCGCACGTAGGCATAGAAGCGATAGTAGGAGGGGCTGATGCCCGGGCCCGGCTCGGGGACGCGCAGACCAGGCAGGTCCGCCAACCCCGCGCCGAGGACATCGGCGTTGGCGCGCCGGGCGGCGACCCAGGCGTCGAGCTTCTGCAACTGGATCCGCCCGATAGCCGCCTGTACCTCCGTCATGCGCCAGTTGCTGCCGAAGGAATCGTGGAGCCAGCGGAAGCTCGGGGTGTCGTCGGAGAGGGTGAACAGCTCGTTGTCGTAGTTGCCGTAGGCCGGCGGCTCGCTGTACATCTCTTCGCCGATGAAGTTGGCGTGCCCGAAGCCCGCCAGCCAGTCGGTGGTGAGGAA
>CAIQPS010000012.1 GCA_903873715.1 uncultured Actinomycetes bacterium
CCACAAGCGCGTGGTGGGCCAGGACGAGCCGGTCAAGGCCGTTTCCCGGGCCATCCGCCGCTCGCGCGCTGGCCTGAAAGACCCGCGCCGTCCGGCCGGATCCTTCATCTTCCTCGGACCGTCGGGCGTCGGCAAGACCGAGCTCGCCCGTACCCTGGCCGAGTTCCTGTTCGGTGACGAGCAGGCCCTCATCCAGGTGGACATGTCCGAGTTCATGGAGAAGCACGCGGTCAGCCGCCTGGTGGGTTCACCTCCCGGCTACGTGGGTTACGACGAAGGCGGCCAGCTCACCGAGTCGGTGCGCCGCCGTCCCTATTCCGTGGTGCTGCTCGACGAGATCGAGAAGGCCCATCCGGACGTCTTCAACATCCTGCTCCAGATCCTGGAGGACGGCCGCTTGACCGACGCCCAGGGCCGGGCGGTGGACTTCCGGAACAGCATCATCATCATGACGTCCAACATCGGAGCCGCCACCATCTCCAAGGGCCAGACCCTGGGCTTCGGCGAGCCGGTGAAAGAGGGCGGTCTCGACTACGACGAGATGAAGGACCGGGTCACCGGAGAGCTCAAGAAGGTCTTCCGCCCTGAGTTCCTCAACCGGGTGGACGAGGTCATCGTCTTCCACAAGCTGGATCGGGATGAGATCAGCAACATCGTGTCGCTCATGATGTCGCGGGTGGAAGAGCAGTTGAAAGACCGGGAGATCGGTCTGGCGCTCACCCCGGCGGCGAAAGAGTTGCTCGTGGACGTCGGCTTCGACCCGACGATGGGTGCCCGGCCGCTGCGCCGCGCCATCCAGCGCCACGTCGAGGACCTGCTGGCCGAGCAGGTGCTGTCCGGCAAGTTCCCGCGCGGCAGCACCGTGCTGCTCGACCGCGAGGACGACCACCTGTTCATCCAGGAGGTCATCAACGGCGCGCCGGACATGATGGTCGCCGAAGAGTCGGAATCCAAATAGCGCGCCGGTCTTCGGCAGCCTCATAACATGCCGAGGGGCGGTAAGCGGTCATTCGTATGCCGGGAATGCGGCTACCAGTCTCCCGGCTGGTTGGGCCACTGCCCGCAGTGCGAGCAGTGGGGCACCATCGAAGAAGACCTGACCCCGGTGGCCGCTGCGCGGCCCACAGGCGGCAAAGGTAACGATAGGCACGGGGCGGGCGTCGCAGTCGCGGCGCCCGTTCCTGTTTCTCTGAGCGAGGTGACCTTCGACACCGGCGACCGCATCGACACCGGGCTCGGTGAGTTCAACCGGGTGCTCGGCGGCGGGCTGGTGCTCGGTTCGGTGGTGCTGGTGGGCGGCGAGCCCGGCGTGGGCAAGAGCACTCTGCTGCTCCAGGCATTGCTCAGCATGGAGGGCCGCGGCGTATCCACCTTGCTGGTGTCCGGCGAGGAGTCGGCGTCGCAGGTGAAGCTGCGCAGTGTGCGGCTCGGAGGTGGCAGTAGCGGGCTCCGCCTCGTCACCGAGACCCAGACCGAAGCCGTGGTAGCCGCCCTGGAGCAGCTGCAGCCGACGGCGTGCGTGGTCGACTCGGTGCAGACGCTGTGGTCGTCAGCCATCGGCTCCACGCCGGGGTCGGTGGCCCAGATCCGTGAGGTCACCGCGCAACTCCTCCATACGGCCAAGACCAACGGCATCGCCCTCATCCTGGTCGGGCACGTCACCAAAGACGGCGAGTTGGCCGGTCCCCGGGTGCTCGAGCACATGGTGGACGCGGTCCTCTCGTTCGAGGGCGACCGGGCGCAACCGTTCCGCATCCTGCGGGCGGTGAAGAACCGCTTCGGCTCCACCAACGAGGTGGGCGTGTTCCAGATGGCGGAGCAAGGGCTCATCGAGGTGCCCGATCCGGCGTCGGTGTTCCTCGAAGAGGGGGATATGCGGTCCGGTTCGGTGGTGGTACCGGTGCTGGAAGGCTCGCGCTGTCTCCTGGCCGAGGTGCAGGCGCTGGTGGCGCCTACGAATTTCGCCATGCCCCAGCGGGTGGCGCGCGGGGTGGACCGCAACCGCCTGTCCATGATCACCGCCGTTCTGAGCCGCCGGGCGCGGTTGCCGCTGTCCAATTGCGACATTTTCGTTAACATAGCAGGAGGGCTCATATTGGAGGACCCGGCAGCGGACCTCGCAGTGGCTCTTGCTATAGCCTCGGCATTTCGCGACGGCGACGCCGGCCGCGGGATGGCGGCCTTCGGCGAGATCAGTCTGACCGGCAAGGTCCGGTATGCCCTCCAGAGTGATAAGCGCATACAGGAAGCGGCCCGGAGGGGTTTCGAGCGCATCCTCGTCCCCGGCCGCAACGCGGAGGAAGCCGCAAAAGCAGGGGTTACGCCGTCCGGAATGAAAATAGAAGCGGTGATCGATATCGCTGATGCCGTGAGGAGAAACAGTGGTTAACCGGGCGATCCAGGAAGACAGGCTCATAGAAGCGCTGCGGATGATCGCGCCCGGCACCCTGCTCCGCGATGCCATCGACAACATCGTGAAATCCCGGCACGGCGCCCTCCTGGTCTTCGCCGACGAGGAGAAGATCGCCCCGATGATCTCCGGGGGCATCACCCTGGACATGCCGGTAAAACCGATGATCCTGTATGAGCTCTGCAAGATGGACGGGGCCGTCCTTCTCAACGCCGACGGCAGCCGCATCCTTCACGCCAACGTGCAACTCATGCCCGATGCCCGGATATCCTCGCAGGAGACCGGCACCCGGCACCGCACCGCCGAACGCGTGGCCAAGCAGATCGACACGCTCTGCATCTCGATCTCGGCCGCCCGCGACGTGGTGACCGTCTACGTCGGTGACATCCGCCATTACATGGACCCCATCCGGACCATCCAGAACAAGGCCGATCAGGGCCTGCAGACGCTGGAACGGTTCCGCACCCGCTGGAACCAGGTGTCCACCTCGCTGTCGCTGCTTGAGTTCCAGGGAGCCGTGACACTGCACGACGTGCTGCGCGTGCTCCAGCGGGCCGAGATGATGCTCGTGCTGGTGCAGCTCATCGAGGGCTACATCATCCAGATGGGCACCGAAGGCCGGCTGGTGGAACTGCAGTTGCAGGACATGCTGATCGGCGTGCGCGAGGACCGTACCGCCATCCTGGCCGACTATCTGCCCGACGCCACGCCGGCGCGCATCGAATCTGTCAACGCGCCGCTCGGGCCGGTGCCCGAGGACGAACTGCTGTCGCTGGCCTACGTGGCCGAGGCCCTCGGCTTCGGCAAGGACGTGGCCCTCGAGAAGCACGTGCGCCCGCGTGGCTTCCGGCTGCTCCACAAGATCCCCCGACTGAGCGAGTGGGTCATCGACTCCGTGGTGGGGCACTTCGGCGACCTCAACCACCTGATCGAAGCTCCGCTGGACGAGCTGGCCGCCGTTCCCGGCGTCGGCTTCCCGCGGGCCCGCGAGATCAAGGACGGGCTGAACCGCATCTACGAGACCACCCTGCTCGAGCGTAGGGGTTGATGGCGCCGTGATGTTCCAAGTGGGAGACACGGTGGTATGCCCGCATCATGGCGCGGGGCGGATCATGGAGATCATCGAGCAGGATTTCCAGGGCTCGGTCCGGTGCTACTACAGCATCCAGATCCTGCACAACAACATGAACATCAAGCTCCCGGTGGAGGGGTCCGACCAGGCGGGTGTCCGCCCGGTGATCCCCGAGGTCATGGTGGCCGAGGTCGTCGCAGTGCTGCGCGACGACGCCACCAACATGCCGGTCAACTGGAACCGGCGCATCAAGCACAACCGGGACAAGATCGGCACCGGCGACCCGCTGGAGCTGGCCGACGTGGTGCGCAACCTCGCTCTCAGGGACGCCGAGAAAGGGCTGTCCACGGGGGAGAAGCAGATGTTCGGCAAGGTCAAGCGCATGCTCGCCTCCGAGTTGATGTATGCCAAGAGCCTGCCTCTCGAGGACGCCATGAGCTTCCTCGACGGCGTCCTGGCCGAGATCTGCGCCAACCAGTCCGAGCTCCACTGATCAGAGAGGTCTGATGTCACTCGCACTACGCCTCTTGCTCGCGCTCGTCGGCGGGGTCCTCACCTACGAACTGGGCAAGGCCTTCATCGATCACGACGGGTACGGGCCGGTGCCCTACTCGGCCTTGGTCACCATCGCCGTCGTCGTGGGGGCCATAGTCGGCGCGTTCGTCGGGTCGATCCTGGGGAGGGCCATCACCCGCCTGGGGCGAAGTCTCGACCGGGCCACCTCGCTTGTGACAGCGAGCGGCCTCATCTTCAGCACCGCCGGTCTGCTGGTCGGCCTGGCGATCGCGGCGCTGAGCAGCCTGGCCATCAAAGACCTGCCCATCGTCGGCATCTACTTCCTGCCGCTGCTCTTCGCCATCAGCGGCTACCTCTTCGCCTATCTGGGCTACAAACGCCACACCGACATCGCCCGCCTCTTTGGGCTCAAGGGCCTGCTCCAGCAGCCCGGGGCCAAGCAGTTCATCCGCCCGAAGATCCTCGATACCTCGGTGATCATCGACGGCCGGGTGGGCGACGTGGTGGCCACCGGCTTCGTGGAGGGCGACCTCATCGTGCCGGCGTTCGTGCTGGAGGAACTGCAGTCGATCGCCGACTCCAGCGACCCGGCCCGCCGGGCCCGGGGCCGGCGCGGCCTCGACACCGTGCACGCGCTGCAAGAGGCGCACAGCCACGTGAGCATCATCGAGCGCGACTTCCCGAACATCGCGGAAGTGGACGCCAAGCTCATCCGCCTGGCCAAGGAGATCAAGGGCGTCATCGTCACCACGGACTACAACCTGAACAAGGTCTCGCAGATCCAGGGTGTCGAGGTGCTGAACGTCAACGACCTGGCCAACACCCTCAAGGCCGTGGTCATGCCGGGCGAGCGCATGCGTCTGAAAGTCACCCGGGAGGGTAAAGAAGAAGAGCAGGGCGTCGGCTATCTCGACGACGGCACCATGGTCGTCATCGAGGGCGGGCGCCGGCGCATCGGCGAGGACGTGGAAGTCGAGGTCACCTCGGTGCTGCAGAACCCCTCGGGCAAGATGATCTTCACCCGCATGGCCCAGAACGGGAACGGGACCGATGCCCACTAGTGGGCAGCCTCCCCGGCCCTCTCTCGCGCTGATTGTCGCCGGTGCCGGACACGGCACCCGTTTGGACCTCGGCAGGCCCAAGCAGTACGTGCCGCTCCTCGGTATCCCGATGATCCAGCGGACGCTCGACGTTCTGGGCAACTGCCCGGCGGTGGACGCCCTGGTGGTGGTGGTCAACGAGGCCGACGTCGAATACTGCAGGACGGAACTGGTGGCGGAGCGCATCCCCAAGGTGCTGAAAGTGGTGGCCGGGGGAGACGAGCGGGCCATCTCCGTCCGCAACGGGTTGGCGGCGCTGGTGCAGGCCGGCTCCTGGGACCTGGTGGGGACGCACGACGGGGCCCGCCCGCTGGTCACCAGCGAGGACATCGTCCACACGGCCGACGCGCTGGCCGCCGATCAGCGGCTGGCCGGAGCGGTGCTCGGCATCCCCAGCACGGATACCATCAAAGTGGTCGACGCGAACGGCATCGTCACCTCCACGCCCGACCGGCGCACCATCTGGCGGGCCCAGACCCCGCAGATCTTCCGCTGGGAGGCCCTGCTCGACGCCTACACCGAGACGCCCGAGGACGAACTGCTGCGCTCCACCGACGACGCCTCGCTGGTGGAAGCCCGGGGCGGCCAGGTGCTGATGGTCAAGGGGTCGGCGGAGAACTTCAAGGTCACCGACAAGGTGGACCTCCGCCACGCGGAGCAGATACTCGCGGAGCGCAGGCGTGACTGAGGGCGCCACCTCGCCTGATAGCGGCGCCGGCCCGCGGGGCGCGGCAGCGCCGGGCTGGGCGGCGGCCGGGGGCGCCACGGCAGGCGGTCCGGCATTCCGGGTAGGCCTTGGCTACGACGCCCATCGCTTCGTCCCCGACCGCGCTCTCGTGCTGGGCGGGGTAAGATTGCGCGAGCACGACGGCCTTCTGGGCCACAGTGATGCGGACGTCCTGGTGCATGCCCTCATGGACGCCTTGCTCGGGGCGGCCGGCCTGGAGGACATAGGCCACTACTTCCCCGACTCCGATCCGGCCTACGCCGGCGCGGACAGCATGGACCTGCTGGAGGCGGTCGTCACCCTGGTGAGCGACCGGGGCTGGCGGGTCGCCAACGTCGATGCGGTGGTGGTCTGCGAGGAGCCGCGCATCGCGCCCCACAGGGCCGCGATGCGCCAGAGGTTGGCCGCGGCGCTGGGCGTCGGCATCGGGGCCGTCGGGCTGCGGGGCACCACCACTGAGGGCATGGGCTTCACAGGCAGGCGGGAAGGCATCGCCGCTCAGGCGGTCGCGCTTCTCGAGAGGGCCGGCTAGCCGGCGTTGTGGTACAAACCGGCCCGGGACGGGTCGACGAGATAGAAGAGAGTGTCAACGAGATGACCGACGTTCGCGTACGCTTCGCACCCAGCCCCACGGGGTCGCTCCACATCGGCAGCGCCCGCACCGCGCTGTACAACTTCCTGTATGCCCGGCACAACAAGGGCACCATGGTGCTGCGCATCGAGGACACCGACGAGAAGCGGTCCACCACCGAACACGACCGCGGGATCATCGAGAACCTGGCCTGGCTAGGGCTGCAGGCCGACGAGGGCCCGGACGTGGGCGGCCCCTTCGGCCCCTACCGGCAGAGCGAGCGCTCCGACATCTATGAGGCCGCCGTCCAGAAGCTCTTGGCCGACGGCGCCGCATACCCATGCTTCTGCCCGCAGGAGATGCTGGAGCAGAAGAACGAGGCCCTGCTGGCCGCCGGCAAGATGCCCAAGTACGACCGCACCTGCTGCAGCCTGACCAAGGACGAGGTCGCTGCCCGTCTCGCGGGCGGCGAACAGGCCGCCATCCGCTTCAAAGTGCCCGACGGCGACGTCAACTTCGCCGACCTCATCCACGGGCCCATCACCTTCTCGTCGGATGTGATCGGCGACTTCATCATCAAGCGCACCGACGGCGGCTACTCCTACAACTTCGCCGTCGTCGTGGATGACGCGGGGATGGAGATCACCGACGTCATCCGGGGCGAGGACCACATCACCAACACCGCCCGCCAGCTGATGATCTTCGCGGCGCTCGGCAAGCCTGCGCCGCGGTTCGGTCATCACTCACTGATCCTGGCGCCCGACGGCAGCAAGCTCTCCAAGCGCCACGGCGCCACCTCGGTGGCCCAGTTCCGTGGACTGGGATACCTTCCGGCGGCCATCACGAACTATCTGGCCCTCATCAGCTGGCATCCACAGGACGAGCGGGAGAAGTTCAGCCTGGCCGAGTTGATGGAGGAGTTCGAGATCGAGCGGGTGTCCAAGAGCCCCGCCATCTTCGACCTGCAGAAGCTCAACTGGCTGAACGGCCTATACATCCGGGAGATGGCGCCCAAGGACCTGTTCGTCGCGGTCGCGCCCTACCTTGCCGATTCCGGCATGGCGTTCGCGCCGGTGCAGCAGGAAGTGGTGGCCGAGGCCATCCAGGCCAACCTGGTGACCCTGAGTGACGCTCCGCAGTACGCCGAGGTCTTCCATGTGGATGCCGACCCGGCCACGTGTTCCGGCGCGCCGGACCTCACAGGGCCGCAGTCCTCGCAGCTCTTCGAACTGGCGATCGAGCACTTCAAGCAGATGCCCGCCGAGTTCCTGCCGGTGCCGGAGGCCCGTGAGGTGCTGCGTGGCCTGGTGGAAGCGGCCAAGGAGAAGGGCGTCAAGGGCAAGGCTGTCTATCATCCGCTGCGGGTGGCGCTGAGCGCACGGGGCGAAGGGCCGGAACTGTTCTACCTGGTGGCCGGCCTCGGCAAGACCAAGATCCTCAAGCGGCTGGAGTCGGCCGCGGCGTATGCCGCCCGGTTCGCCGACCCGACCCTGTAGCGGAGAAAGGCACAGGATGCGTCTCTACGATTCGATGACCCAGGAGAAGAAGGACTTCGTCCCCCGGGATGGCGACCACGTCACCATGTACTTCTGCGGTCCCACCGTCTACAACTACGTGCACATCGGCAACGCCCGGCCGTACGTGGTCTCGATGGTGGCCAAGCGCTACTTCGAGTCGCTCGGCTACCGCGTGACCCTCGTCGAGAACATCACTGACATCGACGACCGCATCATCAACAAGGGCAACGCTGAAGGACGCGACTACCGCGAGGTGGCCAAGCAGTTCGCCGACGCCTACCGGGAGGACACCAGCCGTCTGGGTCTGGGCCGCCCCGATGTGGAGCCGCTGGCGACCGAGCACATCCAGGAGATCATCGACCTCATCGCCGGTCTGGTGGCCGAAGGCCACGCCTACCAAGCGGGTCCCGACGTCTACTTCGACGTGGACAGCTGGGGCGAGTACGGCAAGCTCTCCAAGCAGCAGGTGGCGGAGATGCGCCACGGCGCCCGCATCGACGTGGGGGATGACAAGGCCGATCCGCTGGACTTCGCCCTCTGGAAGGGCGCCAAGCCGGGCGAGCCCGCCTGGGACAGCCCCTGGGGTCAGGGCCGGCCGGGATGGCACATCGAGTGCTCGGCCATGAGCCTGAAGTATCTGGGCGCCGGGTTCGACATCCACGGCGGCGGCCGCGACCTGATCTTCCCGCATCACGAGAACGAGATCGCCCAGTCCGAGGCGGCCGGCAAGCCGTTCGCCCGGTTCTGGATGCACAACGGGATGCTGAACCTCAGCTCCGAGAAGATGTCCAAGAGCGTGGGCAACATCCGCACGCTCCGCAGCATCCTGGACAAGCACCGCCCGGAAGCGCTCATCGCCGCCTTCCTCGGCAGCCACTACCGCAGCCCCCTGGAGTTCAGTGAAGACCTCCTCGAGGAGACCGAACAGCAGGTCGACCGGCTCCGCAACGTGTTCCGCGGACTCGCCGATCGGGCCGCCGGCGCGCCGGCCGGCGCAGCCCTCACCGCCGCCGACCAAGCCGTGCTCGACAAGCTGGCCGCCCGCCACACCGCCTTCGACGAGGCCCTCGCCGACGACCTGAACACGGCCGCGGCTCTGGCCGAGGTGTTCGGCGTCGCCCGGGAGGTCAACGCGGCCCTGGCCGCCGGCGAACTGAGCGCCGCGGGAGCGGCTGCCGTACGGACCGAACTGACCGGCGTGATCCACGTGCTGGGCCTCGACGCCGTGGCCGGCACTGAAGACGAGATCCCCGCGGAAGTGGTGGCCATGGCCGAAGAGCGGCGCGCAGCTCGCGCGGCGCGCGACTTCGCCAAGTCCGACGCGCTGCGGGATGCCATAGCCGAGGCAGGCTACGAAGTCCGGGACGTCCCCGATGGCTTCAAGATCATCCGGACAAGGTAACAAGCGGCGCAGGCCGGGTCAGCGGACCGAGAAGGAGCGCCGCGCCCAGTTCGGCACCGGTCCCTCTCAACCGGGCCGCGGCGAAGCCGGCGGCCGGCCGGCCCCGAGGCCGGGTTCGAAGCCGGGCGCCACAGCCGGCACCCGCGCCGAGGCGCCGGGCGCCCCCGCACACTCCACCGCGGTCCCGTCGGGCGCAGCCCTCATCTACGGCCGCAACCCGGTGCGCGAAGCGCTGCGCGGGCGGCGGCGCGTATACACCGTCTGGCTCGGTCCCGGCGCGCCGGGCGAGGACCTGGAACAGGCCGTCGCCGGTTGGGCCGCAGAGGCCGGCAAGTCGCTCCCGGAGGTCCGCTACACCGACCCGCAGCAACTCATCGCTTTGGCCGGCAGCCCGGACCATCAGGGCGTCGTGGCCGCGGTCGACGCGTACGACTATCTGACCCCCGAAGCCATCCTGGCCGAGTGCACCCTCCTCGTCGCTCTGGACGAGGTGCAGGACCCGCACAACCTGGGGGCAATAATCCGCACGGCCGAGGGCGCCGGCGCCGGCGTCGTGATACCGCGGCACCGGGCCGCCGAGGTGACCGCCGCGGTGGTCAAGGCATCGGCCGGCGCTACCGAGCATGCGGCCATCGCGCAGGTGCGCAACCTCGCAGACTTCCTCGGCGCCGCCAAGGAGGCCGGTTTCTGGGTGTACGGGACGGCCGCGGACGCCACGTCGGAGTACACGGCGCAGGACTACCGCTATCCCACCATCTTCGTGATGGGCTCGGAGGGGCAGGGTCTTGGCCGCCGGGTGGAGTCCCTGTGCGACGTCATGGTGAGCCTGCCGCTGCAGGGCAGGGTGGATTCGCTCAACGTCAGCGTGTCCGCCGGGGTGCTGCTCTATGAGGCGGTGCGGCAGAGAAGGGCGCCCGGCACGGCCGCCGCGGCCGCGGAGGGCGCCGCAGGCGCCGCTCAACAGGTCGCCGGCACCGGCGCCGCCCCGGAGGGCGCGGCGTGACCGTCTTCCTCATCGACGGGTACAACGTCCTGCACCAGATGGTCGGTCACCGGCACCTCAAGGGCGGCGGGGACTTCCGCGGCCACCAGGGCAAGACGCGGGACGAGAGTGCGGCATCGGTGGAACAGGGATCACCGTTCGACCGGGGCGACCTCGATCTGGAGGAGGCCCGCAAGCGCATGGTGGACAGCATCGCCAGTTTCATGGGCCGCTCGAGCGACCGGGCCATCATCGTGTTCGATTCGCATGCCCAGATGTTGCAAAAGCAGGAGAGTGCAACTCGCAATGTCGAGGTCTATTTCGGGTCCTTCTCGCACTCCGCAGACAGCATCATCGAGAAGGCGGCTTTTGCAGCAAGTGCAGGGGAAAACGCGGTGGTCGTGTCGTCGGACTACCAGCTCCAGAAGACCATTTTCAGACCCAACGTGATCCGGCGCTCATCGAGGCAATTCGTGTCGGAATTGCAAGAGGAAACAACAAGGATTGCAATTTCCCAGAATTGCACTACAATGAGTCATCGGATCGAAGACAGGGTCGACTCGACTACGGTCGATAAGCTCAAGAGGCTCAGGGACGAGTTGTCCGGCGAGCCCGAGGGGAAAGGCAGAGCATAGCCCGAGCGACCCTGGCCCGCGACGACGAGTTGAGGGGTGAGGGTACATGGACAACGCGATGTTCGCACGGAAGGCAGCCGAGAAGGCCGCTCCCGAGTGGACCGACGAGGAACTCGTCGCCCTCGCCAAGACCAACGATCAGGAGGCCACCCGGCGCCTGCTCACCCGCTATCACCACTTCGTCAGGCTCAAGGCCAATTCGTACTTCATAGCCGGCGGCGACGGGGACGATCTCATCCAGGAAGGCTACATCGGCCTCTACAAAGCCGTGCGTGACTTCGAGCCCGGCCGCAGCACCAGCTTCCGCAGCTTCGCCGAACTATGTGTCACCCGGCAGATCATCACGGCCATCAAGACCGCGTCGCGGCAGAAGCACGTGCCGCTGAACACCTACATCAGCTTCAGCCACACCCCGGCGAGTTCCGAGTACGACACCAGGACGCTGGCCGACGTCATCCCCGCGGGGCGGACGAGCGATCCGGCGGCCCAGGTGATCAGTTCCGAAGAGGTGGGCAGCCTCACCGATTGCCTCGTCCGGATGCTCAGCCCGCTCGAATCCCGGGTGCTCAAGTACTACCTCGAAGGTAACTCCTACGAGGTCATCGCCGCGCACGTCGGCCACGACACCAAGACCGTGGACAACGCTCTTCAGCGCATCAAGCGCAAGGTGACGATGCACCTCGAGAGCCGGAGGGTCCTGCTCTAGAGACCCCCGCAGCGGCGCGGCTTCGCGCGCCGGCTCCCGTCCCGTCCTGGTCAGTCCGGCCGGGGCAAGAAGTCCGTGTGAGCCTGGAACAGCCGGATGAGCGCCCGGGGTGTATAGCGCATGGCCGCGTTGCTGACCTTGGACATCGCTCCGGGTACGAGGTTGGCCTTCCCCTTGAACATCGCGGCTACGGCTTTGCGGGCCACCACCTCCGCCGGCATCATCACCTTGTACTTCACCGCGGTCTCCACCGGCGTGCTGGTCTGGGCGTAGAGGTTGGTGGCGACGGCGCCCGGCATGACGCAGGTGACCTTGACGCCCCAGGGCCGCAATTCCTCACGGAGTGCGGTGGCGAAGCTGCGCAGATACCCCTTCGAGCTGCCGTAGTGGGCGATGCCCGGGAACGGCCGGTTGGCCGAGATGCTCGACATGAACAGGATGTAGCCGTGGCGGCGGGCCCGCATGTCGCCGCCGAAGTAGGTGCACAGGAGCGACGGGGTGACGACGTGCAACTGGAGGATGGTATTGGACTTGACCGGGTCCGCCGTGGCCACCTCCCCGAACATCAGGATGCCGGCGTTGCTCACGAGGATGTCGACGGCGATGCCGCGCTGCGTGACCTCGTCGTGGAGGAGGGCGGCGGATTCGGGGCGGGCGAGATCCAGGGCCACGGTGTAGGTCTGGACGCCGAAATCCGCCTGAAGCGCTTCGGCGGCGGAGCGGAGTGCCTCCCCTTGGTTGCTCACCAGTACGATGGGATGCCCGCGCTGCGCCAACTCCCGGGAGATCGCCAAGCCGATGCCGGAGCAGGCGCCGGTGACCAGAGCCCAGGCGGGAGTGCCGCCCGCCGGCGCTGGGGATTCGGCGCCCGCCGCGCCACTCGCCGCCGGGGCTGCCCCGCCGCCGCTCAGAGCGCGACCCCTTCGAGCGCGGTCTCCTCGACGCAGTAGCAACGGATGCCGTCCCGGCTCATCGACGCCACACACTTGTTGCAGTGGTCGCAGTCGGTGGCGGCCGCGGCGCCGGATCGAAGGTGGTCCACGAAGTCGGGGTCGCGGACCGTCGCCCGGCCGACCTGAAGGAACGCGAAGCCCTCGTCTATGAGGGCCTCCATCTGCTCCAGCGACTCCACGCCGCCGATGTACGCCACGGGTATGCGGACCGCGTCGCGGATGCGCCGGGCCTCTGCGAGCAGGAACTGCGGTTCGTAGCCGTAGTGCTGCACCATGATGCGGCCGAACAGCGCCATCCCCACCTTGGTGAGAAGGCCATCCTGTTGCTGGACCATCTCCCTGACCGGCACTCCGCCGCGCAGCATGTACAGCGGGGTGCGGGCGGTGAACCCGCACGAAGGCACCAGGGCGGTGGCCCCCGCAGCCGCGAACGCCCGGGCGACCTGCACCGCCTCGTCTATCTCCAGCCCGCCGTGCCAGCCGTCGCGCACGTTCATCTTCACGAGGATTGGGAACCGCGGCCCTAGTGCCGCCCGCACCGCGGCGATGACCTCGGTGGGGAAGCGCATCCGGTTCTCGAGCGAGCCGCCGTACCGGTCGATGCGCTGGTTGGTCCACGGGGAGAGGAACTGGCTGAGCAGGTAGCCGTGCCCGGCGTGGATCTCCACGGCGTCGAAACCGGCATCCCGGGCCATGACGGCCGAGCGGGCGAAGTCGGTGGTCTTCTCGGCTATGTCCGCCAGGGACATCTCCCGGCAGACGGAGGTGCGGAACAGGCAGAACTTGGACGACGCACCCAGTGTCCGCCGGCCGATGACGCGGGGACTGGCGAAGAAGCCGCAGTGTCCCAACTGGATGGAGGCGGCGGCGCCCTCGTCGTGGATGGCGTCCGTGAACCGCCGCAAACCGGGCATCACCTCGGGGCGCATCCACAACTCGTGGCCGAAGGCGCGCCCGTCCTGGCTGACTGAGCAGTAGGAGAGGGTGGTCATCCCGATGCCGCCGGCCGCCACGCGCCGGTGGTGCTCGATGAGCCTATCGGTGACGACCCCGCCCTGCGAAAGTCCCTCGAAACACCCGGACCGCACCACCCGGTTGCGCAGCGTGAGTCCCGCGAGCGCGAAGGGGGCGAAGACAGGGCGCGTATCCGAGGTCGATGGTTTCAGGGTCATCGTCTACCGGTGGGGGACAGGGTCTCTGGAACCATATCACGCGGGACTTGCGCAGGGGTGCGGCGCTCCGCGCGCGGCGCCCTGCCGGGCGGCCGTCAGGGTAGAACGGTGAAGCCTTCTTGGCGAAAATGGTTGTCGGTGGTGACGGCTTCCGTGATGCCGAGCCTGCGCATGATGATGAAGCTCGAGCAGTCGGTGAGCGAGTATCTCTTGTCCGGACGATCCAGGAACAGTCTCCAGATCCTTGCCTCTTCGGCCTCGTCCGGGCACTCGATCCTGACCTCGGGCGACGTGCGGATGGATCTGACCGCACTGGCGGCGATGTGGTGACTGCCCTGGCGGAGGATGAGGGGCACGAGTTCGTGCAGGACGTGGGTGCTTGTGACGAACCGGCACTCGGGCGTCCGCATTACAGACTGGACCTGGCTCTGGAGACGGGAGCCAGGCACCAGCAGTTCGAACCAGCCCGAGGTGTCGACGAAGATACGCTTCATCCCTCGTTCTCCGAACACGGGTCTATGCCCATCTCCTCGCATTGGATCTTGTAGAGGAGGGTGTCGTGGTCCTCGAGGGTGTAGGCGCAGCCTTCGAGAATGCCGGCCAGCTCCCAGACGTGTCTTGGCGCTTCCACCGTCTCGCTCATCCTGGCGCGGACGAGCCGTCTGACGACAGACGAGAGGCTGGCTCCGGTCTCGGCCGCTTCAGCCTTCAAGAACAAGTACTCATCCTCCTCGAGGGTTATCTGCGTACGGGTCATGCGGGCCATGGTCACACCTGCTTCGGCCGGGGTCGCTGCGACTTTCGGCGCATCCTGGCGCCGTATGCCATATTACATCACATGGTATGAGGGTGGCCCGCGGCGCCCGTGGGCGGCGCAGGCTGCATCGATGTGGTCTCTGAGACGGGATAGGGTCGGTACCAGATCCGGTACCGGCTGCCCGGCGAATGCAGGTGTTTCGCGGCGACCAGCGAGTCGCAGGCTGCGCGCGAAAACCGTTGCCCACCAGGAGCAGAAGCGCCCTGCAAAACGCGCCGGTTCGGTGTCGATTCCGGTACCAAACATAGGGCTGCCGGAGAACATGTGGGAGATGTTCCTCCCGCGGCGGGGGCATGGGCCGGGCGTGGGCGGTGACTCGGGCAGCGATCGGGTGACTCGGGCAGCGATCGGGTGACACGGGCGCGGCAGGTGCGAGGCCCA
>CAIQPS010000013.1 GCA_903873715.1 uncultured Actinomycetes bacterium
TCCTCCACGGACCATTACCGACACCTGGGACAGCTTCCCGGGCCGGTCTCACCGTTAGCTCGCTCCGAGGGCTGGGGCTTCGAGGCCCCGGGTGACCGACTTACCCTTCAGGAGGTCAATGCTTCCCGAGCCGTCGCCGGAATACATTACCGACGAACACGTTGTTAGTATACGACGTGTTCCGATTGTAAAGCAAGGGGCAAAATTTTTTTTCTGTCGCAATCTTTGCGTCAGCGTGCATGCCAACCGGGCCTTGTCGACAACGCGGGTCGGTGGCCTCCCGTTTATTGCTATTCGGGTGTAACCGTCGCCGGATCCAGCGTCACTGCACGAGGTGAGCGTAGACGATCACGTTCGACAGGTAGTGATTCGTCTCGGGGTCGTATTTGCCCCCGCAGGTGATGAGGCGGATGACCGGCTGGTCCGTCTTGTTCCAGATGTCCTCGGTGGGCAGCTTGGTCTTGAGGATGGTGACCACGGAGTCCACCTGGAAGGTGGCGAAGTCCCCATCGCTGTTGTAGACCTGGAACTCGTCGCCGGCTTTGACTTTCTTCAGACTGTAGAAAGCACCCTTCGTCCCGTCCCAGGACACATGGGACACCAGGACAGACGGGCCGGAGGCCCCGGGCAGCGGCCCGAACTTGTACCATCCGACCTTGCCCACCGCCGGTACCTCCATCCCCCCGGCCCTGTCGATGCCGACCTCCACGATCTTCGCATCCACATCGATGGTGGGCATGACGAGGCGATACGGCTGTATCGCCCTGGTGTAGATGGTGCTTCCGGTAGTCGCGGGAGACGTCGGCAGCGTCGACCCCGAGGAGTCGGTGGACGGCGTCTCGTCGACCACGGTGGTGGAGGTCGTGATGGACTCGGTGCTCGTGGGCAGTTCGACGTCCACGAACGGTGCGATGGTGCCTGCGTTGGTCATGGTGCCTTCGGCGGGACTCTCCGCTGCACCCAGTGCGGCGATGGCTATGATCATGACGATCACGAGCACGGCGACGCCCAGGATGGCCCAGAACAGGCGATTGTTCTTGATGGCGACCACCTTCGCCATGAGACCGCCGGCGGCGCGCCCTGCGGGCGGCCGATCGAGCTCGTCCGCGAAGACTGCAGGCAGCGGCCCATCGCCCGGTTCCGGGCCCTCGACCTTATAGATGGTCCTTGTCGGCTTAACCACCTGCTCGACCTCCCGTGCAGGACCTCAACGGCCGGCCTTCCGGCCACCCGCGCCGCTCACGGTCGTTCCCGTAGCGGCCACCTGCACGACATGCGGACGTAGTTTGCTCTCGGATGATCTATCGACCACTATCGACAACATAGAGACTGCCGATGAGGGCCGGCGCCGCACCTTTCTTCTGCGGCGCCCACTTCTTGGTGGAGGCGCGGGGAATCGAACCCCGGTCCGAAACCCGTCTGGCCCAGGCTTCTACGAGCGTAGCCCCTACTACGTTTCTCGCCTCGCGCCCCCGTAGGAGCTGGGTGCGTCCGGCCAACCACCTTGATGTCCCCCCGCCGCCGGCGGCACTCGCCGGGGGTCAGTCCGCCTGGTTTATGCCGCGACCCTCACCGGCAGACGCGTGAGGCGCGACAGGCGCATTAGTCTAGTTAAGACTAAGCGGCCAGAGCCAATTCAGGTTTGGCAATTGTTTTTTTCCAGCCTGTTTAACGAGAACGGCCGGGATCTCGGCTCGCTACCCGAACTCAGACATGAGCCCCGTCGAAACCATGTCGCCCCCACGGAACGCACTCAGCACGGACCTGACTCCGCACTATCTGAGCACTATTATTATAGCCCATGCAGGGGATTCCGGATTGCGGCGGGCGCCGGACGGCCCGGGCGCCCCGGAGGGCGGGCCTATTCCTCGCGGCCGCGCTGCCTGGAACTGAAGGCCCGCTCCATGTCGCGCTGGGCTTCCTTCTTGGCCAGGGTCTCCCGCTTGTCGTAGGTGGTCTTGCCCTTTGCCAGGGCGATCTCCACCTTGGCGCGGCCGTTCTTGAAGTACATCTTGGTGGGCACCAGGGTGTAGCCGGCGATCCGCACCTTGCCGTAGAACCGCGATATCTCCCGGGCGTGCACGAGGAGCTTGCGCTTGCGCAGCGGGTCGACGTTGAAGATGTTGCCCTGCTCGTACGGGCTGATGTGCACCCCGATGAGCCAGAGCTCACCGTTCTCGACGGCGGCATAGGAATCGCGCATGTTGGCCTTGCCGGCGCGGAGCGACTTGACCTCCGTCCCGGTCAGGACGATGCCCGCCTCCACGGTCTCCTCGATGTGGTAGTCGTGGTAGGCCTTCTTGTTCTGCGCGATGGGCTTGATGCCGGCTTCCTTCATGGTCCGGGGAGTATAGCGCGGCTAGCGGCGGCCGCCGCGCGGCGCGCGGCCGCCCCGTGAGGTGCGCGGACCGCCCTGTCCCCGGCGCCGGTCCTGGGCGGACTCTCCCCCGGAACGGCCTCCCGCACCCGGCGCCCGGCTCCCCGGACGGCTGCCGTCGCGGGATGTCGGCTCGTCCTCGTCCCGGTCGGCGCCGCCGGCCAGGGCCAGGTCGACTCTCCCCCGCACCGCATCCACGGCCAGGACGCGGACGTGCAGCCTGTCCGCCAGCTTGTACGACCGGCTGGTCCGCCTGCCCTCCAGCGCAGTCTCCAACTCGTTGAGGCGATACTCGTCGCGGGGCAACTCGCTCACCGACAGGTAGCCCTGGAACAGCCGGTCGAAGAGCACGAACATCCCCCGGCGGGTGAAGCTCAGCACTTGTCCCTCGAAGACGCTCTTCCACCCCTCCTCATCGAGGCGGCGCTTCAGCAGGTGCGCCAGGACGATGTCATCGGCCTTCAATTCGATCTTGGCGGCCGCGCGCTCGGTGGTGGAGCATTGCTCGGCCCAGTCGGCCAGGAAGGACACCGTCGGTTGCGGCGTCAACCCCAGCCGGCCCAGCAGGCCCCGGTGCACCAGGAGGTCGGGATACCGGCGGATGGGCGACGTGAAGTGGCAGTAGGTCTGCGATGCCAGCCCGAAGTGGCCGATGTTGACCGTGTCGTACACAGCCCGCGACTGCGCCCGCAGCACCTGCTGCGTCAAAGCCGCCCGGCCCAGGCCCTCGGCCGCATGCGTGTCTATCAGTTCCCCCATCTCCCGAGTGACCCGGCGGATGTCCGCGGAGGTCGCCGAGAGCGGGTCGAAGTCGGGGGTCGGCAGGCCCAGGCTCGCGAGCACCGCCAACAGGTTGTCCAGATGGAACGGGTCCGGAAGGTCGTGCACCCTGTACACGGTGGGGACCTGCGCGCCTTCCAGATACGACGCCACCTGCTCGTTCGCCAGCACCATGAAGTTCTCTATGAACCAGTGGCTCTCCAGTTCCTCGCCCGGGTCGGCGGCGATCACCTCGCCGTCCTCGTCCCACTCGAACTCGGGTTCCACCGACTCCACCTGCAGGCTCCCCCTCTGGCGCCGCGCCTCCCGCAGGACATGGGCCAATTCCCGGCCCCAGGCAAGCGGCTCCTCCAAGTCGGGATCCATGGGTTCCTGGCCGTGGAACATCCGCTCCACCTGCTCGTAGTCGAGGCGCAGATCGCTGCGGGTGAGCGACCGGTAGAAACGGCTGTTCAACACTTTTCCGCTGCCGTCGATCTCCATCTCCACCGTGACGGTCTTGCGGTCCTCGTCGGGCCGCAGGGAGCACACCCCGGACGAGAGCAACGGGGGCAGCATCGGCTCGACGCCGGTGGCCACGTAGACCGAAGTGCCGCGCCGCAGCGCCTCCCGGTCCATGGCCGTCCCCTCTCTCACGTAGTAGGAGACGTCGGCGATGTGCACGTAGACGGTGGTGATCCCGGCGGGCCCCCGGACGAACGACAGCGCGTCGTCGAAGTCCTGAGCCATCTCCGGGTCGATGGTGAAGGTGAAGAGGTCCCGCAGGTCCACGCGGTCCGGGTCCACGACCGCGTGCAGCGCGGCGGCCTTGCCGGCGTCCGTCAACACGGCGGGCGCGAAGCCCCTGCGGATGCCGCTGTCGGCCAGCAGTGCCTCCATGACGTCCTTGAGCACGCCGCTCTTGCCCAGCTGCCGCGTGACCTGGGCACGGAAGCCGTAGGAGAACGTGAAGAGCACGAGATCGCCCGGCTGCGGCTTGACCGCACCGCGTTCCAGAGGCAGTGGCGGTCCCGGCTGGAACAGGGGCTCGACCTCCATGCTCTTGCCTCTGCGCACTATCACGCCGGCGATCGCCGAGGACCGGCCGCTGGGATCCCCCGGCGGGACGAGGCCGGCTTTGACCAGGGTGGCTCGCCGGCGGTCGGAACGGCTACGGCCTTTTGTGTGCCGGGCCATCCTGCGCCCTAGAGCTCGGCCCGGTGAGGCAGCAGCTCGAAGCTGACCCACTCCCCCTCGTACTCGCGCCGCCCCGGCGTGAACCCGGACTGGTGGGCGATGAGCATGATCTGCTCCTCCTGGCTCCCGGCGAGTATCCCGGACACCACCAGGCGCACCGGGCGGGCTGCCAGGGTGGCCAGGCGCCGCAGGAGCAGCGACACCGGCTCCATGGTCATGTTGGCCAGGACTGTGGCTCCGTCGAACCAGCGTTCCTGCGAACTGTCCGTATCGGCCTCGTAGACCTCCACTCGGTCCTGCACGCCGTTCTCGGCGACGTTCTCCCGCGCCGACACCAGGGCCACCGGGTCGTTGTCCAGAGCGACCACCGGGCCCCAGCCCGATCTGGCCGCCGCTATGGCAAGGATGCCTGAGCCGGTGCCCACATCCACCAACGGCCCTCCGGCCGGGAGCCCTTCCTGCAGTAGGAGGAGGGTGCCCCGTGTGGTGGGATGCAGGCCCGTGCCGAACCCCAGCCCGGGGTTGATCATCACGTCGACGAGGCCGCCATCGTCCGGCGCCGCCTCCCAGGGCGGCCGTATCCGGACCCTGCCGATGACGATCGGCCGGAAGTGGTCCCGCCACCCTTCGACCCAGTCCCGCGCGACACTCCCCGCCTCGACCTCGAGGACGCCGGGCGCCGCGAACTCGTCGGGCAACAGTGACAAGATATCGGCGCGTGTGGACGGGCCGTCCGCGGGCGGGTAGAAGACGAGCACCACACGGTCGTCTGCCGCCGCCCCGCCGCCGGTGCCCGAGGCGGGTTCGCTACCCGGCCAGCACGGGAAGCCTGCCGCAGCCTGCGGCCTCTCCTCTTCGAAAGGCCCGAGCACGTCCATGAGGATGGCTCCGGCCTCCTCGGCCAGGGACTGCGGGACGGAGACGCGGACCGAACGGTCGGTATCCGCGGCCATCAGCTGGTGAAGAAACTGCGTAGTTTGTGGAGCATGCCCTCGGAGCGCTCGGCATAGTGCTCCGCCCCGACGGACTCGTCGAACTGCTCGAGCAGGCGCCGGTGCTCCTCGTCGAGGTCGCGCGGGACGATCACCCGCACGGTGATGGCCTGGTCGCCGCGGCCGTGTCCGTTGAGATGGGTCACGCCCTTACCGCGCAGGACCTTGATGTCGCCGGGCTGCGTGCCCGCCGGGAACTCGACCTCTTCGTCGCCGTCGAGCGTGGGCACATTCAGGGTGACGCCCAGGGCCGCCTGGACCATAGTGAGGTCGACGCCCGTGAGGATGTCGTCGCCGTGCCGCTCGAAGATCTCATGCGGGCGCACTCTCACACCCACGTACAGGTCACCGGAGCGCATGCCCCGCTCCCCCGCGCCGCCTTTGCCGGTGACCCGAATCCGCTGCCCGTCGTCGATGCCGGCCGGGATGTTGACGTTCACCTTGCGCTCGGCCGGCCGCCGCCCCGCCCCTTTGCACTCGGCGCAGGGGTTCTCGATGATCTGCCCGGTGCCGCTGCAGCGGGGGCAGACGCCCATCTGGACGAACTGGCCGAGCATGGTCCGGCGCACAGTGCGAACCTGGCCGCGGCCGCCGCAATCCGCACAGGTCTTGACCGAGTCGGGCTCCGTGGTGCCGGCGCCTTCGCACTCGGTGCACACCGCCTGCGCCGTGAAGGTGATCTCCTTTTCGACGCCGAAGGCCGCCTCTTCCAGGTCCAGTTCCACCTCCACGGCCAGGTCGGAACCGCGGGCGGGGCCCGCCTGCTGGCCGCCGCCGAACCCGCCTCCAAAGGCCTGGCCGAACGCGCCGCCGAAGAGGTTGCTGAAGATGTCCCCGAAGTCGCCGAAGCCCTCGAAGCCGTCGAACCCTCCGGCCCCTCCGCCACCGCGGCGCAGGCCGTCATGGCCGTAGGTGTCGTACACCTGGCGCTTCTGCGCGTCGCAGAGCACCTCGTACGCCTCGGTGGCCTCCTTGAACTTCTCCTCGCCCTCCGGCGTGTCGGTGGCGACGTCCGGGTGATACTGGCGGGCCAGCTTGCGGTAGGCCTTCTTGATCTGTTGCAGGTCGGCGTCGCGGGGGACGCCGAGCACTTCGTAGTAGTCGCGTTTCATCAGCCGCAGGTCACCTGTCCAGTGGCCGGCGGCTCACAGTCCGCCGGGTCATTCGTACCGCTCCCCGACCAGATCGGAGAGCGACTGCGCGGTCTCTCGAACCGTGGAGATGGCTTTTTCGTAGTCCATACGGGTGGGGCCCACCAGGCTCACCGTGCCCAGCCGCCGCTGCGGCAGGCCGTAGCTGGCCGCCACCACCGAGAAGGGCTGGAGAGCCGTGGCTTCGTGCTCGCTGCCGATCCGCACCACCACCGCACCGCTACCCAGCGCGGCCCTCAGCACCCGAAGCAGCAGGAACCGTTCCTCCAGGAGCGTCAGCAGGTCGCGCAGCGACGACACGTCCTTGAGTTGCGGTTCGGCCAGCAGGCGGGACGTGCCGCCCACGAAGAGCTCTTCTTGCGACTGCTCGTCCACCAAGCGCTCCAGAGCGGGCCCCAGCGCCTTGAGGAACGCCGCCTCGCGGGGGCTCAACTCCTGGTTCTCGAGCGTGTGCCGGATGAGCCGGGCGGTGAGCGTCTGCTGGGTGAGCGTCTCGTTCAGATACGTGCGCGCCCATTCCACCAAGCCGTTGTCGATGGCGCTCGGCCAATCGATGACGCCCTTCATCACCCCGCCCGTGGACACGATGAAGACATACATGAGTTCCGTCGGGTGCAGCGTGAGCAGTTCGACGTGGACGAGCCGGGCGCCGCTGACCCGCGGAGCCAGCGCCAGCGCGAGCAGGTTGGTGGCCTTGGACATGGCCTCGGTGGCCTGCTTGAGCGCCGTGTCTATCTCGCCGGTGAGGTCTTCGGGCTGGATGGCCGCGGGGAGCCCCAACCCGGCCCCGGCCTTGGCGGCGGAGCGGGCGGCGTTGGTGCTGATCAGATAGTCGACGAACTCGCGGTAGCCCTGGTCGGTGGGCATGCGGCCGGCGGACGTGTGCGGATGGGTGAGGTAGCCCTTCTCCTCCAGCAGCGCGAACTCGTTGCGCACCGTGGACGACGAACAGAACAGGCCGGCGATGTCCACGAGCTCGCGCGAGGACACGGGAGACCCGGTCCCGATGTACCGCTCGGTGACGGCGTTCAGGATCCTGCGTTGTCGTTCTGTGAGTGCCACCATCTATCGCACCGGCTCTGACTCTTCGGGTGGGGCCAGGAGGGCCGCTATCACCGCGTTGCTGATGTCCAAAAAGGCTGGATTCAACCGAAGTCTACCACAGCGCCTGAGCACGCAGTCCTGGCCCAGGAGCCTGCTCAGAGCACCTTCGTCGAGCACCGGGGCGACCTCCTTCTCGACCACGCCCTCGGCCGTGCGCAGGCCCAACATAGCCTTCTCCCAGAGGCGGGTGCGCTCGTCCACGGGCTCGATCTCGGGATCCTCCCCGGCCAGGTAGGCGGCCACCGTCACAGGGTCGGTCCGCCGCTCCCCGCCGATGGTGGAGACCGCCGACGCGCCCACTCCCAGGTAGTCCTCGCCGCGCCAGTACGCAAGGTTGTGGCGACATTCGTGACCCGGGATGGCGAAGTTCGACACCTCGTAGCGGTGGTAGCCGGCCGCCTCCAGGCGGGCGGCGGCAGCGTGGAAGTGTTCCTCGGCGAAGGCGCCGGCCGCGTCCCCCGCGCCGGCGGCGCAGGTCCGCGTCACCCGGGCGTCGTAGGCGGCGGTGTAGGTGAGGTCGTAGAGGGAGATATGGGTGGGCTCCGCAGCCACGGCGGCGTCGATGTCGGCGGCGGCGTCGGCCCAGGTCTGGCCGGGCATGCCGAACACCAGGTCGATGTTCCAATCCCGGATCGGCGAGCCCCCGGACGCGGCCGCGCGGAGATCCCGCAGGGCGGCTTCTATCTCGTCCTGACGGGTGTGCCGTCCCAGCGCCTCCCTCAGCACCGGCGAGAAGGACTGCACCCCCAGCGAGA
>CAIQPS010000014.1 GCA_903873715.1 uncultured Actinomycetes bacterium
CCCCGAAGGGCGCTGCCGCGGCGGCCTCGAACGGTCGGACACCCAGGGCGTCCGGACCGGTCGTGATCCCTCTTCTTACATCATGCCGCCCATGCCGCCCATACCGGCCGGCATGCCGCCGCCCGCGCCCTCTTTCTCGGGCTTGTCGGCGACGATGACTTCGGTCGTCAGGATGTTCTTGGCGATCGAAGCGGCGTTCTGCAGGGCGCTACGGGTGACCATGGCCGGGTCGATGATGCCGGCCTTGACCATGTCCTCGTATTCGCCGGTGGCGATGTTCAGGCCGATGCCTTTGCCGCGGGCCTTGACTTCGTTGACCACGACGGAGCCTTCCAGGCCGGCGTTGTTGGCCAGCTGGCGGAGCGGTTCCTCGAGGGCGCGAGCCACGATGCGGACGCCGGTCAGTTCGTCGCCTTCAGCGGCGATGGCGTTGATCGGAGCCACAAGCAGAGCCTGGGCCACGCCGCCGCCGGGGACGATGCCCTCTTCGAGAGCGGCACGAGTGGCGCTCAGGGCGTCTTCAACGCGGTGTTTCTTCTCTTTGATCTCGGTCTCGGTGGCAGCACCGACTTTGACCACAGCCACGCCGCCGGCCAGTTTGGCGAGGCGCTCCTGCAGTTTCTCGCGGTCGAAATCGGAATCGGTGATCTCGATCTCGGCTTTGATCTGGTTGATGCGGGCTTTGATCTTGTCGAGTTCGCCGGCGCCGTCCACGATGGTGGTGTTGTCTTTGTCGACGACCACTTTGCGGGCGCGGCCGAGCTGCGTGACGGTGGTGTTCTCGAGTTTGAGGCCCATCTCGTCGGAGATGACTTCGCCGCCGGTGAGGATGGCGATGTCTTCGAGCATGCGCTTGCGGCGATCGCCGAAGCCGGGGGCTTTGACCGCGATACCGGTGAAGGTGCCGCGCAGTTTGTTGACCACGAGGGTGGCCAGCGCTTCGCCCTCGACGTCCTCAGCGATGATCAGCAGGGCGCGACCGCTCTGAATGACCTTCTCGAGCACGGGGAGCAGATCCTGGACCGAGCCGACCTTGCGGTTGGCGAGCAGGATGAACGGATCTTCGAGGACCGCTTCCATGCGCTCGGCGTCGGTGACGAAGTACGGGGAGATGTAGCCCTTGTCGAACTGCATGCCCTCGGTGAACTCCAGGTCCATGCCGAAGGTGTTGGATTCCTCGACGTTGACCACGCCGTCTTTGCCGACCTTCTCGATGGCGTCGGCGATGACGTCGCCGATCTCACGGTCGTCGGCGGAGATGGTCGCCACGCGGGCGATCTCTTCTTTGCCGGAGATCTCTTTGGACATCTTCTTGATCTCGTCGACAGCGGTGTCGACAGCGCGCTCGATGCCGCGTTTGATGGCCATCGGGTTGGCGCCGGCGGCAACGTTCTTGAGACCTTCGCGCACGATCGCCTGAGCGAGCAGGGTGGCGGTGGTGGTACCGTCACCGGCGATGTCGTTGGTCTTGGTGGCGACTTCGCGCACCAGTTGGGCGCCCTGGTTCTCGAAGACGTCTTCGAGTTCGATCTCACGGGCGATGGTCACACCGTCGTTCGTGATGGTCGGGCTGCCGAATTTCTTGTCGAGCACGACATAGCGGCCTTTGGGGCCCAGAGTGACTTTGACGGCGTCGGCGAGGGTGTTCACGCCGCGCTCGAGGGCCCTACGGGCCTCTTCACCGTACAGAAGCTGTTTTGCCATAGATATGGTCTCCTTTTACTGGGATCGATCGTCAGGAAATCGACTGGAGCTTTCGGCTCACTCGCCGGGGATGACGCCGATGATGTCGGTGAGGCCGCGAAGCACGAGGTAGTCTTCACCGTCGAGCTTCAGTTCGGTGCCCGCGTATTTGGCGAAGACGACCAGGTCGCCGTCTTTGACCGGCATCGGGATGAACTCGCCCTTGTCGGTGTATTTGCCCGGGCCTACCGCCACGACGCGACCCTTGGACGGCTTTTCTTTAGCCGTGTCGGGAAGGACGATACCGGTGGAGGTCACCATCTCCTGCTCGATGATCTTGACCACGACCCTGTCCTCGAGTGGCACTAGTTTCATGCACAACCCTCCTGTCTACCGCGTTGTTGCCTTGTACTTCTTCTGTGCCTGGTAACAGGCGCTTACTACCTGTTTCGCAGAATTGGCACTCTTCAGGTGAGAGTGCCAAGCGGCGGATATGTTATGCGCAGCTGGGCGATTTGTCAAACCTCGGGGGAGAGTGCCAACCGCACCGCCGGTGGTTTCCGCGGCGGGCTGGGGTCGAGCGGCCCGGCGCCTAGGTGCGGGAGTCGGGAAGCGTGGTCCAGCGACCGAGAGGGAGCGATGCGGAGGCGTCCACATCCAGATAGTCCGGGTATGCCAGAGAGGGGCCGTGCAGTGCGGCCGCCCCGATCATGGCCGCGTTGTCGGTGCAGTAGGCGAACGGCGGCACCACGACGTGCAGACCCGCGGCCTCGCCCTTCTCCCGCAGCCGCCGGCGCAGCAGGGAATTGGCCGCGACTCCGCCGGCAACGCCCAGGGTGCGCGCCCCTTCGGCCTTGGCAGCCTTCACCGACTTGCTGACGAGAGCCTCCACTATGGCCTCCCGATAGGAAGCGGCCACGTCGGCCGCCCGGGCGGCGCGCTCCTCTGCCGTCATGTCCCGGAGCAGGTAGAACAGAGCGGTCTTCACCCCCGAGAACGAGAAGTCCGGGCGAGGCGAACGCTTGAGGGCCACTGGGAACTCGAACGCCTTCGGATCGCCCTTCTCGGCGAGCTCGTCGAGCTCGCGGCCGCCGGGGTACCCGAGGCCGAGAAGCCGGGCGCCCTTGTCGAAGGCCTCGCCTGCCGCGTCGTCCAAGGTCTGGCCGAGGAGCCGGAAGGTCCTCCAGTCGTCCACCGCGACCAGCGAGGTGTGCCCTCCGGAGGCCACCAGCGTGACCATGGGCAGCGGAGCTTCCTTGTCCGCCAGCCAGACGGCGGCCAGATGGCCGTGCAGATGGTTCACCGGATAGAGCGGCAGACGGTGCGCCCACGCGATGGCCTTCGCGGTCTGCACCCCCACCAGCAGTGCGCCGATGAGACCCGGCCCCACCGTCACAGCCACGCCTCCGAGCGCGTGCATGTCGGTGCCTGCCTGGCTGAGGGCCTCGCGCACCACCGCGCTCATGCGCTCCGTGTGGGCCCGGCTGGCCACTTCCGGCACCACCCCTCCGTACCGCTCGTGTATGGCGTCCTGCGAGTGCACGACGTTGGAGAGCACGTCTCCGTCAGGCGACAGCACCGCCGCCGAGGAATCGTCGCACGAGGATTCGATGGCCAGCAGCGGCCCCGCCGGCCGGGCGCGGCGCCCTGCCGGGCCGGGAGTGCCGACCGGCCTGATCATGACGAGGGCATCCTCGCCGGTGTCGGTGTAATACCGCTTGCGGGTCCCCGCCACGGCGAACCCCCATTTCCTGTAGAGAGCGAGCGCCTCTATGTTGGCCGGGCGCACCTCGAGCAGGACCGGTTGACCCGCATCGTCGGCCGCAGCAAGGAACTCCGCGAGCACGAGGCCGGCAGCGCCCTGTCCGCGCGCCCACTGGGCCACCGCGAGGTCCATCAGGTGCCAGGCGTCGGGATAGGCCCGTCCGAGAAGGTACCCGGCGACCTCTCCCCTCTCGGTCACGACGGCCTGACGCCAGCCCAGTTCCGCGCGCAGCTCATCCTCGAACATCCTCTGGGTCCACGGCATGGCGAACGACTGGCGCTCGATGGCCAGCACGGCAGGCAGGTCGCGCTCCTGCAAAGCCCTCGTATGGTAGACCGTCACCTCTAGGCCTCCCGGGCCGCGTCGGCCCCCGGGTCGCGCATCTTGGTGATGTGGATGTCCGCGTCGGGAGACCGAACGTAGATGGGCTTCACCGATTCCGGCGTGCCGGCTTCGCCTGCCTGCGCAGACCCCTTATCGGCGGCGCCACCCGCCGCCAGAGCTTGTTCCAGCAGAGCGTCCAGCCGGCCGCCGAGGGCCCCGCCAGCCGCTTCCGCGAGCCGGTCCTGCCCCAGGACCAGGTACTCCGCGCAAACGTCCGCTGGTTGGAGCTCGACGCCGGCGAACCCTCCAGATGCGCCTTGTCCTTCAACCACCCCGGTATCGCCGGTCACGAGGACCTCCAGGCCGGCGGGGATGTGCTCGAACAGCGAGGCGCGGTCGCACACGCCGAAGTCGTCCGTCCGCTCGTACGCGCCGCTCGGGCCGAGCCGGTAGATGCCGTAGAACACCTGGCCGCGGCGCGCGTCCACCACAGGGACGATGGTCTCGGGTCGCACCTGCGTCGCCGCTCCTGCCGCCAGCGCCGCCAGCGTGCTGACTCCGAACACGGGTGCTCCCAGCGCCAGCGCGAGCGCTCGCGCGGTAGCGACCGCTATGCGCACGCCCGTGAACGTCCCCGGCCCGATGCCGGTGACTATCGCGCCGATGTCCGCGGTGGCCCGCCCGGTCTGGGCGAGCATGTCGTCGATGAGGCGGAGCAGCACACGGGCCTGGCCCCTACTGTCGGTGTCGGTGCGCCGGGCAAGGACCGACCACGACCCCGGCCGACCGGCGACGAGCGCGGCAGTGGAAACATGGGTGGACCCGTCCAGGGCGACTATGACGCGATCACTCATGACGGCGCGCCGCCTCCCACCGCTCCCGGGCCTCCCCGGTATGCGCCTCGATCTCGATGGAGCGTTCGTGCAGGGACTCGTGGGCCATCCTGATGGTGAAGCTCGGTTCTCCCAATCGCCCGATGCCGGCCTGGGGCCACTCCACGAGTGTCACCGCGTCCGGACGGACGTATTCCTCGAGCGCGAGCGCGTCGTCGTCGCCGATGTCGTCCAGGCGATACAGGTCCAGATGCTGGATTGTGATCCGTCCCGCATAGATGTTCGCAAGGGTGAAAGACGGGCTGCGGACCGGATCGGAGACGTCGAGGGTCTCCGCGACCACCCGGATGAGCGTGGTCTTGCCGGCGCCCAGCGGGCCGTAGAGAAGCACGAGGTCGCCGCCCCTCAAAGCGGCGGCGAGTCTCCGTCCTATCCGCCGCAACTCGCCGAGGCCGACCCCTTGCCGGCGCAGGACCACATGGCTCTCCTCTACCACAGGGGCAACTGCTCCTGGCGCTCGGTGGGTTCCTGAGGCCGGGGTCGAGCGGTGGCCGGTCCCGGCGCAACCGGTTGCGCGGCCGTCCCGCCGGCGTCGGCAAACGAAGGCGCCGTGTCTGGCCGCCCGGCCTCCACCGGTTGCGGGGCCGGCGCCGCAGCGACCACCGCCTCGAAGGCCTCCAACGCTGCGTCGTCGCGGGGCGCCAGACCGTGGGCCAAGAGATAGCGCAGCTTTGCGAAATCCTGCTCCAGCACTTGGCGGTTGGCCGGGTTGTAGAGAGCGGCCGCCGGATGGAACACGGGGAAGATCACCACGTCCACCCCGCCGATGGTGCGCTCTTTGGCCTTGCCGTGGATGGCGGTCATACTCGACTCGGTCTCGGCGAGCAACCTCGTGGCGAACCTCCCCAGGGTGCAGATGACCTTGGGCCTGATGATGCGGATCTGTTCGAGCAGATGCGGGCTGCACGCCTCGATCTCGTCGGGCAGCGGGTCGCGGTTCTCGGGCGGACGGCACTTCACCACGTTCGCGATGTAGACGTCCGCCCGCGAGAGCCCGATCTTGCCCAGCAACTCGGTGAGCAGCTTGCCGGCCGCTCCCACGAAGGGCTCGCCTTGCTTGTCCTCGTGGAATCCCGGACCCTCGCCCACGAACAACAGCCGCGCATGCGGGTCCCCCACGCCGAACACCACCTGTGTGCGGCCGTTGCTGAGACCGCACCGGGTGCAGTCCACGAGCGAATCCCTGAACGCTCCCAGGGGCTGGGCTTTGTCTTCCATCGCTGTCTCGTGACTGTCGGCCATGGTGTCAGGGTAGCAGAACCAGCCCCTTCGGGATGCCGATGGCACCCCGCCGCGCCCTTATCGTTGCCCCGCACTGTGTGGGCTGTTATGCTACCTGCCGCACCGCGCGAAGCACCGTTTACCGGGCTGCGGCCGGACCGTCTACCTCTGGAGGCGGAGCCGGTGACGCCCCGGCGGGAGGCGCTCCGCGCGGCCGAAGGAAACGCCGAGCCACGTCTGGTATCTCTGGCAGAACTGGAACAAGGGCAGGTCTCCATCGCAGCTGCATCGACATCTTCACGCTTCGCCGTAATCGGCGCCGGTCGCGTAGGCGCGAGCTTGGCTCTTGCCCTTTGCGCCCAGGGATACACCCTTTCTGGGTTCACCTCCGCCACTCCTGCCGGCCGGGCCCGCGCTGAAGGCCTGCTCGGCAGGGCAGCCACCCTGCACCTCCCCGCGCTCGTAGCGCTGCGCCCCGAAATCTACTTCATCTGCACCCCCGACAGCGTGGTGGCCGACGTCGCCGCCGAGCTGGGCGCGGCTCTTGCGGCAGCCGGCCCACAGGGCCCGGCCGCCCCGCCGGTGGTCGTCCACACGAGCGGCGCGACTTCGGTCTCGGTGCTCGCGCCGTGCGAGAAGGCGGGGGCAGCTGCCCTCGTCTTCCATCCCCTACAGACGTTCCCCGAGCCGCTCACCGGCGCTACGCGCTTCGCGGGCGCCGGTGTCGCACTCACGCCCGGCCCCGGCCGACCCGACATGGCTGGGGAAGTAGGGTTCCGCACCGCCGACGACCTGGGCATGCGCCCCTTCCTCCTGGCGGACGACAAACGCAGCCTCTACCACGCCGCGGCCAGCGTGGCCTGCAACTATCTGGTGACGCTGGAAGCCATCGCCAACGACCTCTTCGTGAGGGCAGGCGTGCCCGAGCGGGTGACGTTCGATCTGTTCCTGCCCCTCGTGCGGGCGACCCTCGACAACGTCGCCTCAAGAGGCCCCGTCGACGCCCTCACCGGACCGCTCAGCCGGGGGGACGCGGCCACCATAGCCGCGCACCTCGAAGCCCTCGCAGAGGACGCCCCTGCATCACTCTCCGTCTACCGCTCCCTCGGCGAAGCCACGCTGGGCCTTGTCGCAGCACGGGGCGACGTCTCCCCCGCGGTCATCGCCCGCATGAAGGAACTACTCACAGGACTATGATGGATAACGGACCCACACAGGAAGGAACGGCAATGTCCCCAGCGCCGGAGATCACAGGCACCACCTCGGTCTTCACCGACAACATCCACTTCGACACCCAGGGTGACGCCGACATGGTGAACATCACCGAAGAGGTGCGGCGCTGCGTAGCCGCCACCGGCCTGCGGTCCGGCCTGGTCACGGTCTTCGTGCCCGGGGCCACCGGCGCGGTCACCACGCTGGAGTTCGAGCCCGGCGTGGTGCAGGACTTCCGGGACCTCTTCAACCACATCGCCCTTCCTTCCAACCACTACTACCACAACGACACCCATCCGGACTCGAACGGCCACGCCCACGTGCGGGCCGGCCTTCTGGGCCCGTCCCTGGTGATCCCCTTCGATGACGGCAAGCCCTGCTTGGGCCGCTGGCAGGAGATCGCCTTCGTCTGCTTCGACAACCGGCCCCGCGAGCGCACGGTCATCGTGCAGTCGTTCGGCGTCCGCTAGACCCCGCGTTCGAAGCGCCACCCAGCTACAGCATTCACTCATAAGGAGCCCTTGATGAAACCGGTGAAGCCCATCCTCCAACTGGCACTGGACTTCGTGGACCTCCCCCGCGCTCTCGCCGTGGCCGAAGAGGCCGTCGCCGGCGGCGCCGACTGGCTGGAGGCCGGCACGCCTCTCATCAAGAGCGAGGGCCTGCAGGCCGTGCGCGAACTCCATGCCCGCTATCCGGACAAGGTCATCGTCGCCGACATGAAGACCATGGACGCCGGCCGGGCCGAGGTGGAGTACGCGGCCAAGGCGGGCGCCAAGGTCGTGGGCGTCCTGGGCGCCGCCTCCGACGCCACCATCAAGGAATGTGTCGAAGCCGCCAAGAACTACGGCGCCGAGATCGTCGTGGACATGGTCCAGGTCGACGACCCCGTGGCCCGGGCCAAGCAGGCCGAGGAGTTCGGCGCGAGCTACATCGGCATCCACATCGCCATCGACGAGCAGATGCAGGGCAAGACCCCCTGGGACATCCTGCGGGCCGTCACCCAGGCCGTGTCCATCCCGGTGACCGTGGCAGGGGGCATCAACTCCCAGACGGCGCCGCTGGCCATCGAAGCCGGGGCGTCCGTCGTGGTGATAGGCGGGGCCATAACCAAGGCCACCGACGCCACCGCCGCCACCCGGACCATCAAGCAGGCCATCGAGACCCTGACCCCGGCCGAGTCCGAGTTCTTCGTCCGGACCACCGGCTCAGACATCCGCGAGATGCTCAGCCGGGTCTCCGCCGCCAACGTCTCCGACGCCCTGCACCGCAGCGGCGATATCCCGGGCGTGCGTCCGCTGGCCCCCGGGATGAAGTTCGTCGGACCGGCGGTCACCGTCCGCACCTACCCCGGCGACTGGTGCAAACCGGTGGAAGCCATCGACCAGTGCCAGCCCGGCGACGTCCTCGTGATCGACGCGGGCGGGGTGCTTCCGGCCATCTGGGGCGAACTGGCCACCAACTCCGCAGTCCAGAAGGGCGTGGCCGGCGTGGTCATCTGGGGCGCC
This sequence comes from uncultured Actinomycetes bacterium, assembly GCA_903873715.1. GTDB lineage: Bacteria > Actinomycetota > Thermoleophilia > RBG-16-64-13 > RBG-16-64-13 > CAIQPS01. The sequence continues at coordinate 8,607 of CAIQPS010000014.1, forward strand.
GCCCGCGACACCGGCGACATCATCAAGATGGGCTTCCCCCTCTTCTCGTCTCTCATATCCCCCACGGCCGGCGAACCCAAGGGCTTTGGCGAGATCGGCGTGCCGATCAAACTGAACGGCGTCCGCGTCTCCCCCGGCGACTGGATCATCGGCGATGACGACGGCGTGTGCGTCATCCCCAAGGAGAAGGCGGTCGAGTACACCAACCGCGCCATGGGCGTCCTCGAGGCGGAGAACCGCCTACGCAAGGAGATACAGGCTGGTGGGACCCTCAGCCAGGTGGGCTATCTGCAGAAGTGGGAGAAGAAGTAGGCACCCCGGGTCCGCACCTGAGGCATTAGACCGGGAGCGAGTTTCCGAGCACCGCACGGAGGGTCTCGATGTCCACCTTCTTCAGTCTCACGGCCCCGCTGTTCAAGCTCAGCCGGCACCGTTTCAGCGACTCCGATCTTCGCCGCTTCGCCGACCTGGTCCGGCCGTGCGTACCTCCGGGCGGTCGACTGCTCGACCTTGGCGGCGGCACGGGTGATCTGGGTCTCGGCGTTGGCAAAGCGCTGGGCGCCGACGTCGTGGTGACAGACGTAACCCCCGAGATGCTGCGCCGCGTTTCCGCGCATCCCTCGATCTCGGTCCGTCTCAGTGCGGCCGAATCGCTCCCCTTCCCCGACGGCCACTTCGACGGCCTGATCTGCTCCGACGCCTTCCATCACTTCCGCGACCAAGAGGCGGCTGCGGCCGAGATGGCCCGGGTCGTCAAGCCCCGAGGCTGCATCCTCGTCTTCGAGTTTCGCCGCAAGCTCTCCGGCAGGGTGCTCGTACCCCTCGAAAAGTCCCTCGGCGAGCCCGGCTCGTTCCTGGAGCCGGATGAATTGCAGGCCATGTTCGCCCGCCACGGGATACGAGGCTCGATAGTCCAGCGGGGCTTCCTCACCTACACCTTCGCCGCCAACCGGGACTGAAGCGCCGCTCAGCCGATGTCGCTCCTCTTCCGCGTAGCCGCCCCTCTCTTCAAGCGGGGTTCGCGCCACTGGGGCCGGTCAGACTTCGAATGGCTGGCGAGCCGGCTCCGGCCGTTCGTCCCACCCGGCGGCAGCTTCCTCGATCTGGGTGGCGGCACCGGTGAACCCGGTACCGGGTCGAACGACGGCACCGCCGCGCCGCAGGCGGTGAGACTCAGTACCATCGCCCGCGAGTACGCGCGGATAGGACTCACCGGCTTCGGCGGGCCGCCCACGCTCATCGCCATGCTTCGCAGGCTGTGCGTGGAGAACCGGCGGTGGGTCTCCGAGCACGAGTTCCAGGACGGGATCGCCGCCACCGGCCTCCTACCCGGCCCGGCCGCCATGCAACTCAGTATCTACTGCGCCTGGAGAGTGCGCGGAGCCATCGGCGGCATCATAGGCGGTATCTGCTTCGCGCTGCCTGGCCTCGTGATCATAGTCGCGCTGTCGGCGCTGTTCCTTGCCGAACACCCGCCTCTCTGGGTCCAGGGAGCGGCCGCCGGCGCCGGCGCGGCCGTCCCGGCCGTGGCCCTGGGCGCCGCGATCTCGCTGATACCCGCCAGTTGGCGGCGCTCGGCGGGCGTGAAGTTGGCGCATGCCCGCTGGCTCCTCTACATCGCCGCGGGCGCGGCGTCCGCCGCCACCATCGGCCCATACCTGGTGCTCGTGCTCTTCGGCTGCGGGTTCTTGGAGACCGCCGTGCGCGCCGTCGGCAGACCCGGACGCACAGTCGGAGCGTTCGCGTTCCTGCCCGCCGCCGCCACCACCGCCGTGACGGGCGGCATCGGCGCTTTGGCGTGGGTGGCGCTCAAGGTCGGAGCCCTGTCGTACGGCGGCGGCTTCGTGATCATCCCGCTCATGCAGAACGATGCGGTGAACCACTACCACTGGATGACCGCCGGCCAGTTCCTGACGGCGGTGGCCCTCGGGCAGATAACCCCAGGGCCCGTGGTGCAGACCGTCTCGGTGGTAGGCTACGCCGCCGCGGGCCTTCTCGGCGCCGCCGTCGCCGCAGTCATAGCCTTTGCGCCCTCCTTCGTGTTCGTCATCGCCGGCGGCCGCTACTTCGACCGGATCCGGCGGAACACCGCCGTCAAGGACTTCCTCGACGGGGCCGGACCCGCAGCCATCGGCGCCATCGCAGGCGCTGCCGTCCCGCTCGCCTTGTCGCTCGCCCACCTCTGGCAAGTGGGTATGCTCGTCGCATCGGCAGTCTGGATCGTGCTGTTGCGGCGCAACCTCGTCCTCGGTCTCCTCGCCGCAGCGGTCATCGGGGTCGTCGTCGCGCTCGCCGGTCTCCAGGTCGTCGGGTAAGCCCCACTTCGGCCGCCGAGCCACTCCACCCGCTCCTGCGGTAATCTTGGCTGTGCACAATGTCGCCATACAAGTGGGGAATCGGCCTGGACAGATCAGAGACATCGAGGGCGCTCGGGGGTGACACCGCCGTGGCGTCCGGCAACGCCCTGCCGGTGCCGCACATCCATTCGGCCGGACGGCGCGTCGGGCGCGTCGCATGGAAGACGGTCGCGGTCCTCCTGTTCATCCTGGTGCCGCTCGCCTGCATCTTCGGGTCGCTGTTCCTGGGGCGCTACCACATGACCTTCTCGCAGGTGGTCGGCGCGCTCTTCCCGTTCGCGCACATCTCGGTGCCCAAGCAGGTCTCCACCCTGGTGGTGCAGGTGAGGTTGCCTCGCGCTCTGGCCGCGGCCTGCGTTGGAGCATCGCTCTCTGCGAGCGGCGTGGCCTTCCAGGGCGTCTTCCGCAGTCCGTTGGTGAACCCCGAACTCCTTGGGGTGAGTTCCGGCTCGGGTTTCGGGGCTGCCTTCGCGATCGTGGTCCTGGGCGGGGGCTTCGCCATCTATCCCCTCGCGTTCGCCACGGGGATGTTCGCAGTCTTCATGAGCTACTGGGTCGCCCGGGTCTACAAGAAGACGCCGGCCATCATGCTCATCCTTGGAGGCGTGATCGTCTCGTCGGTCTTTTCCGCGCTGGTGGGCCTCATGAAGTACGTCGCCGACCCCGAGACCCAACTTCCCAGCATCGTCTACTGGTTGATGGGGTCCCTGTCCGCGGTGAGCTTCGAGCAGTTCTGGGCGCTGATCCCCATGGGGCTCGGGGTTCTGGTGTTGCTTGCGTCCTCTTGGCGCATCGACGTCCTCTCGATGGGAGACAAGGAGGCCCGTTCCCTGGGCGTGAACGCCAACGCCTATCGCGGCACCATCGTCGCGGGAGCCACGCTCGCCACCGCCGGAGCGGTCTGCATCTCGGGGGTGGTCGGCTGGGTGGGTCTGGTGATCCCCCACATCGGGCGCATGATCGTTGGCTCCAGCAACCGAAGGCTGATGCCGGCGTCCATCTCCATCGGCGCGAGCTTCCTCGTCATCGTCGACACAATGGCACGCGGCCTCTGGGCCTCGGAGGTGCCTCTAGGCATCCTCACGGCTCTCATAGGCGCCCCCTTCTTCGTGTACCTGCTCAAGAAGACCAAGGGCGGAGACTGGCGATGAGGGACGTGCAGACCGTGCGCGCCGCCGACGCCCCGGCAGGTGAGGAGATACTGCGCCTCGACGGCGTCCACTTCGCCTATGACCACCACAAGGTCCTCGTCGACGTCGGCCTCTCTGTCAGGCGAGGGACGTGCACCTGCCTGATAGGTATCAACGGCTGCGGCAAGTCCACGCTCATCGACTGCGTCCTGGGGGTCCTCCATCCTTCGGCGGGAGAGGTGAGCATCGACGGCGCCCACGTGAGACACCTCAAGCCGGCCCGGCTGGCCCGCAAGGTGGCCTACGTGCCGCAGATACACGAGCGCTCCTTCCCCTACCTCGTGGACCACATGGTCCTCATGGGGAGAACGGCGCACTCCAGGCTCTTGAGCGCGCCCGACCGCGACGACCGTGAGTTTGCGCGACGCGCCATCGAGGAGTGCGGCATCGGACATCTCGCCAAGCGGCCATGCACGTCGCTCTCCGGCGGCGAGATGCAGATGGTGCTCCTCGCCAGGGCGCTGGCCCAGGACGCCCCGCTCATCCTGATGGACGAACCCACCGCCCACCTGGATTTCAAGAACGAACTGTTGTTCCTCGAGACGATCGAGCGCCTCATCACCGCGCGCGGCGTCACCGTGTTGATGGCCACGCACGCCCCCAACCAGGCCTTCCACCTGGCCGAAGCCGGTGTCTCGACCCGTGTGGCGGTGATGAACCGGGGCCGCATCTGGCAGGAGGGACCGCCTCGGACGGTACTCACCGAGGAGATGCTGCGCGCCGTGTACGGCATAGAGGCCCACCTGCTCGAATGCGACCCGCCGCCCGGCGGCACCCGTCCGATACGGCAGATCGTGCCCCGACGGACGCTGCGCGCTGAGAGGCCCGGGCTATGACGACACCGCTCCGCCCCCACCGAAGGCTCCGGACGGTCGCCATCATCCTGCTGATGGCCCTGGGCCTCGCCCTGACCGCCATGGGTGCCGGCTGTTCCGGCGCCGTCGCCTCCGGCCCGGCCCAGGCCGCGCCCACTTCCTCCAGTCCGCAGACGACGGAGGCCCTCACCCACGTGGTGGTCGATTCCGCTGCGCGCAGTGTCACAGTGCCCGGCGCCCCCAAGAGGATCGCGGTCATGGATCCCTTCTCGGCTGAGATAGCCATCATGTGCGGCTCGGGGTCGCAGTTGATCGGCGCGCCTGGCGGTGTCCACGGCCAGCCGATCCTCGAGACGATCTTCCCCGGCCTGTCGTCGCTGGCCGAGACCTCCGGGAGCACCATCAACATCGAGACCCTGGTCCAGCAGGCCTGCGACCTCGCCATAGTGAAGACCACCATGTCCGACGCCGAACTGGCCAAGCTCGACAAGATGGGCATCCCCTATGTCAAGGTCGGCTACGGCACCATGCGGGAGCAGATCGCCGCCTTGCGCCTGGTCGGCTCGGTGCTCGGCGCCACCGCCGGCGCCAAGGCCGACGCCCTGGCCCGCTTTTACGGGCAGACCCTCCAGGCGGTCGTGCAGCACGCCGCCAAGATACCCGCGGAGGAACGGCTGCGCGTCTACCATTCCATCAACAGCATGGAGCAGACCGACGGGGCCGGTTCCCTCGGTCAGGACTGGATCACCACAGTGGGCTGCATCGACGTGTCCGCCGGCGAATCCCCCACTTCGGGGACCGACTACGTCGCCACCCTCGAACAGGTCTACGCATGGGACCCCGACTATGTCATCTGCAACGTCGCGGACACGGCCAAGTACACCCCCAGCGACGCGCGGTGGAAGGGGCTCGCCGCCGTTGCCGAAGAGCGCATCCTCAACATACCCATTGGGGCGACCCGCTGGGGCCAGCGCGGGGATGTGGAGACCTATCTTGCGATGCTCTGGCTTGGCTGTACGCTCTACCCGCAGTACTACTCCGACATCGACCTCGAGCAGACGGTAGTGGACTACTACCGCGACTATCTCGGAGTCACCGTCGATCAGGCCTTGTACGACCGGATGCTCTCCGGGCAGCACATGTGGGGTGGCAACGCCGGTTCCGGCTCAGGCAGCACCAGCAACGGAGGAAAGCCTTGATGGCACGCGACGCGTCTTCGGCTGATACACCCCGCGGGACCGGCGGAGGCGGTGGCGGTGGCGGTGGACGCGGAACAGGCGGTGGCCGGGGTGCCGGCTCCGGGCGTGGCTCGCGCAAGGCCGCACAGGACACGGCCCTCTTCCCGGCCGGGTCCGTCGATCCGTCCACGGCGCGCCTTCTGCTGTGCTGCGTCGACGACACCGACGATCTCTCCGCGGAGACCTCCACGGGATACGTCGCCGAGTGCATCGCCGGGCACGTCGCCGCTCTCGGTGGCCAGGTCCTGCTCGGCATCACGCGGCACCAGTTGCTGCTGTCCGAGTTAGTCCCGTACACCTCTCACAACTCTTCGATGTGCTTCGCTGCCCTCATGCCCGCGGGGAGCGGTGCGGCCGTGGAGGCCTTCGCGGTCGACGCCCTGCGGAGGCTCTGCGCGGAGAGCGCCGACCCGGGCCTCTGCATAGCTGAACTGCCGGCCGCGGCGGCCCCCGACGAACTGAGCGGCCCGATACACAGTCTGGTGGCCTTCGGCCGCAAGGCCAAGGCCGAGGTGTGCACCAAGGAGGAAGCGTACTCTCTGGCCCAAGGGCTTCCTTGGCTCAGGCTGAGCGAGCATGGGGGCACCGGCCAGGGCGTCATCGGCGCATTGGCCGGCGTGGGCCTGCGCCTCTCGGGCGAGGACGGGCGCTTCCGCGGCACCTGGAAGCTGGACCGCGTCTACGCGCAATCCCTCCCCCATCGGCAGGCGCTCGATCCCGCCGGCGAAGCGCCGCCCGACACCATACCGGTCGGAGCCTTCCGCACCACACTCTCCGCCCGCCTGGCAGGGCCGGTCCGGGTGCTCGACACCCGCGGGGCTGCCGTCCCGGACACCGTTCCCCTGCTCCTGGCAAAGGGGGCCAAGCCCCTCTTCCTCGGCGGGGCACTGAACGTCATCGTCGATGTGCGCGACGGCCTGGCCGTCGCCTGTTCCAAGGCCGACCTCGACGACATGGGCGACACCGAGAGCTGGAAGCGGGGCTGCTCGCGCTTCACTCCGGACAACGACGCCGAAGAGTGCGCGGACGAGGCCACCTGGGTGTGCCGCAACTGCCTCTATCGCCGCCTGACCATGCGCGGCTTCGAATGCGTGGCCCACTCCTAGCGGGCGGCATGCCGGCCACCCGGTGAGGCGGCTATTTGGCGGCGGCGGACACCACGTTGCTCAAGGCCCCGAAGTACTTGACTCCCCCGATGAGGATGTAGGCCCGGACCTTGAAGTAATAGACCGTGCCGGTGGTGAGCCCGCTCGCGGTGACTGACAGCGACGTCGTGTCCGCGGCCCACGCGTACGTGCCTGACGAACTTGTCGCCCGCCAGACCTGATACCCGGTCACCCCTCCACCATTGGCGGCCCAGGAAACGACCACTGTGTGGCTGGTCGCACCGGTCAGCGCCCGTGGGCTGGCCACCTTCGCAGGGACGATCCGGAACGTCACTTGCCGGCTCCCGGTGTAGTAGCCCTTGCCGTAGATGGTGACGGTCGCCGTGCCGCAATTGACGTTGTTCGCATAGACCACGGTGTAGTCGGTGCCGAGGATAAGGGTCTTGCCCGCGAACGTGATGGTGAGAGCCGGCTGTATGGCCGCACCCGTGTACACCTTGTCGGGGATCGAGGCAACGGTCGCCCGGGTGATGCTCGCCACGATCTTGAAGGTCACCGACTTGGACCCTACATACGCGCCGATCCCGGTGACGGTGAGGGTCGCGGTACCCACGGCGACGTTGTTCGCGTAGCCCACGGTGTAGTCGGTGCCGCGCACGAGAGTGGTCCCGGCGTAGGTGACGGTGGGAGCCGGGGTCAACGCGGAACCCGTGTAGGTCTGGCTGGGAATGGCTGTGATTGTCGCCGCGTTGATCCTGTTGACCGACACGGCGCAGTAAGCTGAGTAGCCGGCGTCTGCGGTCTTGGCACTGACGTAGGCCAGGCCGGCGCCGACCGCGGTGACCAGCCCGCTCGCGCTGACAGTGGCGACACTGGTGTTACTGGATCTCCAGGTGACACCGGGGTAGGTGACGTTGGCCGGTGAGACGGTCGCGGAGAGCTGCGTGGTCTGCCCGATCTTGATCGCGGCCGAAGTCTTGTTGAGGGTGACCCCGGTCGACCATACAGGCGCGGTGGCAGTGAAGAAGACCTGCCCCCCGCTCAGTTTGAAATACCAGCCGGGATTCGCCGGGATCAGCTTCTTGAGATCCGCGGGAGTGATGGTGTAGCCGTTGTAGGACTGCGCTGCCAGGTGGTCTTCCGCGATGAGCAGCGAGTCACCCGTGTACATCATGTCAAGGTTGGCCTTCAGGGCCCCCGCGATCTGCATGTACGCATATGCACCGTTGACGTTGAACCTGTCGCTGATCGTGATGTTGGTGCCCACGGTGGCGATGCCGGTCTGCGAGGCGGTGAAGACACCGCCACCGAGGATGGTGGCGGTGTTGCCGCTGATCGTCCCCCCCATCAGGTAGATGAGGATCCTGCGTTCCGCTACGCCGCCTCCGTAGGCCGCGCTGTTGCCGTCGATCTGGCCGCCGTTCATGGTGAACGTCCCGCCGAACACGCCCACACCGCCTCCGCAGGTGTAGTCGCCTGGCGACGTCCCGGCGTTGCCGGTGATGCGGCCGCCGTTCATGGTGAACGTGCCCGGGGCGAGTTGCGGGATGTACACCCCACCCGGCGTGGTGGTGGAACTGTTGTTGCGGACCACCGCGCCGGTGCTCATCGTGAGTGTCCCGTAGCTGACCCGGACGAGCGCGGCCCCCGCATCGGCGACCAAGCTCTTGTTCCCGTCCAGGACGATGTTGCTGAGGGACAGGCTACCCCCCGTGGACACATCGACCACCGGGGTGCCTGTGAGCCCAGCATCTCGAAGAACCATCGCATTGGTGTAACCGCTGAGGTCCCAGGTCTGGGTCGACGTGACGGTGACGGTCCCCGTCACGTCGATCGTACCGTTCGAGACGTTGAGGAGTGTCTTCGCCTTGGCGAAGGTCTTCACTGCCGTCGCGCGCGTGGCGCCGTCGCCGGCGTCACTACCGGTCACGCCGTTCAGATACACCGTGCCGAGAGTGCCTGCCTGAGCGACGGCGGCGAAGCAGAGCAGGGTCGCCAGCAGCACTCCTGCCAGCAGCAGGAGGGACCTCCCGGCCTTGGGGAGCGCGCGGCCCATGCTACTTGGCCCTGGCGCTGGAGGCCGTGCTCCAGGCTCCGTAGTACTTGACTCCGTCTATCTCGATGTACGCGCGGATCTTGAAGTAGTAGTTCGCTCCGGAGGTGAGGCTGCCGACCGTGGCCCACGGCATCGTGAAGAAGCCGGCACTCGTGTAGAGGCCCTTCGAACTGGTCGAGTACTGCACTTCGTATCCCGTCACCACGCCTCCGGAAGCAGTCCACGTCAGGTCGACGGTACCCGAAAGGACGCCTGTCACCGGCTTGGGAGTGGCCGCTTTGGCCGGGATGATCCTGAAGGTGGCCGACTGCGAGCCGGTGAAGTTGCCCACGCCGGTGATGGTCACGGTAGCCGTGCCGCAGTCGACGTTGTCCACGAACGCGACGGTGTAGCTGGTGCCCTTCTTCAGGGACTTGCCGTTGAAGGTGACCGTCAACGACGGGGCTAGAGCGAAGCCCTTGTAGACCTGGTCGGCGATCGCCGCGATGGTCGCGCTCGAGATGGAGGCCGGCACGATCTTGAAGGTGACGGCCTTGGTGCCCGAGTAGCTCCCGATGCCGGTGATGGTGGCGGTGCCGGTGCCCACCTTGGTGTTGTTGCCGTAGGCAACGGTGTAGTCGGTACCGAGGGTCAGATAACGGCCGCCCATCCAGACCGTCAGCGCGGGCCTGATACTCGAGCCTGTATATGTCTTGTCAGAGATCGGGCTCAACGTCGCGTTGGCCACTGAACCGCCGATGGCCGGCACGATGGTGAACGTGGTCGCTTTCGTCCCCTTGAAGTTGCCGATCCCGGTGATCGTGACGTTCGCGGTGCCGACGTCAACGTTGTTGTCGTAGGCCACGGTGTAGTCGGTGTCTTCCACCAGGGTGACCAGGCCGTAGCTCACTGCGAGCGAGGGCGTGATCGCCGATCCTGTGTAGGTCTGGTCGGCGATCGTGTCGATCGTGGCCCCCGAGATGTCGAGCGGGTCTACCGTCACGTCCACCGTGGTGGTCGCAGTCTCGTAGTCCGTCGTGTCGGTCGGGGTGAAGGTGACGCTTGCGTGATAGACGCCAGGTGAGCTCGGGACGATCGTGGGATCCGTGAAGGCGAACGTCCCACCCACGCTGGCGCTGCCTCCGGTCAGGTCGGAGGCCGAAAGCGCGTCACCCAGCGTGATAGATGAAGCGGCCGGCGCCAGGGTGATGGTCGGCGTGGCCTTCACGATGTTGAAATGGGTGGACGCCGTACCCATATAGGAGCCCATACCCGTGATGGTGAACGTGGCCTCTCCGACGCCCGTGTTGTTCTCGTATCCGACGGTGTAGTCGGTGTCCTCGACGAGTGTCGTGCTCGAGAGGCTGACGGTCGTATGAGGCGTGATCGCAGAGCCCGTGTAGGCCTGATCGGGGATCGCGTCGATAGTGGCGCCGGAGAGGTCGATGGCGGCCGTGACGGCGCAGGTGTCCGTGTATCCGCCATCAGCGGTGGTGGCGGTGATGGTGGCCGAACCCGGCGCTACCGAGGTGACCAGACCCGTCTGGTCGACGGTGGCGACAGCCTCGTTCGAAGAGGTCCATGTGACCGCGGGATAGGTCGCGCCGGCCGGCGCGACCGTCGCGCTCAGTTGATCCGTCTGGCCCACCGCGATCGTGTCGGTGGCCTTGTCCACGTCCACTCCGCTGACCCATACGGGTTGGGTCTGTGTGAACTGGATCTGGTTCGAGGCCGCGCTCAGTTTGAGATACCAGCCGGTCAGCCCCACGGTACTCAAGGTGATCTTTTTGAGATCTGCCAGGGTGATGGTGTATTTGGAATCGGGCGAACTGGGATCGCTGAAAGTCTGGATGGCGAGCTGGCTCTCGAGCAAGCTCAGAGAACCTCCGGCCGTCCACGACACGCTCAGGTTGCTATTGATCGCCCCCGAGATCTGCAGGAAGGCGTTGCTGCCGCTGACCTGGACGGAGTCGGTCAAGGTGAGGTCTGGGCCGATGCCGGCCAGAGCGGCCGTCGACTGCGTATACAGACCGTTCCCGCCTTTTGTAGCGGTGTTGCCGAAGATGGATCCGCCCAGCAGGTAGTACGGCATCGACCCCGCCACGCCGCCTCCCGAGCGGACCGCTATCCCACCACCGAAGGCAGCGGTGTTCGCGTCGATGGAACCGCCCTTCATGGTGAAGGTGCCCGCATAAAAACCGACGCCGCCACCCATGTTGTAGCCGAGCGAAGTGCTGGTGCATCCCGCGTTCCCAGTGATGCGGCCGTCGTTCATTACGAAGCTCCCCGAGGTGGCCGTCTGTTGCAGCCAGACGCCGCCCGGCGTGGTGGTCGAGGAGTTGTTGCGCAGGAGCGCCCCGGCGTTCATCACCAGCGCTCCGCTGACGTTGACGATCGGCGCGGCGGCATTGGATACCTGGGCCTTGTTGCCGTCGATCACGATGTTGCTCAGGGTGAGGCTGCCGCCCACCGAGACCGAGACCAGGGCGCCGGTGGTGTAGGTGGAGTCTCGCATGACCACGGCGCTGCCCTTGCCGGAGAGGTCCCAGGCCTGGGTGGATGCGACCGTGACGAGACCCGTGACGTGGATGGTACCGTCCGTGGCCAGGAGCGTCTTGGCGGTGGAGAAGGTCTTCACTGCGGTTGCGGCCGAAGTACCGTCGTTGGCGTCATTGCCGGCCGCGCCGTTCAGATACACGGTGCTCAGCAGGGGCACGCTCGCGTGGGCGACCGCCGCGAAGCAGAACACGGCCGCGAAGACCGCGGCCACGAGCACCAGGATGAACCTTCTCATGCCTGTCCTTTCAGTCGTGAAGACTTGTCTATGCCGCCCACTACTCGACCACGATCAAAGTGACGTCCTTGGTCCAGAAATCCGACGTGTAGATGTTCGAGACGAGCTTGACCGTACCCCGCTGGGTGAAGCTCAGAAGTACTTCGCTCGCGCTGGCCTGTGCCTTGGTCAAGACGTCGGTGCCGCCTCTGAGCCCGTAGGCCGTTATCTTCGTGAAGTCCGTGACGCCTGCGTCAGTCAAGACGACGAGGAGCTGGGGACCGCTCGCGGGCTTGTCCTGGATGGTCTCCGAGACTTGAGGGAACGCGTGCAGGTCGCCGATGCTGTAGGTCTTCGTGCCGAAGGCCCCCTTGACCGTCATGCTGTAGTTCGCAACGGTCGTCATGGTGCTGGACGTCGCCGCCGACGTGGTGGTCGTCGAGGCGGCCGTCGTCGTGGTCGTCACCGGGGCCGTGGTGGTCGTGGTGGTCACAACGGCAGTGGTCGTGGTCGCCTTGGCGCTGGTGGTCGTGGCCTTGACCGTGGTGGTCGTCGCTTCACTCACGGTGGTGGAGTCGGGGAGCGAGACACTCGTCGTCGTATCGAGAGCGGCGACGGCCGTGGTCGAGGTGACCGTCCCGACGGGAAGGCTTGTGGCCGACGTGGCGCTCGTGCTGCCGACCGTGGAACTGCTCGCTGCGGCGGCGGAGGTCGTGGTGGCCGTGTCCCGGCTGCATCCTCCAAGGCCCACGGCCAGAATGACGACGGCGAGCAAGCGCGCTGCAAGGGCAAGGCGATTCCGTGTGATCACTGCACGCATGATCTGCTGAGTACCCCCCGATCAAGTCGAAAGCATCTGCCGGTGGACCCGGACATCACGAGCTTGTCGTAATTGTATCTCTACAAGCATCGGGAATCCTATAGGATGAGCAGGTGCCGGCGCAAGTGCGGGCCGCCATCGAAGATGGAGAGAGGTCGACTGCACGAGTACTATTGCGCCCAGGCCAGAGGTTGCCGGGACGGAGGAGTCCACGTGGAAACGACTGATGTGGTGATAATCGGAGCCGGGGTACTCGGCTGCGCAGTGGCACGGGAACTCTCCCGCTACAGGCTCTCCGTGACCGTCCTCGAGCGTGCCCACGATGTCGGGGAGGGTTCCAGCAAGGCGAACAGCGGCGTCCTGCATGCCGGCTTCCATCCCCGTGGGGGCTCGCTGAAGGGCCGCTCCTGCGTCGAGGGCAACGCCCTGATGAGGACCCTCGTGCGTGAACTCCAGGTCCCCTTCGTGGAGTCGGGCGGACTCATGGTGGCCTTTCATGACGACGGGGTCGAGAAACTGCGCAAGAAGGCTTCGCAAGGCCGGCAGAACGGCGTCACGGACCTCTCGCTCGTCGACGGTGACGCCGCACGCGTACTGGAGCCCCGGCTCTCTTCCAAGGTCATCGCCGCCCTGGTGGCGCCCACGACGGCAGTGGTGACCCCGTTCCACCTCGTGCTGGCCATGGCCCAGAACGCGGCCGTCAATGGGGTGCGGTTCCGCTTCAGCGCCCAGGTCGAGCGCGTCGAGGGCAACGCCGACACCGGCCTCGGGTCCGCGCTCCTGCCCGCGGGCCATCGCTACCTGCTGCATCTGACCGATGGAAGCCGCCTGGCGGCGCGCTTCGTCGCGAACATGGCAGGGGACGACGCGCAGCGTCTGGATTCGCTGGTGCATCCCGCCGACTACGAGATCCAACCGAGATTGGGCGAGTTCCTGGTCTTCGACAAGCAGGACCCTGCAGACGCGGTGACCCACGTCATCTACCAGGCGGAGGAGACCGACGAGGGCGGCACCCTCCTGGCCCCCACCGTCGAGGGCAACCTGCTCGCCGGCCCCACAGCGCGGAACGTGAGCGGTTTCGACGTGACGGCTTCATCCGCGGACGGATTGGAGCACGTGCGCCGGGTGGCGCTCAAGCTCATCCCCGACCTCGACGTCTCGACGGTCATAGCCAACTTCGCCGGCGTCCGCGCCAACATCACGAACGTGGCCAAGGAGCAGAAGGACTTCGTGGTGCGGGCTTCGGCCGAGGGCTTCGTGAGTGCCCTGGGTATCAAGAACCCTGGGCTCACGGCCTCCCCCGCGCTGGCGCTCCTTGCGATAGACGAACTCCGGAAACAGGGGCTCCGCTTGGAACTCGATCCCGCCTTCGACCCGGTGAGGCCGGCCCACGTGCCGTTCCTCAAACGGCCGGCGGCCGACCAAGAGAGACTGCTGCAGGAAGATCCCACGCACGGCCACGTCATCTGCCGCTGCGAGGGTGTCACCGAGGGCGACGTGCGCGCCGTGCTCCGCGAGTCGTTGCCACCCCACACGATCGACGGGGTCAAGAAGCGTCTGCGTACCGGCATGGGCCGTTGCCAGGGGGCGTTCTGCACCCCCCGCTTGGTGGCGACGATGGCCGCGCTCCTGGACGTGCCGGAGACCGCGATCGTCAGCGGAGAGCGCGGCGGACACTACGTGACCAGGATGGCGAAGTGATGGCCGAGGCTGCGCGGCAGACCAGTGGCGGCTTGAGACTTGCCGCGTCCGGTGGGCTCGGCCCGGCCGGCGAGCCATTCGACCTCATCGTGGTGGGAGGAGGCCCGGCCGGCCTGGCGGCGGCCGTCGCGGCCCTCGAGAGCGGACTCACCCGGGTGTTGCTGCTGGAACGAGAGGACTTCCTCGGAGGCGTCCTCCCCCAGTGCGTGCACGACGGCTTCGGTCTACATCTTCACGGGGTGTCGTATACCGGGCCGGAGTATGCCCAGCTCTGGAGAGAGCGGGCCGAGGCCCTCGGCGCAGTCGCCGTCACGGGGACCACGGTGCTGGCCATCGCCGGACCGCGGGAGGACCGCCTGCTTGTCGTGGAGGCGGTCGGCACCCGTCTCGGGGGGCGGGCGACCCTGCTGTCCCGGAGCGTAGTGGTCGCCACCGGCTGCCGCGAGCGCACGCGTGGGCAACTGGGCGTGCCGGGCACCCGGCCGGCCGGGGTCCTCACGGCCGGGACCGCGCAGTACATGGTCAACGTGAAGAACCAGCTACCGGGCGACAAGGTGGTCGTCCTCGGCTCGGGTGACATCGGACTGATAATGGCGCGCCGCTTCAAGCTGGAGGGAGCGGACGTCCGCCTCGTGCTGGGAGAGGAGGCCACCGGGCTCCTGCGGAACCACATCCGCTGCGTGCGCGACTTCGACATCCCCATCCGCTATGGCTGGGGCGTGGCCTACATCCACGGCTACGGGCGACTCAAGGGCGTCACCGTGGCGCCCATGGACAGCAGCGGCGGCTTCGACATGACGCGGCGCGTGTACGTCCGCTGCAACGTGCTGCTGATAGCCACCGGTCTCATCCCCGAACGTGAGATCCTGGCCGGCTGCTCGGCCGGCCCTTCGGAAGGGCTCTTTGTATGCGGCAACGCCTCGTCGCCGCACGATCTGGTGGACCAGGTGACTCAGGAGAGCCTGGCTGCCGGACGGCGCGCTGCCGAAATGGTGTGCGCGGCCGCAGGCACACAGCCCCAGTCTCTTTCCGAGCAGACGCTGAGTCTTCTCGAGATGACGGTCACCGAGCCCAAGGGCCGCGCCGATGCTGGGATGCCGGCCGGCTTCGAGTGGGCAGCGGACGCCATTGTCTGCACCGCCTGCCCCACCGGGTGCATCATGCGCGTCGATGAGCGCGGCCGCGTGTCGGGCAACGCGTGCAAGCTCGGCCGGCAGTTCGCTCGGGCGGAGTCGTCGAACCCCGTGCGCCTCTTCACCGGGACCGTGCGGGTGGAGGGCGCTGACGCTCGTCTGCTGCCGGTGAAGACCACGGCCGAGGTCCCCCGCGCCAAGCTCATGGATGTCGCCCGCGCCTGCCGCAGGATACACGTCCAGGCACCGGTGGCCCTCGGCCAGGTGGTGCGGACCGACATAGCCGGCACCGGTGCGGACCTGGTGGCCACTCAGACCATCGGCAGCGCCCTTGGCCTGAGCGGATCCGGCTTCTAGGGAGCCTGGAAGACGTGCGGCTCCCGTAGCTGTTCCCCGACTCGGCCCCATGCCTCTTTACCGCCCGCGTGTCATCCGGTAACGTCGCCGAAGACCAACAACCACCCGCCTGGGGGCTCCAATGACCACCGTCGACCGTGACCTGCTGCGCACCCGCCTCGCCGAGGAGCGCCGCCGCTTCGAAGACACCCATCCTCGATCGGCCCGACTGGCCCAGCAGGCCCGGGAGAACCTTCTCACCGGCGTGCCTATGGCGTGGATGACCCGTTGGGCAGGTAGCTTCCCCGTCTTCATGGAGTCGGCAGCGGGAGCGCGTGTCACCGACGTGGACGGCAACGAATACATCGATTTCGCCCTCGGCGACACCGGGGCCATGACCGGCCACGCCCTCCCCTTCGTGGCCGACGTACTGGCCGAACGGGCCCGCCACGGCATAACCACGATGTTGCCCACCGAGGACGCCATATGGGTGGCGGGCGAGTTGGCCCGCCGCTTCGGGCTCCCCCTCTGGCAGCTGGCCCTCACGGCCACCGACGCGAACCGCTTCGTCCTGCGCATCGCCCGGTACCTCACCGGCCGCCCCAAGGTCCTCGTCTTCGACTGGTGCTACCACGGCACGGTCGACGAGACCCTGGCGACCATGGGCCCCAACGGCGAGACCGAACTGCGCGAGTCCAACATCGGGGCCCAGGTGCACCCGGAGCACACCACCAAAGTGGTGGAGTTCAACGACCTGGCCGCGCTGGAGGCCGCCCTCGCTCCCGGCGATGTGGCCTGCGTCCTGGCCGAGCCCGCGCTCACCAACATCGGCATCGTGCTGCCCGACCCGGGCTACCACGAAGCCCTGCGTCAGATCTGCACGCGCACAGGCACCCTGCTCGTCATCGACGAGACGCATACCATCTGTGCCGGGCCCGGCGGCGCGACGGCTGCCTGGGGGCTCAAGCCCGACCTTCTCACCATCGGCAAACCCATCGCCGGCGGGATCCCCGCCGCCGCCTACGGCATGACCGCCGAGATCGGCGCCAAACTGGACGAGTTCTTCACCAGCGAGGGCGTCGACGTCAGTGGCATCGGCGGGACCCTGGCCGGCAACGCCCTCTCGGTCGCGGCCATCCGTGTGACCCTCACCAACGCCCTTCGCCGGCAGGACTTCGACATCGCCATCCCGCTCGCAGAGCGCTGGACCGACGGTGTCGCCTCCGTCATCGCCGCCAAGGGAGTGCACTGGACCGTGCAGCGCCTGGGCTGCCGCGGCGAATACTGGTTCTGCGACCCGCCGCACAATGGGGCGCAGGCCGCTGCCGCCATCGATCCGGACCTCGAGCACTGGTTCCACCTGTTCATGCTCAATAACGGGGTCCTGATGACGCCGTTCCACAACATGGCGCTCATGTCTTCCAGCCATACCGCCGCCGATGTGGACCGGCACACCGAGCTCTTCGCGCAGGCCACCGAACTGATCCTGGGTTGATGGACGCTTCTCGGCCCAGCATCGCACTGGCGCCGCCCTTCTCCCTGGCCGGCCGCACGGCGCTGGTCACCGGCGCGGGCAGCCCTTCGGGGATAGGCTTCGCCACGGCCAAGCTCCTGGGGCGTATGGGCGCCGCGGTGGCCGTCACCTCCACGACCGGACGCATCCACGAACGCGTCGCCGAGCTGCGCGATGCCGGCATAGATGCCTTCGGCGCGGTGGCGGACCTGACGGCCGAGGCGGATGTGGCCCGGCTGGCCGCCGCCCTGCATGAGTGGCGGCCCGGTGTGGACATCCTGGTGAACAACGCCGGCATGGTCTCCCAGGTGAGCGGCTGGGATGCGGAGAAGCCGCTCGAGGGACTCACGCTCGCCGAGTGGGACGACGCGCTGGCCCGCAACCTGCGGACGGCGTTCCTCGCGACGCGGGCGTTCCTCCCAGGGATGAAGGAGCGCGGCCACGGCCGCATCGTCCTGGTGTCCTCCACCACGGGCACCGTGGGCGCCATGCCCCTCCAATCCACCTACGCCACAGCGAAGGCGGCCATGACCGGACTGGTACGCTCGCTGTCAGTGGAGGTGGCGGCGGCGGGCATCACCGTGAATGCGGTGGGGCCGGGATGGATCGCCACTGGGTCCCAGACTTCCTCGGAGGCGGAGGCGGCGCTCGCCTCACCCATCCGGCGGGCCGGCACTCCCGACGAGGTGGCCGCGGTCATCGCATTCCTGTCGACGACGGAGGCGGCCTTCGTGACCGGTCAATTGCTCGTGGTCGACGGAGGGAACGCGCTCATCGAGGACAAGGCGCATGTCTGAGGGGTAACCGCTGCGGCGACGACGGCGCGGCCGGCGCGGACTGCGCGCGAAGAGGCGCTACACGCCCACCGTCACGTTGTCTATGAGCCGCACATCTCCGAAGAACACCGCCACGGCGATGAGGACCGGACGGTCGACGGAGACCACCGGTTGCAGGGTCTCCGCGTCGACGACCTCGACATAGTCGATCCTCGCCAGGTCCGCGTCGGCAAGGACGCCGCAGATGCCGGCCTTCAGCCGCACAGCGTCCCGCTCGCCGTTCTCGACGGCCACCAGGGCCTCCGTCAAGGCCCTGTAGAGCAGCGGCGCCTGGGCACGGGCCTCCGGCGTCAGCCGCACGTTGCGGCTGCTCATGGCCAGGCCGTCAGTCTCGCGGACCGTCGGGCACGGGACGATCTCCAGGCGCATGTCGAGGTCGCGGACCATCCGCTTGATGACCGCGAGTTGCTGGGCGTCTTTCTCGCCGAAGTAGGCCCGGTCCGGGCCCACGATGTTGAACAACTTGGTGACCACCGTACAGACTCCGCGGAAGTGACCCGGGCGCGCCGCGCCGCACAGGCCTTCAGTGAGCCCCTCCACATCCACCCAGGTGGTCGCCCCAGGCGGATACATCTCTGCCACCTGCGGAGCGAACACCAAGTCTGCGCCGGCCTCAGCGGCCAACGCGAGGTCGCGGTCCAGGTCGCGGGGGTACTTCGCCAGATCCTCGGCGGCGTTGAACTGTGTGGGATTCACGAAGATGGAGACCACCACCACGTCGTCGCGGTCGCGGGCCTCCCGGATGAGCGCCAGATGGCCCTCGTGCAGCGCCCCCATGGTCGGCACGAAACCGATGCTCGCGCCCCTCGACCGGGCGGCGTCCAACCCGGCACGCACTTCGGCGATGGTGTCGACGCAGTCGATGGCGGACATCAGAGCCCTACCGTCCCGTTGGCCGTGGCCGCGCCCTCCTCGGAGGACGCCTGCGCCTCCCGGACGGCGGCGAGATCGCTCACAGACGGTACCCCGCCGGCACCCTCGGCAGTGCGCACCGCTCGCCGGATGGCGGCGGCCACCGCCTCGGCGGCCGCGACACCCACCTGGAACACGTTGCCGGGCACCGTGCCCGTTGTCAGCGTGAACACGCAGTCGCCGTCCCGCGGCGTATGTACGGGGTCTATCGCCCGGGCGAACCCGTCGTGGGCCATGCGGGACACTACGCCGCACTGCAACTTGTCCAAGGCAGCGTCGGTCATGACGACTGCCAACGTGGTGCTCTCGATGGCCCCGAACACCGGCGCCGACGGCATCTCCAAAAGCGCCTTCGTGCAGCCGACGAACCCTCCGTCGCGGCGTGCCCCCGCGAGGATGCCCCCCTGCTCGTCCAACACGTCACCCAATGCGTTGCACACAACGAGCGCCGTGACGGTGACGCCTCCCCCGGTCATTACCGACGCCACCCCTACGCCGCCCTTCATCATCCCCTGGAAGTTGAAGAGCTTGCCCACCGTCGCGCCCGTGCCCGCGCCGACCGAGCCTTCCTCCACCCGGGTCCCCGCAGCGGCGGCCGCGCCGTAGGCGTCGGCTGCGGACGGGCACGCCGTGGGACTGCCCAGCCCCAGGTCGTAGATCACCGCAGCGCTCACCAGCGGGATCCTGGCGAAAGGTGTCTGATAGCCGCGCCCGTGCTCCTGCAACCACCGCGTGAGTCCCGCGGCCGCGGCCAGGCCGGGCGCGCTGCCACCGGTGAGCAGGATGCCGTGCAACTCCGTCACAGAAGCGTACGGCGAGAGCAGGGCGGTCTCCAGGGTGCCCGGTGCTCCCCCGCGGATGTCCACGGAGGCGACCGCCCCCGCGGGCGCCAGTATCGCGGTGCAACCGGTCAGCCCCTCCGGATCGGAGTGGTGCCCGACGAGGAAGCCCTCTATGGACAGGTCGGCTGCCATCTCTGTGCTCCGAGCCTCCGGTTCGGCGGTCGCCCGTTCGGTGCCGGCCGCCGGCAGGTCCGTGTGCTAGCGGGAGTTCTTCCGCATCTGCTCGAGGAACTCGCCGTTAGAGCGGGTCTCTTTGAGCTTCTGGATGAGGAGTTCGATGGCCGCGTTCGGGTCGAGGGCGTGGAGGACGCCACGCAGCTTCCACACCATCTTGGCTTCGACCGGGTCCATGAGCAGTTCTTCCTTACGAGTCCCCGAGTTCTCGATGTCGATGGCCGGGAACACACGCTTGTTGGCCAGGTTGCGGGTGAGCCGCACCTCCCAGTTGCCGGTGCCCTTGAACTCTTCGAAGATGACCTCGTCCATGCGGGAGCCGGTCTCCACGAGAGCCGTGGCCACGATGGTGAGCGAGCCGCCTTCCTCGATGTTCCTGGCCGCGCCGAAGAACTTCTTGGGCGGGTAGAGAGCGGTGGAATCCACACCACCGGAGAGGATGCGGCCGCTGGCCGGAGCCTGCAGGTTGTACGCGCGGGCCATCCTGGTGATGGAGTCGAGCAGGACTACGACGTCCTTGCCCACTTCCACCAGGCGCTTGACGCGCTCGAGCACCAGTTCGGTCACCTGCACGTGGTTCTCACCCGGCTGGTCGAAGGTGGAGGCCACCACTTCGCCGGACACGGTCCGTTCCATGTCGGTGACCTCTTCCGGCCGCTCGTCCACGAGCAGCACGATCAGGTGCACCTCGGGGTTGTTGGCCGCGATGGCATGCGCCAGGTCTTTGAGGATGGTGGTCTTGCCGGCCTTCGGCGGCGACACGATGAGCCCGCGCTGGCCTTTGCCCAGCGGGGAGATGATGTCCATCACCCGGGCAGAGAGCTTTTCCGGGGTCGTCTCCAGGCGGAGGCGCTCATCCGGGAACAGCGGGGTCAGCGATTCGAAGTTGGGGCGATGGCGCGCCTGCTCGGGATCCATGCCGTTCACGGTGGAGATCTTGAGGAGGGCGTGGTACTTCTCGTTGTCGCGCGGGGTCCGCACCTGGCCGTTGATCTCGTCTCCGCGGCGCAGTTTGAAGCGGCGGATCTGGCTGAGCGACACGTAGATGTCGGAGTCGGACTGGGTGTAGCCCTGTGTGCGCAGGAAGCCGTAGCCGTCCGGGAGGATGTCGAGCAGGCCGGTGCGGAAGTGCATCCCGCGGTCCATGGACTGCTCGTTCAGGATCTTCCACATCAGATCCTGTTTGGAGTACTTGCGGTAGTTCTTGATCCCCAGCTCGCCCGCGACCATGTGCAGGTCGGAGAGGAGCTTCGGTTCGATCTCCGCCATGGAGATGGTCTTGCTTGCTACCGGCTTTTCTTGTTCTTCTACTGGGTTCATCGTTCGGATATCTCTACTTTCAGTCTGTTGGACCAGTGTGGTCAGTGGTTGGTGGTCATCTGATGCGGAGGGAGACCTGCGCTCCCCCGTTCTCGGTACGGTGCAGTGATTTGATGGTGCGGACGGCGTGGCAGTTGGAGCACATGATGACCGTCTCCGTGGTGATGCCGTCCGGCCTCACGTCGATGCCCCGGAGGAACCTGCCCCCGGTGACGGCCGTGGCACAGAACAGCACGCCGTCCCGGGCCAGGTCGGCCGTGGACAGCGGCGTCTCGATGTCGCCGAGTCCCGCCGCCTTCACCTGGTCCACCTGGTGCCGGGAGACCGGCCAGAACCGGGCCTGCATGCCTCCGCCGATGCAGCGCAGAGCGGCCGCCGCGATCACCCCTTCGATGGAGCCCCCGATGCCTATGGTCATGTGCACCCCGCTCTCCCGCAGGGCGGCGGCGATGCCCGCCGATATGTCCCCATCCGGGATGAGCTTGAGCCGGGCGCCCGCGGCGCGGATCTGCGCCGCCAGTTCCTCGTGGCGCGGCCTGTCCAGGACCACCACGCCCAGTTCCGACGGGTGGATGCCCAGGGCCTTGGCCACTGCGTGGATGTTCTCTTCGACGCTCGCATCTATGTCCACCGCCGCGGCCGCTTGGCCGGCGACGATAACTTTCTGCATGTACATCTCGGGGACCTGCATCAGGCTGCCCTGCGGGCCGGCTGCGATCATCGCCAGCGCCCCTTCGGCCCCGCGCGCCAGAGCGTTGATGGCCTCGAGCGGCTGCACTATGGCGTCCCACTCGGGGACCGGGCCGGCGGCCTTGCCCCCATCGGCGTCGCTGTCTGCCCCCTGGATCGGTCGGCCCCCGAGGACATCTCCGGCCTGGAGCATCGCCGGCCCCCGGCCGCTGCCCCGGCTAGCCACCACCCGGACCATCACGGGCGAGTCCGACAGGGCATCGGCCATGGCTTTGCGGGCCGCCAGCTCACCGGACAGCCCGTCACCCCGGCCGATCCACTCGGCGGCCCCCAGGGCCGCCGCTTCGGTCACCGTGACGAAACGTGTGCAGATACACCGGCCTTCAGCATCCACCAGCATGCACCCCAGTCTGCTCGAAGACTCCATACAGAGCGTCCACGACCATCCCTACCGTGTCGTCGATGTTCACGTTGTCGACCACCAATGTCCCTTCCGTCTCCGCCCTCTCCAGGATGAAGTCCTGGATCCTGCGTATCTCGGCGAAGCCTTGCAGGTACCGGGCCAGCACCCTGCGGCCCGACGTCTGCTGCTCTCTCACCATGAAGTGGCTCCTGTGGAGAGCCTCGTCCCTCACCGAGACCACCAGCGGCAGCAGCAGCGCGTCCGCCAGACCCTCCCGGGCCATCCCCATCTCCAGCATCCCGGGGACCATATGGACCCCTTCGACCACCAGGCTCGTCCGCTCCTTGATGGCCCTGTCGATGATGGCCCGCACACCCACGCTCACCATCTCGGCCTGCTCCGTGAAACCCAGGAGCACGGCGTCCAGGTCCGGCCCCAGCGGCAACTTCACCGCCAGGCCCGCCTCGTACGACGAGTAGTGCAGAGAGGGCATGAGCTTCTCCGAGAAGAAAGCCCTCATCGCCTGACGGATTGCGTCCGTCGAGATGATCCGCACGATCCCGAGCCTCTGCGCCACCTGAGCCGCGATGGTGCTCTTGCCTACCCCTGTCGCGCCGCCGATGAGCACGATCACCGGCTGGTCCTCGGCCGCCATCTGGTTCCAGATGCGGTACCGATGCAGGTAGACCTGCTCGCCGCTCTCGGCCAGGACCCGTTCCACCAGCCGCCGCAGGTCGTCAACGCCGATCTCGCGGTCCTCGCCCTGTAGCAACTGCCACTCGACGTCAAGCGCCACCGCGTACGCCCTCTGCGGAGGCAACCCCGTCGACGTGAGGGCGGTGGCCAGCAAACCTTTGGAGAACGGGACCTTGTGGCCCTCGTTCACCAGTTGGATGGGAGGCCCCTCCGGCTTCCCCGCGGCCTCGCGCGGGTCTCCCTCTACCACCGGTCCACTCCTTGTCTAGAGACCGACGTCCCGCCCCTGATGCTGCTCGAACCTTTCGGCCGCCGTAGCCGCCAGCGTCGCGGCCAGCTCTTCGAGCGTCCCGCTCCCTTCTCGAAGAGTCCCGTCGGGCCCGACCTCGACCGGGATGTTGTCCATGAAGACCACCGGCAGGCCTCGCTCCGCAGCGCTCTCGGCCACCACATCGATGGCCGCCGCCTTGATCTCCGTGACCACCGCGTCCACGCGCTCCATCTCGCCGGACCGAAGATCCGCCCGCAGGCTTTCCCTATCGGCCAGATGCGTGGAGAACAGCATCACGCGACATCCCCAACGCTCTTCCAGGTACCTCTGCAGCACGCCCCTCTGGACCTCGGGTGCCGTGCAGAACACCGCCACCTTCCGACCCTCCACGGTCTCGACCGGCCTGGGCCGGAACGTCACCGGCACCACCGGCATCCCCGGCCGCACCGCCTCGATGGCCTGCCGCAGCTCCCGGACCTTGCCCGGCGCCGCCAGCGGCTCCTCCGCCATCGTCAAGACCACCGCGTCACTGATGAGCAACCGGTACGTCCCCAGGAACCCGGCGATCTCATCTTTCGCCTGGTGCGCCCCCGCGGCCAGCAGCCGCGCATCGGCCGCCACCGGCGGTTGCGCCGCCCCGCTGCCCTCCAGGACGATCAGCCCGGGCTGCAGACCGTTCGCCAGGGCCACCCCTTCAGCGACGTTCGACACGAACGGCTCTCCCGCCATGCCGCCGCCGCATCTGCGGCACCCCACAGTGACCACCCCGCTCAAAGCCGCGTCCTCGAAGTAGTCCGAGGCCGCATGCCTGCCCTGCCTGCTCCATGCCAGAAGGTCCGCGGCCGTCAGATGCTGCTTGGTTCCGTCGACGACCTCCGGCTGCCCCGGTCCGCCGCGCCCCATGGCTACGACGACGACCTTGGGACGCCCATCCCGCTCGGGAGCGGCCGCTTGGAGGACCCGGCTCACGTACCCGCTCAACGCGGTCTTGCCTACCCGCTTACCGGTACCGATGATGGCCAGCGAGGGAACGGCGCAGATACGCTGTGAAGACGCGGGACTGAAGTGGAAATCGGGGCCTACGTACCCCACTCCGCGGGCTAGGGACGCGCTCGCAAGGTGGAAACGCTGTACGTATCCTAGCACCGGTTCGTCGCTGAGGTCAACGACCACCAGCGGCTTGTAGCGGGCGATGGCCGCTTCCACGGCGGCGGGCCAGGTCTCCGGGCCGGCGTCGGCGAACGTCACGGGCAGGCCGTAGAGGGCGTCGGACCTGTCCCGCAACCCCGCACGGTCGATCTTCTCGGCGCCGCCCAGGAACACGGCGGCCCGCACGTCGTACGTGTCCGCCGCTGCGAGCAGGGCGTCCCGCACCACCGGAGGGTAGTGCTCGCCGTCTATGAGGACTATCGCCGGGATGCCCACGGTGCGGCGCCGCCTAACTCCGAGCAGGGCTCATCGCCCGGCCCTGTCGAACTCCACGATCGTCTCGGAACCATGGAACGGATAGTGACGCGCCACGGTCACGTGGTCGCCCTTTATGTCGACGACGTTGTAGCAGGGCTTGGTGTCGCCGCGAAGGCGCAGTGACGCCACCGTCCCCGTGTTCACGATGTACATGTTCTCCAGGTGCCAAGCGTACGGCACGTGCTTGTGGCCCGACAGCACCAGGTCCACCCCACATTCCACCAGCACCTCGAGCACGTCGCCCGCATCGTTCACGATGTTCCGCTCCCTCCCCGTGCCCGGTATGGGAAGCAGGTGGTGGTGCAAGGTGAAGATCTTGATGTCGTCCGGGTTCTGCATGAAGGTCTCCCGGATGACCGGGTAGCGGTGCCGCCCGATGCGGCCGTAGTCCAGGTCGGGCTCGGTGGAGTCGACGCCCAGCAGCGTCACCCCGTTCTTGCGGATGTGAGCCTCCCGAGTGGCGAAGAGGCGCTCGAAGTGCGCGTAGCCCACGTTGCGGCTGTCATGGTTACCGGGCACCACGAGCACATCGGCGCAGGCCAGGCGGTCCAGATACTCCCGGGCCTCGCGGAACTCCTGGCGATACCCCATGCTGGTGAGGTCGCCGGTGACCACCACGATGTCGGGCTGCAGGTCGTTCACCTCGACGAGCGCGCGGTCAAGCAGATTGGGCACGAAGTACTGCGATCCCAGATGCAGGTCGGAGAGATGAGCGATGACGCACGAGCGGGCCGGATCTCCCATCGTGGTTACCTCACTGTGTTTGTACGGGCCGCACGCCCGCTTGGCGGTGCGGCGACGAGGCTACAGTACCCTCAGCGTCATGGGTTCGCTGGTGCAGCAGTTCAGCGCCTTCATGTCGGCGATGGCCGCGAAGAAGTTCTTCTCTTTCGTCGGATGGGTGATGAGCACCAACTCGGCCTCCGCGCCTCTCCCCTTCTGGATCATGCTGGCGATGGACACCCCATGGTCGCCGAACACCGAGGCGATGCGGGCCAACACGCCCGAGACGTCCTCGACGTTGGTCTTGATGAAGAAGGCCGACTCCACCTCGTCCGCCGGATAGAAACCCAGCGCGCGGTAGCAGGAGCAGCTCTGCAGGAAGCCCACGTCCTTGGTGTTGGTGATCGAGACGATGTCGCTCACGACTGCCGTGGCGGTCTGCTGGCCGCCGGCGCCCGGGCCCATCAACATGATCTCGCCGATCTCGTCGCCCTGCAGGAACACCGCGTTGTTGGCCCCGTTGATGGAAGCCAGCGGATGCTGCTCGGGCACCAGGGCCGGGAAGACCCGGACGCTGACCTGCCCGTCGATGAGGCGGGCCGCACCGATGAGCTTGACCACGAACCCGAGGTCCTTGGCGTAGCGCACGTCGCCCAGGGTGACGTTCTGGATGCCCTCGTAGGCCACGTCGGTGAGCTTCACGCGGGAATGGAAGGCGATGGAGCCGAGGATGGCCATCTTGGCGGCCGCGTCGCCCCCGCCCACGTCGGCGGTGGGATCGGCTTCGGCATACCCCAGTTCCTGGGCCTTCTTGAGGATGTCCGCGTAGTCGCCCTCGTCGGCATACATCTTGGTGAGGATGTAGTTGGTCGTGCCGTTCACGATCCCGTACACCGTCTTGATGCCGGCCGCGATCATGCTCTCGCGCATCACCTTGATGATGGGGATGGCACCGGCCACCGCCGCCTCGAACCGCAGATGCCGCCCTTCGTCTCCGGCCAGTTCGAACAGAGACTGGCCGCGACTCGCGAGCAGCTGCTTGTTGGCCGTGACCACGTTCTTGCCCGCGCGCATGGCGGCGTCGAGGAAGTCGAACGCGAACGTCGTGCCCCCGATGACCTCCACCACGATGTCGATGTCCGGGTCGTTCAGGATGTCCGCGAAGTCCGCGGTGAAGAGGCCCTCCGGCACATCGGCCGGACGCTTCTTGGGATCGATCTCGAGGACTTTGGCGACCCGCAGGTCCACGCCGGTCCCCTCGAGGATCTGATCGTGCTCCTTGTTGATGAGCCGGTACACGCTGGAACCGATCGTCCCGAACCCCAGCAGCCCTATGCGCACGACCCTATCGCGCCCCATCGCTCTTCCTCGACTTTCGCAGTTGTTATCGATCAGTTGCCAGGATGCAGCGGGCGCTGCTTCGCGACCAGGTCGGCGTAGCTCTCCCGCTCGATGATCACCCGAGCCTGGCCCTCGTTCACGAGGACCACCGCCGGGCGTGGATTCCCGTTGTAGTTGGAAGCCATCGCGTAGCAGTACGCTCCGGTGGCCGGCATCACCAGGATGTCGCCCGGCTCCGGCTTGGCCAGGGCCACGTCGCGGATGAGGATGTCGCTGCTCTCGCAGTGCTTGCCCGCCACCGTGACTTTAGTATCGGCCGGTGCGCCCGCTTTGTTAGCGAGCATGCCCTCGTAGAGCGCTTCGTACAACATCGGGCGGATGTTGTCGCTCATGCCGCCGTCGACGCTGACGTAGGTGCGGACGCCGGGGATCTCCTTGATGGTACCCACGGTATAGGCGGTTATGCCCGCCTTCCCGACGATCGACCGCCCCGGCTCGATGAGCACCCTCGGCATGGGCAGTCCGGCGCGCGCCATCTCCTCGCGCACGCCCTCCACCTTGACGGCCGCGTAGTCGCTGATGGGCGACGGGGTGTCCTCTTCCGTGTAGCGGATGCCGAGGCCCCCGCCGATGTTCAGGTACCGGCACTCGAAGCCGTACGCCTTGTTGGCCTGCACGATGAGCCCCACCAGCACTTCTATCGCTCTGCGGAAGCCCTCCAGTTCGAATATCTGGCTGCCGATGTGGGCGTGAAGCCCGATGAGGTCGAGGTTGGCCGCCGCCATGCCCTGGCGGATGGCCTCCATGGCGACCCCTTCGTCCAGCCCGAAGCCGAACTTGGAGTCCACCTGGCCGGTCTGTATGTAGGAGTGCGTGTGCGCCTCCACACCGGGGGTGATCCGCAACAGGACCTTCTGCCGCTCACCCCGGGACCCCACCAGCCCGTCTAGCATGGCCAGTTCCTGGAAGCTGTCTATCACCACGAACCCGATACCGCCGTCGAGCGCGTACTCGAGTTCCGCGCGGGTCTTGTTGTTCCCGTGGAAGAACATCTTCTCGGCGGGGAACCCTGCCGTCTTGGCCACGTGGTACTCGCCACCGGAAGACACGTCGATGGACAATCCCTCCTCCAGGACCATCTGGGCGACGGCCACGCAGGAGAACGCCTTGCTCGCGTAGATGATCTCGAAGTCCTGGGTATGCTCCGCGAAGGCCTTCATGTACCGCCGGCACTGGTCGCGGATGGACTTCTCCTCGTAGACGAGAAGCGGCGTACCGAAGGTTTTAGCCAGCCCGACGATGTCGCAGCCGTCTATCTCCAGGTGCCCGGCATCGTTATGGCGAGCGGTGATGGGATAGACAAGCGTGTGGGTCAAGGCAGCCTCCAGATCGGAAACACGGGTACGTTACCACACGACGGTTGTCGCGGCCCGCGAAGAGGGCCGCAGAGTGCCGGTGCGGCGAGACCTGCTGGTAGAATTGATACCCAGCATGACCGACCAGCCTCCCATCTTCTCCTACTTCCGCGGCCAGAAGGAACCGACGTTCGCCACCCGGACGGAGCTCGAAGCCGCCAAGTTGTTCGACTACCACCGCATCGCCTGGGAGTACGAGCCCCGCACCTTCATCCTCGAGCAGGACGACAAAGGCAACATCCAGGAGGCGTTCACCCCCGACTTCTACCTCACCGACCTGGACCTCTTCGTGGAGGTCACCGAGATGAAGCAGTCGCTCGTCACCGCCAAGAACCGCAAGGTACGCAAGCTGCGGGAGAAGTACCCGGAGATACGCATCAAGCTGCTCTACCGCAAGGATTTCGTGCGCATGGCGCAGAAATACGGGCTGTGATGGATGGAGAGCGCTCAGACGTACCGGTGGACCCGGAAGAGGAGCTCGCCGAGGAGCTCGAGGAGGCCATAGCCACCGCCGAGCCCGAGGTAGGAGCCGTGTACCTCGACAGCGAGACCATCGCCGGCCGGGTGGCGGAGCTCGGCGCGGAGATCACCCGCGACTACGCCGGCCAGGAGATCCTCTTGGTGGGGTTGCTCAAGGGCTCGGTCTTCTTCGCCGCCGACCTGGCCAGGGCCATAGACGTCCCGCTCGAGATCGACTTCCTGGCTCTCAGCTCCTACAAGCAGGAGCACAAGGAGACCGGCAGCAAGGCCATCCGCTTCCTCAAGGACCTCGATCAGCCCATCAAGGACAAGAACGTCATCGTCGTCCAGGACATGATCGATTCGGGGCTGACGCTGCACTACATCTACCGCTCCCTCGGCCTGCGGCGGCCCCGCACCCTCGAGGCCTGCATCCTGTTCGACAGACCGCAGCTCCGCCTCGTAGACCTTGACGTCAAATACACCGGTTTCGAGGTGTCCGACGACTTCTTCGTCGGCTACGGCTTCGATTACCGTCAGCTGTACCGCAACCTTCCATACGTGGCCTACCTGAACGCCGGCGCACTCAACCCGTCGCTGTTCTGAGCCCATCGCGGCGCAGCCCACAGACGCCATGATGTCCAGCGTGGTCCGGCTTCACTCAGGCGGTGCGGACGGCAGTCCGATCCTGCTGGCAGCGACTCTCTACGTCCCGCCGGCCGGCGACGGCCCTTTCCCGGGCCTGGTGGTGGGGCACGGCGCGAGTAGCAGGCGCCTTCGCCACGACGGGTTCTGCCGGGAGGCGGCGGCCGAGGGGTTCGTGGTGCTCGCCGTGGATTTCCGCGGACACGGAGACAGCGAAGGCGCCGCCGACGGCCCCCTCGAGGACGACCTGTCGGTCGCTGCGGCCTTCCTCCGCAGGCACCGGGCCGTCGACCGCGACCGTATCTGCTACCGAGGCTCCAGCATGGGCGGCTTCTACGGTCTGAAGGCGGCCGCGGCAGGGCACTTCGCCGCCGTAGCCCTTATCTGCCCGGCCAGTGAGACCGTGATGCTCGAGGGACTCGAGGAGTTCGAGTACCGGGACACTGAAGGCGCCGTGCAGGGAGCCGCTGCGCCGGACGCCGGCGGGGCCGCGCCCTCCACCCTGGCCGAGCGGCCCACTCGATGGGACATACCGGCCACGCGGAAGTACTTCGGTCTGCAGGACAGCATGGCGACCGCCGCCCGCGTGACGTGCCCGGTCCTACTGGTGCACGCCCGCGGAGACGACGTCGTGCCGCTCCAACACTCGCTCGACCTGGCCGGCCGACTCGCCGGCGACGCCACCGTCATCACCCTAGCAGGCGGCTCGCACACGAGCGCGCAGCACGACCCGGAGATGCACTCCTTCACAGCCCGCTGGCTCCTCGAGCATGCGGCGCGGTCGGGCTGAAGGTCCCGGGCCGGTCGGCCGACCAGTCACCTTGACCGCCGGCCGCCGTGCGCTCAGCCTACGAGCGCATGCACTGGACGTACTTGAAGAACACGTCGAACGCGCGTTCCAGCGCGGCCGGGTCGAGTTGCGTCCCGGTGGTGTCCTCCAGGCAGTCCTTCATGTGGTGGCTGATGAGGTGGGTGCCGACCCGATCGAGGGCTGATTTTACGGCCGCGAGTTGGGCCAGGATCTCTTCACAATCCTTGCCCTGCTCCATCATGCGCTGCAGACCGCGGACCTGGCCTTCTATGCGCGCCAGCCGGTTGAGGATCTTCGCGTCCTCCTCGGTCATGGCCCGCCTTGCGTCTGTCCCAGGTACCGCATCGGGCGCCGCGTCGGCTGCCATTCCGTCCTCCTTCGAGTGGATCGCTCGCGCATGTCTCGCCCTGATAATACTCATGGGGGTACCCGAAGGACAAGAGCACAGACAACAGGTGAAGGAGCGCGCGTGGGGAGAGATGGAGCGGAGTACGGGGATCGAACCCGCGACATCCAGCTTGGGAAGCTGGCACTCTACCAGCTGAGTTAACTCCGCCCAGCCAAGAGACCCTCTTGGAGGACGCGATTCTACCACAGCCCACGCCCCCGCGAGCCCCGGCCCTCGCCCGTGCGCCCCGCCACTCCTGTACGCCTTGAGCGTACACTGGAATCCGCTGCAAACATGTGCAATCTGCGGCATGTTTGCGGCTCGCGGGGCTTGACTCGCATCTCCTGCCGAGTATCATCATGGACAGAGTCCCGAGAGCTCAGACGCAGCATCTGAGGAGCTTACAAGGGGGCCCGCGGAGGAAACGCGAAGGTAAATGGTCGCGGAGTACAGAGAGGCGGGAACAAAGTAAGAGCCGTTGAAAGATGAAAAGCGAGTCCACTCGGGGCTCGTTTTTTTGTGGCCTGCCGCCCCGCCGGCACCCGACCCGAGCGCTCTACCTCTGGCAGTCCGGGCAGTAGGCGGTACCTCTGCCCCCCACCACCGTCCGGGTCATGGTCCCTCCGCAGCGCCGGCAGTCCTGTCCCTGCCGCCCGTAGGCCTGCAGCCAGTCCTGGAACTCGCCGGGCTGTCCCGCCGTGTCGATGAAATCGGACAACGAGCAACCCAGCAGCCGCACCCCTTCGGACAGGCGGGTGCGGATCTCGTCCGCCAGACAGCAGGCCTGGTCCTCCACCAGAGAACCCGCCTCTCGCAGGGGTGACAACCCCGTCCACCACAGTATCTCGTCCGCGTAGATGTTGCCGATACCGGCGAGATGCCGCTGGTCCAGCAGAAAGGCCTTCAGCGGGGCCGAGCGGCCGCGCAGACGGTGCTGGAGGTAGGCGGCGTCCCACTCGCCCTTCCAGGCGTCGGGGCCGAGCTGGCGCAGCCGCGGAGCTGGGCCGCCGGACGTCAAGTGGAACCGCCCGAACTTGCGCATGTCCCGGAACTCGAGCAGCGTCTCGCGACCTGGGCCACGGGCGCCGGCCCGGCCTTCGCCATCCCCGCCAGTCGAGGCCTCCGCGGCAAGCCGGAAGACGAAGCGGGTGTGCGCCCCCGGCTCCACCGGGTCGATGAGCAACTGGCCCGTCATGCCGAGGTGCAAGGTGAGGAACAGGTCGTCGTCCAGCACCACGATGATGAACTTGCCTATCCGGTCGATGCGCTCGATACGATGCCCCGGCAGCAGGCCCTCCACTTCCTCCGGGACGCAGTCCCTCATCATGGCGGGCTCGACCTTGTCCACCGCGGCGAAGGTGAGGCCGGTGAGGCCGAGGTCGAGCTGGCAGCGGACGGTCTCGACCTCTGGCAGTTCAGGCATGTGACGACCTCTCAGCGACTCCGGGCGGCAGCTGCGCGGCCGCCGCTCACATGCTCTCCGGCGCACTCACACCGAGAAGCTCCAAGCACCGGAAGATGACCGCCTTCGTCACCAGGCACAGCGCCAGGCGCGACGAGGCCAGCGCCGGCGAGACGCCGATGACCCGGCAGTGCTTGTAGAAGACGTGGAAGTCGGCCGCCAGTTCCTGGGCGAAGGCCGCGATACGATGCGGCATCCGCCGATCCGCCGAGTCCTGCACCGTCCACGCGAACGACTCGAGGCGCTTGATGAGAGCCCGCTCGTACGGCGATGCGAACACCTCGGGGCCGGCCTCGATGGCCGGCTTGGTCTCGGCCGGGATGTTCCGCAGGATGCTCGCGATCCGGGCGTGTGCATACTGGACGTAATACACGGAGTTCTCGGAAGACTGTTGCTGAGCGAGCGCCAGATCGAGGTCGAGGGTCTGATCGTGCGAGCGCATCACCAGGAAGAACCGGGCGGCGTCCACTCCGATGGCGTCCACCAGTTCGCCCAGCGTGACCATCTCTCCCCGGCGGGTGGACATCTGCTTGAGTTCGCCCTGCTCCAGCAGGTTGACCAACTGCCCGATGATGACCTCGAGAGTGCCGGGCCTGCCGGAGAGGATCTCCACGGCGGCGTTCATGCGGGGCACGTACCCATGATGGTCGGCTCCCCAGATGTTGATGAGGTGCTCGAACCCACGCTCCAGCTTGTTCTCGTGATACGCGATGTCAGCGGCGAAGTACGTCGGCCTGCCGTTGCCCCGGATGAGCACCCGGTCCTTGTCGTCGCCCCGGGACGTGGTGCGCAGCCAGATGGCTCCGCCTTCCTCGAAGGCCTCCCCTTTGTCCAGCAGGTCCTTGACCACCCGCTCGAGCGCACCGCCCACGTGCAGCGTGGTCTCGCTGAACCAGGTGTCGAACGCGACGCCGAAGCCCTCCAGTTCCTCGCGCATGCCGTCGAGCATGAGGTCGCAGCCGCGCTTCCGGAAGAAGGCCACCGCTTCGTCCACCGCGGGGTCGGAAGGCCAATCCGAGACGGCAGCGGTCTCGTCGCCCTCTTCATCCTCGGCTTCAGCGGGGGCGGCCGCCGCCTGCCCGGCAGGCGCAGCCCCGGGCCCAGCTGCGGCCGCGGCGGCGACGAGTCTCAAGGCGGGGAGGTAGGTGTCCCCCACCTCGCCACGGACCGTGGCGGCCACGTCTTTCACGTACTCGCCCTGATAGCCGTCGGCCGGCACCGGCAGGTCCACTTCGAAAGACTGGGCATAGCGGGCGGCCACACTCCGGCCGAACCGGTCCATCTGCCGGCCGTAGTCGTTGATGTAGAACTCCCGCGACACCCGCGATCCGCCGAAGGTCATCAAGCGGTATAGAGCGTCTCCGTAGGCCGCGTAGCGCCCGTGACCCACGTGGAGCGGGCCGTTCGGGTTCACGCTCACCCACTCCAGGTTCACGTGCGGATGCTCGCGCATGGTGCCGCGCCCGATGTCCGCACCGTCGGCCACCATGGCCGCCATGGCCTCGGAGTAGGCCGTCCCGCTCAGGGTGAAGTTCAGAAAGCCTGGCCCCGCGACCTCGATGCGCTCCACCAGCCGGGCGACGTCCGGTTCGGCCTGCAGCCGCGCCTGCAACTCCTCGGCCAGAATCTTAGGAGCCCTCTTGGCCGTGCGGGCCAACTGCATACAGAGCGGTGTCGCGTAGTCGCCGTGGGCCTCTTCGGCCGGTCTCTCCAGCCGCACCGCCGGAGCCTCAGCCCAACCCTGCTCCTCCGCCCAGCGGTCCACCACTCTCTGTACGAGCTCTGTTATCACCGTGCCAGGTCCTCTCCGAGTATGCGTCGACTGTTGCGGCCGGCCGCGGTCAGCTGCCGGTCCTGCCGGCCGGAGCCATCATGAGCTCCTCCAGCTTGAGTATCTGTTCAGGGGTGCCGATGGCGATGATCCTGTCGCCGTTCATCAGATGCACGCCGGGGGCCGGGTTGGTCTCAAAAGCCCCGGTCGAGGCCCTGCGCACCGCCAGTATGGTCGCTCCGGTCTTGCTGCGGACCCCCATATCCTCGATCGAGCGGCCGATCGAGCAGCAGTCACCCTTGAGCTCCAACTCCTCCACCCGGAACTCTAGTTCCCCGCCGCCAGTGACCACCTCGAGGTAGTCACTCACCAGGGGCTTGAGCATGAGAGTGGCGATCTGCTTGCCACCTATGCCGTACGGGCTGACCACATTGTCGGCCCCGGCTCTCACCAGCTTGCTGACCGTGTCCTCGGAGCCGGCCCGCGCGACTATGAGCAGCTTGGGGTTGAGCACCCGGGCCGACAGCGTCAAGAAGATGTTGTCTGCATCCGACCCGAGAGCGGCCACCAGCCCCTTCGCGCGCTCCACCCCCGCCGTCTGGAGGATGTCGTCTTTGGTGGCGTCGCCGCACACCGCAAGGAACCCGTCGCGCTCTGCCCGGGCGACGTTGTCAGGGTCGCTGTCCACGACCACCAGTGGGGCGCTGTGGATCTTGAAATGCCGCGCGACGGCCTCGCCCACCCGGCCGTAGCCGCACACCATGAAATGCGTATCGAGCTTGTCCACCTGCCGCCTCACCACCCTTCTCCGGAACACACCCGAGAGTTGCCCGCCGATGACGAACTCGACCATCCGCCCGATCCCGAAGAGGATGGTCCCGACGCCGAGCACTATGAGCACCAGCGTGAAGATCACTCCGCCCGGGTCGAGCGGGTGCACCTCGCCGAAACCGACCGTGAAGATGGTCGTCACGGTCATGAACAGGGAGTCTAGCAGGCCCCAGCCCTCTATCAGGGTGTAGCCCACCGTTCCCACGACTATGATGACGAGGACCGTGGCGACGACCACCAGGCCGGTCTTCAGTTCCCCTCGCATGCCACCTCATACCCGGCCGCCTGCTCCGGCGGCCCGTCCCGCTAGTGGTGATACGGCTCTCCGCGCTCGATGCGGATCGCCCGATACAGCTGTTCTATGACGATACACCGCGCCATCTGATGTGGGAACGTCGCTCGGGAGAGCGACCAGCGGTGATTGGCGCTTTCGAGCACCTTGGCGTCCAGCCCCGAGGCCCCACCCAGTATGAACTGGAAGTGGCTCTGGCCGTACAACTTCTTGTCCGCCAGGAAGGCGCTCAGCTCCTCTGAGGAGTGCTGCTGCCCGCGCGAATCGAGCGCTATGGTGTACGCCCCCTTGCGCAGCAGGCCCGAGATGGCCGCGGCCTCCTTCGCCCGGGCACTCTCCTCCC
Source organism: uncultured Actinomycetes bacterium (assembly GCA_903873715.1). Lineage (GTDB taxonomy): Bacteria > Actinomycetota > Thermoleophilia > RBG-16-64-13 > RBG-16-64-13 > CAIQPS01. Next base: position 43,716 of record CAIQPS010000014.1, read on the forward strand.
CCGTGGACAGCGGCACCTCCGAGACTTCGAGCACCTCCACGTCGGCGTAGGGGCGCAACAGTGCTTCGTAGCGGCGCCAGACCGCCTGGTATTCCTTGGAGAGCCTGCCCACGCAGACGAGGGTGAGCTTCACTGCCCAGCCCGCCCGGAGCCTATATAAAGGAGAGGTCGTCCGGGCCCGGATCCTCGTCCTCGACAACGCGCCTCGTCTTGCGGTCGCCGAAGCTGGGGTCCTTGAGGATGCTGGGCATGTTGCGCCACAGGCAGACATCGGTCTTGAGGTAGCGGGCCTTGATGCCGGGAGAGCAGTCCACGGTGCAACTCGCGCAGAGCTCGTTCTCCACGATCAGCTTCTCGCGCCTGGGCTTCTCGCCTTCGTCCACCCGGCGATAGGCATCCAGTAGCAGGTTCTCCACCGACACGCTGGGAACCACCTTGAACCGCGCCGGCCGGTCCGGGATGACGAACCTGAACGTCCCGGTGCTCCAGTACATGAGCTGCATGACCTGGTCGGACGTATGGCGGTTCACGACGCCCTCGAGGGTCGCGCCGTCGGCGTGGGCGGCATTGAGCAGATACGAGAGAAGCGGCTGCCCTTCCTCGTCGCCGTCGGACCAGCGCATCCAGCACTCTTTCACCTCGGTCTCGGTGAGAGCGCCCGCGGTGACCAACCGGGTGCCGAACTCCTCGTCGCCCTGGACGAGACTCACGGCCTCGATCCGCCCGGAGGTCAGATACACGGCCCCCTGCTCTTCGAAGTCCTGGATCTCGAGGGTGCCGGTCCGGCGCTGCGCAGACAGGAACTGCAGAACGCTGAACAGCGGGAATTCGGCTATGTCTCCCCAGAGGATCATGGTCCCCCGATTCTACCAGTAGTGAGAACGGCGCCCGGGCGCAGACAGGACTCTCAGTCTTCACAGCGCGCGGCCCGCTATCTCACCTATCGGCACCACGTTCGAAAAGCAGCAGGAGCGGTGCGAGCGGCGGTGTAACTCGTCGGCGAGCCCATTCGTTACTGATTTCACAAACCCCATTGGCCGGTCGGGCGAAATCAGCCGTGATTTTTTTCACGACCTCTATTGACATCGTGGTAAGTGAGCACCCACAATGTTTCGGGGCGTTTTGCATCGGAACGCAAAAAATGGTGGCCGTGGGGACCACCGCGATGTAAGGGGGTCGAATGCTGCACGAGCCTGCGCCAGAGATCCATGGAGTCGACGAAGCAGCCAGTTTCAAACGACGTCTGGGGTTGCAGATGCTGGCAGGGTATGGCCTGCTGTACGTCATCTTCATCGCCATCAACGTCATCAGGCCCAAGACCATGGGCGTCATCGTCGTCGGCGGGCTGAACCTCGCCATCATCTACGGCTTTGCCCTGATAGTCATAGCCTTCATCCTCGCCATCGTCTACAACTGGATGTGCACGAAGCACGAACGGTCGTTCGAGAACGAGGGGACGGTGCGACATGGGTGACAGATCCGTCCTCGCCATCGTCATTTTCCTGGTGATCGTCGGGCTGGTCCTTTTCGTATCGTTCTGGACAGCAAGACGCGCCCGATCGGCCAGCGGCTACTATGCGGCAGGCGGCCGTATCCACTGGGGCGTCAACGGCATAGCCTTCGCCGGCGACTACCTCTCAGCTGCATCGTTCCTCGGCATCTGCGGCATGATCGCGACCGCAGGCTACGACGGCTTCCTCTACTCCATCGGCTATCTGGCCGGCTGGGTGGTTGCCCTCTTCGTGGTCGCCGAGCCAATGCGTCGGCTCGGGAAGTACACTTTTACCGACGCCATAGACTCGAAATTCACCAAGCGCGGCCTGAAGCTCGTAGCCGCCCTTGCCACCCTGATCGTCTCGATCTTCTATCTGATACCTCAGATGGTCGGCGCCGGCGTGCTCATCCAGCCACTGCTGGGCCTGCCCTACTGGGTGGGTGTGGTCCTGGTCGGGGCGATCGTGATCACGATCGTGGCCACTGCGGGCATGACCTCCACCACGTACGTGCAGTTCATCAAAGGTTCGCTGCTCATCGTCTTCGCGCTTGTGATCGTAGTGGCCCTGCTGGTGCGAGGCCTCTCAACCACGCCCGACCAGGGGGGCAGGGTCGATTTCTACCAGTACAAGACCATCGCGGCCACTCAGGCCGGAGGCACGATCACGCCCTCCGATGCGGCCTACATGAACGTCGGACAGCATGACGTCACGGCCAAGGGCAAGACGACGACGTTCGTCAAACTCCAGAACGGCGGGACCGCCACGTGGTGGAAAGCGACCGTCACCGACGCCGGGGTCGCCCTGCATGAGACCCAGGAAGTGGTGGTCGCCAAGGATGGCACCAAGTACGTCAACGGTGCCGTTGCTTCTTCCACGAACAAGTTGCGGGAGGTCGGCACCATAGCCAAGATCGAAGGCCAGGAGACCGCCAAGACCGGCAGCCTCAACCCGTTCTCCTTCTTGGCCAAGATCGGCTCCAAGAACAGCGTGATCGACCTTTGGAAGAACGCCAAGTGGACCCAGGACGGTGAAACGATCACTGTGTACTACGAGGTGCCCACCACGGGCGACACCATCACCAAGCCTGGTCTCAACTTCAAACTCCAGGGCTCCTGGCTCGACAGAGTCGACTTCATCTCTCTGATGATCGCACTCTTCCTGGGCACCGCCGCCCTGCCGCATATCCTGATCCGCTACTACACTGTGCCCAGCCAGCGCGCGGCACGGAAGTCCACCGTGGTGGCCATAGCCGCCATCGGCTTCTTCTACATACTGACGCTGTTCCTGGGTCTCGGCGCCATGACGAACGGGACGATCAACGTGCTCGACAACAACATGTCGGCCCCGTTGCTGGCTCAGTCGTTCGGCACCTTCCTCTTCGCCATGATCTCCGCCATCGCTTTTGCGACCGTGCTCGGCACGGTGAGCGGCCTGATCATCGCCGCCTCGGGCGCGGTGGCCCACGATCTGCTCGACCGGTTCGCCGGTCTGATCAAGACCGAGCGCACGAAGGTCGTGGCCGGCCGCATCGCAGCGTTCGTGGTCGGCGCCGTCGCCATCCTTCTCGGACTGGCCTTCCAGAGTGTGAACGTGTCGTTCCTCGTCGGTCTGGCCTTCGCCGTAGCGGCCTCGGCCAACCTACCGTGCATCATCATGATGCTCTTCTGGAAGCGCACGACGTCCAAGGGGATGATTGCCTCGGTCATCGTCGGTACCGTGTCCTCTGTCGGGATCATCCTCTTCACCCCCACCCTGTGGGAGATCTACGGGCTCGATCCCTCTACGGCCCCGATCCAGATGAAGAACCCGGGCATAATCTCCATCCCGCTGAGCTTCATCGCCATCTACCTCGTCTCGAAACTCACCAAGCGTGACCAGATGGCCGAGAGATACGCGACTCCCAAGACACCGGCCGCGGTGGAAGCGGTGGCGGCGACTGTTAAGGACTAGCCCTGTACTCCGCTGGCACAGAAAAAGACGCCGCCGGACGCATCTGCGTCCGGCGGCGTTCTTGGTTCGCCTCGCGGTCCCCCCGGCCGCGCGCGGATGTCTCTCTAGAACGTGTCCTTGCTGAACGGGTAACCGGTGTACCCAGCGGTCGCGTGGTAGACAGCGCGATCGAAGAACACGCCGAGTTCGCGGTTGAGGTCAACCGCACGCTGCAGATCCATCGCGGATTCCCACACACCGTGGGTCCGTGCGGTCACCCAGACCTCACGCTTGAACAGGAGGATGGCGCCGATGAGTTCCGGGAGCGGCAGGCCCTGCGCGGCCCTGGTCGCACCCAACTTGTGGAAGAAGAGCGCTGTGTCGCCTTCCGCCCGGCGGCCGCTGAAGTGCTCATCCACCTGGGAGAGCGCGAATTCGCTGGCCGATACGAGTTCAGCGTCGCTGACCACGCCGTAGGACGGCGTCTGCGCGCTCTCGCGGAGAGCCGTCAGCCACATCCGGGCGATCTCCTCGCCGTGGCTCTGAACGAAGCCCTTGGGCAGCTGGCTGACGGGACCGAGCGGCAGGATGACGCGCCGGTAGGTCTCGTTCAGGATCTGAGCCATGGCGGCATAGATGGCGGAGAGACCGGTGAGGATACCCTCCCAGCCGGCTATCTTGCCGACGACCGCGCCGCCGCCGAAGTCACGGGCGGCGAGCAGGAAGAACAGGATGGTGAGCAGCCCGAAGACCACCTGCAGAGCCCGGTTCAACTTGAGCGTACCGATGAACATGTAGCCGGTGAAGAGTCCCCAGAAGAGGAAGAAACAAGCAAGAGCGGTCTCGTTCGCGCCGGCGGCAGCACCGGCTCCCTTGAACATGGTCGGGAACAGCCAGATGCCGGCCAGGGTGAGCCAGAAGAGGCCGTACGACGTGAAAGCCAGGGTGCCGAAGGTGTTGTTCTTCTTCCACTCCATGACACCGGCGATGATCTGGGCGACACCGCCGTAGAAGATGCCCATGGCCAGGATCATGGCGCTCAGCCCGAAGAGCCCGGCGTTGTGCAGATTGAGAAGGACCGTAGTAAGACCAAAACCCATCAACCCGAGCGGGGCCGGATTGGCATTGGTGTCGAGCAGTTTTGTGACTGTCTCGTTGGAGGTGATTGAGTTTGCCATCTTCGTTGACTACTCTCCTTTGCTTACAGGATGCGCCGCTTTTGGCCCAGCCGCTGCCCCGACCCCCCAAAATCGGTGCCTGAAGCCGAACAGCCGGAAACTATATCCACGTAGCCCGTCCTTGTCCACCCACGTCTTGAAAGGATGTGGTACTCATGACCGACACAGTGCGCATCGACCTGCACTGCCACTCCTCCGCCAGTGACGGCGATCACTCCCCTGCCCACGTGGCCAAGCGCCTCTCCGAGGATGGCGTGACCTGGGCGGCTCTCACCGATCACAACACGGTGGAGGGCCAATCCGCGTTCCGTGCGGCCCTCGATCGCTACGCCATAAGCTGCGTCCCCGGCGTCGAGATAGACGCCCGGCTCTCGTCTGGGCCGGTCCTCCATATCCTCGGCTACGGCATCGCCCTCGACGACCAGGCTTTGCTCGACGTGCTGAAGACGGTCCGCCAGCCTTGGCGCACCTCGTTTCGCCTCCTCGGCGCAAGGCTCCGCGGCGCCACCAGCCGTGGCCCGGAGCGACCGGCGATAGCGACGCTCCCCGACGGCACCGACGCGGCCACGAACCGCCCGCTGTCCACCGCGATGGCCATCCGACTCATTCACGACGCCGGCGGGTTCGCCTTCCTGGCCCATCCCATCGAAAGCCTGAGGGACTTCGAGCGCATCGAAAGCGCCCTTGATATCCTGCAGCCAGAGGGACTCGACGGGATCGAGGTCTTCCACAAATCGTATCCGGAGCATGCCCGAGAGGGTCTTCTGGCCCTGGCGAAACGACGCGGTCTGGTGGCCACGGGAGGTAGCGACTTCCACGGGCTGGACCATTCGGACGGAGCCAGCGTCGGAGTGGACATGCCGGTCGAACAGTGGATCGAGATCACTCGACTTGTCGCCAAGCGAACCGACCCCGTACCGCTCTCGGCATTGAACGGCAAGACCGCCGACTGAGGAGGCCGATATGAACGAGCGCTCCGACAATGGACGCATGCGCGGATTCCTGTTGAGGGTGGTGCTGCCTGCAGTCGCCGCGGTGCTCCTCTTCGTCCTCGCGACCTTCTTGCTGCTGATACCCGCCGTGGAGAACCAGATGCTCGAGGGCAAGAAGCAGACCACCCAGGAGCTGACTCGTTCGGCCATCAGCATCATCAACGAGTACTACCAGCAACAGGAATCTGGCGCGCTGACGCAGCAGGAAGCTCAGACCCAGGCGGTGGACCGCATCAAGCAGATGCGCTGGGGCGACCAGAACACCGACTATTTCTGGATCACGAATACGCATCCCACCATGATCATGCACCCGTACCTCCCAGAACTCGACGGTACGGACCTCACAACGTACGAGGACAAGGCCGGTAACCATCTCTTTGTGCAGATGGTGGACGCGGTCGAAAAGAACGGCTCCGGCTTTGTCGAGTACTACTGGCAGTACTTCGCCGACCCCAACCGCATCGTCCAGAAGCTCTCGTATGTGGAGGAGTTCAAGCCCTGGCAATGGGTCGTCGGCACCGGCATCTACCTCGACGATGTGGACGCTGCCATTGCCTCCGTGCGGACCAACCTCATCTACACCTCGGTGGCCATCTTTGTAGCCGTCGTGTTGCTCCTCGTCTTCAGCGGGCTCTCCAGCCTGAGGATCGAAAGAGGCAGAGCGACCGCCGAGCGGAAGCTCAAAGAGTCCCACGAGAAATACCGCTTTCTCGTGGAGGCCTCAACCGAGGGCCTGCTCATGGCGATCGGCGGCCGCGCCACGTATGCCAACAAACCGTTGGCCGACCTGCTCGGCTACTCACCAGAGGAGTTCGAGAATCTGGAGTTGAGCCGGCTGCTCGCCGAGGAGGAGACCGACAAGATCGCCCGCGAGAAACTCGTGGGCGGCGTCGCGGAAGGGATGCCCACCGACTTCGAGGCGGCTCTGACGACCAAATACGGGAACACGGTCGACGCGATAGTCACCGCCACGCCCATCTGGCTCGCCGGAAAGCAGGGGTCCATCCTTCTGATCAAGAGCGTCGCCAGCCAGAGGGTCATGCAATCCATCATGGAGAGCACGCGACGCCAGTTCAAGACCATGTCCGACGCTCTCACCCTTGGCGTGTTCCGGAGTGCGTGGGGCCGCAAGGCGTCTCTCCTCGAGGCCAACCCTGCCATGCGTACGATCCTCGGTCTCCCGCTGACCACGGATATGACCGGAAGCGACTGGCTGGACCGGATCGTGGACCCGGAGCAGCGAACCGCCCTGGTGGCTACCCTCAGCCGGGAGAAGGCGGTGCAGAACTACCATCTCGGCCTGCGGCGTGACGACGGCGCCCGCGTGGAGGTGTCCTTGTATGCCGTGCTGGTCGACGGGGAAAGCGGCCAGCCGGCGTATATCGACGGTATCTTCGAGGACATCTCTCGACAGAAGAAGGCCGAGGAAGAGCGCGAAGCCCTCATCGCCCGGCTTCAGACCTCCCTGTTCTTCCTTCGCGAGCCCATCACCCGGGCGATCGCCCCGTCGGTCACCGTCGACCTGACCGAGACGGTGGCCCGGACCGCCACTCAGATGAAGAAGAACCGCACGACTGCAGCCTTCGTGACCGGGCCTGACGGTTCCCTGATGGGGATCGTCACGGACCACGACTTCCGCGAGAGGGTCATCAGCGAAGGCCTCGACCCAGAGACTCCTGTCCGCTCCATCATGAGCGCACCGGTGGCTTCAGTGGCGCCAAGCGCTCCTATCTACGAGGCCCTCCTCCGGATGCAGGAACGGGATGTGAACCACTTGGCGGTCCTCGATCAGGCCGGGAGGCTCGTGGGCGCGCTCGACCTTCCCAACCTGGCGCAGTATCAGCAATCGTCGTCGGTGATCATCACCGACTCCATCCGGCGGGCGCGGTCCACCGAAGACATAATCGAAGCCCACGACCGCCTTCCCGCCCTGGTGAAGGCAGTGGTCGACTCCGGCGCCGACACGCGCTACGTGAACCGCATCATCTCGGGTGTGTCGGACGGCGTCATCCAGAGGCTCGTGGACTTGGGCATCAAGAAGATCGGTCCGGCCCCCTGCCGCTTCGCCTTCCTGGCCCTCGGGAGCGAGGGGCGTCAAGAGCAGACTCTCCTCACGGACCAGGACAATGCCCTGCTCTATGACGACCCCGAGCCGGACAAGGCCAAGGAGGCGTCTGAGTACTTCCTCGCGCTGGGCACCTTTGTCTGCGACCGCCTGGACCAAGTGGGCTACCGGTTCTGCGAGGGCGGCATCATGGCCAAGAATCCTCGCTGGAACCTGCCGCGCGGCATGTGGAGGCAGCAGTTCTCGCACTGGATACACAACGCCGACCCACAGGAACTGCTCGAACTCAACATGCTGTTCGATTTCCGGTGCGTCAGCGGGGAACAACAGTTCTCCCGCGACCTCCGATCCTGGGTCTTCGACCAAATGGAGCAGTACCCGCTGTTCTTCCTCCACTTCGCCCAGAACGCCCTCCTCTACAAGCCGCCCATAAGTTGGACGGGCAACCTTCAGACCAACTCGACCGAAGACGGCGTGAAAGCGCTGAGTCTCAAGGAAGCGCTGATGCCCATCGTCAACTTCTCCCGTCTCTACGCCCTGCGCCATCGCATAGACTCGACCAACACTCTCGACCGGCTGTCCGAACTCTATGCGAAAGGCGTGCTCAGCCATGACGCCTTCGAGAACATGGTCCCGGATTACGAGACGTTGATGCGGATCCGGCTCCACCGGCAGGCCGTCGCTATGGAGAACGGCCAGAAACCGAACAACCTCATCAGTCCGGAGGAACTGAGTTCCAGCGAGGAGGCTCGCCTCAAACGCCTGTTCGCGCTCTCGTCGGATCTTCGTAAGAAGATCAGCTACGACTTCATGGGGGGTATCACATCGTTCTAGATGCGCTGCAGCGTGTCTGAGCCCCGCCACTTGGAGGCCGCCTGCGCATGACGCAGGCGGCCTTTTTTCGCGATCCCGTCCAGGAGGCTCAAGCCGTACTGGGAACGACCTACCCCCTGGGCGCCGCGGCTCGTCTGCGGGCCCGCCACACGATGCCGTCCCGCGGGGCGAACAGGAAGGCCAGCACGAATATGACCGTGGCGATGAGCACGATGGCCCCACCGGTGGAGATGTCCAGGTAGTAGCTGGCGTACAGCCCGAATACCGACGACACCACACCGATGACGGCGGACACCAGCATCATCACCGGTAGCCGGCGCGTGAGCAGATAGGCTGCGGCCGGTGGCGTCACCAGCATCGCAGCGACCAGCGCCACCCCCACGGTACGCAACGCCACCACGATGGTGGCCGCCAGCATGAGGAACAGGCCGGTCCTGAGCCAGTGGATGTTCAGCCCCAGGGTCCGCCCCAGTATCGGGTCGAACGACACCACCAGCAGCCGCTTGTACAGGAGCAGCACCAGGCCCAGCACGACCACCGCGAGCCCGGCGGTGATCCACAGGTCGGCTGAGGTGACTCCCAGGACGTTCCCGAACAGCACGTGAGTGAGGTCCACCGCGTACGATCCCATCGTGCTGATGAGCACCACCCCCAAAGCCAGCGCCGCCGCGAAGAAGATGCCGATGGCGGTGTCTTCCTTGATGGTCCCGGCCCGCGACACGAAGCTGATGCCGATGGCCACTAGGACGCCGGCCACCAGAGCGCCGGCCAACAGGTTCGCCCCTATGAGGTAGGCGACGGCCACACCCGGCAGGATGGCGTGCGCGAGCGCGTCGCCCAGGAAGGCCATGGAACGAAGGACGATGTAGCAGCCGATGATGGCGCACACGATGCCCACGATTATCGACGCGATCAAAGCCCTCTGCATGAAGGCGAACGAAAAGGGCTCCGTCAACCAGGCGATCATCGGCCGTCCCTCCCGGCGCCGTCACCCGCGGATCCTCCACCCTCTGCGTCGCCGCCGCAGCAGCACTGGTCCACCACGATCATCCTGCCGTCCACCACCACCATCTGGCCGCCGAAGGCCTCGTGGAGATGCTCTTCGGTGAAGACCTCACGCGGCGGACCGGCGTGGATGAGCCTCCGGTTGAGCAGCACCACCACGTCGAACCGGCTGGCCGCCAGATCGAGATCGTGGGTGGAGACGAGCACAGTCACCCCGTTGGCGCGCAGCCCGGAGAGCAATTCCAGGGTGGCTTCGCGCGTGGATACGTCCACACCCGTGAAAGGCTCGTCGAGCAGCAGTACGTGCGGCTCCTGGGCGAGCGCCCGGGCAAGGAAGACCCGCTGCTGCTGGCCGCCGGAGAGCTCCCCGATGGGCCGGTGCGCCAGGTCGGCGACGTCCATCCTGTCCAGGCTCTCGCGCACCGTGCGGCGGTCGGCCGACGTCAGTCGCTTGAGCCATTTCCCCCGTCCGTAGCGGCCCATGGCCACCACGTCGAAGACGGTCACCGGGAAGCGCCAGTCGACCTCCTCCCGCTGAGGGACGTAGGCCACGGGCTCCTTGTAGTCGGCACGCAACTGGCCGTGCAGGAGGACCTGGCCGGATACCATGGGCAGCAGCCCGACCATGGCTTTGAACAGCGTCGACTTGCCGGCGCCGTTGGGGCCCACGACGGCCGCCTGAGCCCCCTGTGGCACCCCGAACGATACGGCGTCCAGCGCAAAGCGCGCGCCGTAGCGGACGGTGACATCCTTCAGTTCCAGGCAGTCGGTCACTTGAGGGCCTCGACGATGTGGGCGACGTTCCACTGCATCATAGCGATATACGACGGCGCATCAGGGCCGACGGAGTGTGTGTACAGGTCCGTGACCACCTTGATGCCGGTCTCCCGAGCGAGTTGCTCGGCGAGGTCGGGGGCGTTACCGGTCTCCAGGAAGATCGCGGGAGCGCCCGTCGCGTTGATGGCCTTGACCAGACCGGCCAGGCCTTCCGCCGAAGGTGCCGCTTCGCTCTCGGCGCTGGGGAGGATCGTCCCGACCACGGTGAACCCGTACCGGGCCGCGAAGCGGCCGAAGCTCTCGTGGTTGGTGACCAGCAGGCGCCGCCCCTGTGGGATGACAGCCACCTGCGCGGCGATCCAGGCGTCGAGATCCCTGAGCTTGCTCTCGTAGGCAGCGGCCGATGCGGTGTACTCCTGCTCGCCGGCCGGATCGATCGCCACCAATCCCGCCCGGATGTTCTCCACATAGGTGAGCATGGAGACCGGATCGAGCCAAAAATGCGGGTCCGCCTTGGCGTCGGGAAGTCCGGCCGAGGCGTCGATCACCAGCAGGTCCTTGCCGCCCGCACCGGCTATTAGGTCGTCCACCGGGGGTTCGAACCCTGGAGTGTTGATGATCACTGCGTCAGCTTTCGCCACCTTGGCCGCGTCTTTGGGGGTCGGGTCGAAGCTATGTGGGTCGCCGCCCACGGGCAGCACCGAGGAGACCACGAGCCTGGTGCCGGCCACGTTCTGGGCGATGTCGGCGAGGAAGCTGGTCTCCGCGACCACCGACGGGCTCGTGGACCCCGCGACCCCGCCCTCTCCGGGCGATCCGCAGGCCGCCGCCAGAAGCGCCGCCATCGCGACGGCCGCGAGGGCGGCAGCGTACAGCGCCCGGCTCATCACTTTGCCTGAGCCAGACGCTGCAGGAGCGAGCGGTCCTTGATGACGACGGTGCGTCCCTTGGTCTCGAGCGCCCCGGCTCGAGCGAGTTGCTGGAAGGCCCGGGACAGCGTCTCAGGGACGGTGCCCACCGCCGCGGCGAGTTCGGTCTTCGAGATGTCCAACTCGACCGTCTGCTCGCCCGGACAGCCGGGAGCGAGCGACAACAACTGGACGGCCAGGCGTTCCGTGACGCCCTTCAGCGAGAGGTCCTCTATGAGGGACGCGAACGACCGCAACCGCGCGGAGAGCGCTGAGAGCAGGCGCAGGGCCACCTCGGGCTGGCTGCGGATGATGTCGATGAAGGCATCCCGCATGATGTAGAAAGTCTCTGTGGGTTCGAGGGTCTCGGCGCTCGCGGGGTAGGGGTCGCCGGCCAGCGCGGCCACTTCCCCCACGGGCTCGCCAGGTCCCATGATCATGAGGGTCTGCTCCCTGCCCTGCGGAGAGCTCTTGTAGACCTTGACCCGCCCGTGCACGACCACGTGTAGTCCCTTGGACGGGTCGCCCTGCATGAACACGGTCTGACCGGCGGCGAACAGACGGAGCCGCCCGCGGCGGACCACTTCCAGGACGGTCGCGTCATCGAGGCCCGAGAAGAGGCTGGCCTGCTGCAGCAGGTCGATGAGTTCCTGCTGCAGGGGGTTCCCAGGACGCGCCTGAGGCTGCCCGGTGACCGTCTCTTTCTCTTTGTCCAAGACTCCACCACCCAATCCGTGTCCGCATGACCAGAGCCGAGGCATCGACAGGACCGCTATGTTAGCTCGCCCCGGCGCAAAAGGGCACGAGGCCTGAATGACGAGTGGCGAGCTTGACTTAAATCAAGGTTTGTCCCGGACCCCGATGTTAGCCTCCCCCTGCACAAAGCGACCGAAAGGAAATCGATGTTCTGTTACCAGTGTGAGCAGACCTCAGCGTCCGGAGCTTGTACCGCCAAAGGCGTCTGCGGCAAAGACAAGGAGACGGCGGCCATCCAGGACGCGCTCGAGCACGCTCTCAGGGGCCTGGCGCTGGTCACCGAGAAGGCCATCCCGGCCGGCTTGGCACCCGCCGACACCTACGCCTTCATAGAGGAAAGCCTCTTCAGCACCCTCTCCAATGTGAACTTCGACCCGGAGGCCCTCACCGACCGGGTGTTCGAAGCCGTCCGGCGCCGGGATGCCATGAAACGCGCGCTCCACGCGCAGGACCCGGACATCGTCTTCCCGGAAGGCCCCGCTACCTTCGTGCCCCATTACAACTCCGCCCTCGTGGCCGACCAGGGCCGCAGGCACGGCATCAACCACGAGGCCTCGTCCGATGAGAACGTGCGCTCCCTTCAGCACACCGTCCTCTACGGCCTCAAGGGTGTGGCCGCCTACGCCCATCACGCCCACGAACTGGGCTATGCCAGCGAGGAAGTCGACAAGTATCACGTCGAGGCGCTGGCCGACCTCGCCCGCTACGACGAGGGCGACCTGAACGCGTGGGTGGGCAAAGCCCTGCGCTGCGGCGAGATGAACTACAAGGTCATGGAGCTGCTCGACAAGGCCAACACCGAGACCTACGGCACCCCGGTACCCACCGAGGTCCCGCTCGGCGTCAAGAAGGGCAAGGCCATCCTGGTCTCCGGCCACGATCTGCGCGACCTCTACGAACTGCTCAAGCAGACCGAGGGCAAGGGCATCAACATCTACACCCACGGCGAGATGCTCCCCACCCACGCCTACCCGGTGCTCAAGCAGTTCAAGCACCTCTACGGCAACTGGGGCGGCGCCTGGTACGCGCAGCGCGAGGAGTTCCCCAACTTCCCCGGCCCGATCGTCATGACCACCAACTGCATCCGCGAACCTCTGGAGTCCTACCAGGCGAGCATCTACACCCGCTCGGCCGTGGGTTGGCCCGGAGTCACCCACCTGGCGGACCGCGACTTCACCCCGGTCATCGAGAAGGCTCTCGAGATGCCCGGCTTCGCGGAAGACGTCCCCGGCAAGACCGTGCACGTGGGCTTCATGCGCAACGCGGTCCTCTCCCACGCCGAGAAGATCATCGAGTTGGTCAAAGCCGGCAAGATCAAGCACTTCTTCCTGGTGGGCGGTTGCGACGGCGCCAAACCGGGCCGCAACTACTACACCGACTTCGTGGACCAGTCGCCTGAGGACACCATCATCCTCACGCTGGCCTGCGGCCGCTACCGCTTCTACGACCACGACCTGGGCGACATCGACGGCATCCCGCGCCTGCTCGACATGGGCCAGTGCAACGACGCCTACTCGGCCA